>JACPSW010000105.1 GCA_016193045.1 Candidatus Rokuibacteriota bacterium | reverse complement strand
CTGCCACCGACTGACGGAGGTGGGGGAACAGCCGATCTGCCGTGCGACTTCTCGGACGCCGAGCCCTTGGTGCAGGAGGGCCACCGCTCGGCGCCGGCGGGCCTCCAGTTGGGTGGGACTCCCAGGTGGTCTCATGCATGGGAAGGTACCATCGTCCCATTACTTATGCAAGATTCAATAGCAACCGTGCGGCAATTGTAGTTGTTTCATCATCCGCAAAACCATTTGATCACCGCGGCGGCTGCGACACTAGTCTCCCTCTGGGACACCCTACTTGTGCTCGGGTGGGTCTGATGCGTATTTTCGAGGATGGCGGGGCGGTATAGAAAACGCTTGGAGCATTCCTGGAAGTAAGGGATCTAAGGGTAGGTCAAAAATACTATAGCTGGCCGGACCAAGAGGTCGTAGATGGTTCTGAACGTTCACGCCGCATCTTGCTAGCTGACAAATGGACTATGACCTCATCGTCGTAGGTGGGGGGCTCGGCGGCGCCGCGCTGGCCAAGGCGCTCGCCGCGCGTGGCGCCCGCGTCCTGGTCTTCGAGCGCGAGAAGGAGTTCAAGGACCGCGTCCGCGGGGAGGGCATGCACCCCTGGGGAGTCGCGGAGGCGCGTGCCCTCGGGATCTATGGCCCTCTCATCGAGACCTGTGGGCACCAGGTGCGCTGGTGGAGTGTGTACTTGGCCCCCACAACGCGATACCGGCGCGATCTGATTGAGACCACACCCCAGCACGCCGGATGCCTCGACTTCTACCATCCAGAGATGCAACGCGTGCTCCTCGGTCTGGCGGAGTCGGTCGGTGCAGAGGTGCGAACTGGCGTGGCCGTCACGGCTGTCGTGCCGGGCAAGCCGCCCGCCGTCTTGGCACGCGCGAACGGCCAAGATGAACAGTACCGCGCCAGGCTGGTCGTTGGTGCAGATGGGCGGAGTTCGAGAGTTCGTGCGTGGGCAGGCTTCCCGGTCAAGCGGGATCCGGAGAGACTCGTGATTGCGGGGGTCCTGCACGCTGGACTCGGCGCGCCCGAGGACTCGGTGCAGGTCCTACATAGCCCCTCGATCGGGCAGGGCGCGCTCGTGTTTCCCATCGGCCGGCAGCGCTTCCGGTCCTATTTCATCTATCGAAAGCGCGGCACACCCCGCGCGCTGAGCGGCCGACAGCACGCTGCCGACTTCGTCACGGCGTGCGTGGAGACGGGCGCGCCCCCGGAGTGGTACCGAGATGCGGAAGTCGCCGGCCCCCTCGCGGCGTTCGAGGCCGCAGACATTTGGGTCGAGCACCCGCACCGGCAGGGCGTCGCGCTCATCGGTGACTCGGCGGCGGCATCGGATCCTAGCTGGGGATGTGGGCTCTCGCTCACACTCCGTGACGTCCGCGTCCTCCGCGATCAGCTCCTTGCGAAGACCGACTGGGAGGCGGCCGCCGGGGCGTACGCCGAGGAGCACGACCGGTATTACGGGGCCCTTCACCGGCTCGAGGGCTGGTTTACGGAGCTCCTGTATGAGGTCGGCGCTGAGGCGGATGCCCGCCGCGCCCGCGTATTTCCACGCCTCGCCCGGGAGCCGAAGCGCACTCCGGACGTCCCTGGGCTCGGACCGGATGCGCCCAACGACGAAGCCGCACGCCGCCTTTTCTTCGTCGAAGACTAGGCTGTCCGATGGAACGTCTACCCATCAGCCGTGTCGATCTATCCTTGGATCAGACCGATCTAAGGACCATTTAGGGAATCCTTTCCAGCGGCGTCACCGCACCAGTGGCCATTCGTGAGCTGGATGTGCTCGAGGCCGTACATGAGGAGGAATGATGTCGAGAGGCGTTAGTAGGCGACCCTTGGTCCTCCTACTATAATAGGAGGGGACTGAAAATCCTGGCGTCGGCAACTCAATCCTGTCTCTGCTCACGAGTTGTTTTTTTCGCGCTTGACCGCGCTCTCCGTCACGCTTAGATTGGTCCCGCGTCCCACGCTATAACGTCCGGCCTCAGGGGAGGCGGGGGTGCCCCTGGCGCGGATTCCTGCACGACCCTCAGATGCCCCCGTCGACCACGCGGATGGCCGGTCTGGGCGTTCGTGTCTTTAGGGCGCCGGGAGGTGGTAGTCATGGTAAGCGCAGTTCTAGGCTCGGTGGTCTCGCTATGGCGCTACCCCGTGAAGTCCATGATGGGCGAGGAGCTGAATGCGGCCGACGTTACCGAGCGGGGGCTCCTCGGGGATCGTGCCTACGCCCTGATCGACCCGCCGACAGGCAAGGTCGCTAGCGCTAAGAACCCCCGGAAGTGGGAGAAGCTCTTCGACTGCCGCGCCGCCTTCGTCGAGCCGCCACGCTCAGGCCAGCCGCTCCCACCCCTCCGTATCACGCTCCCCGATGGCGGGATTGTCTCCAGCCAGCAACGTGATGTCGGTCAGATCATGTCTCGGGTGCTGGGCCGCGAGGTGGTGTTGGGCGCTCCCGCCCCCAAGACCCCCAGCCTAGAGGAGTACTGGCCCGATATGGATGGGCTTGCGCATCGGGATACCGTCACCGATGAGCCGATGCCCCCCGAGACATTCTTCGACCTCGCGGTTATCCATCTCCTGACAACGGCGACGATCGACCACCTCCGGGAGTTGTATCCCCGGGGGCGCTTTGAGGTTCGCCGTTTCCGGCCCAACATCGTGGTGGCGCCGGCCTCAGGCGAGACGGGCTTCGTCGAGGACGGTTGGGTAGGGCGGACAGTCGCCATCGGCGACGAGGTCCGCCTCAGCATCACAGCCCCGTGCCCGCGATGCGTCATGACGACGCTGCCTCAGGGCGATTTGCCTCGGGACCCCGGGATCTTACGCACTGCGGCGAAGCACAACGGCGTCAATGTCGGGGTCTACGCGGCCGTCCTGCGAGGTGGCACGGCCCGTCGCGGGGATGCAGTGCGCCTCGTGTAGCGATGCGCCGCGACCTGGAGCGGGAAGTCAAGAGCTGCCGCGAGGAGCTCGCAGAAGCCCTGCGGCAACAGGCGGCAACGAGCGAGATTCTCCGCATCATCTCGACCTCGCCGACGGACCTCGACCGGGTGCTCCCCGCAGTGGCAGAGCACGCCGCGCGGCTGTGCGATGGCGATGTCGCCCAGATCCTGCGCGTCGAGGGGGACCTGCTGCGCGTGATGGCCTCCTACGGGCCGATCCCGAGCCGCCTCCGCGGTGAGGCGATCCGGATCACCCGGGGCTCCGTCGTTGGACGGGCCGTGACTAATGGACAGACTGTCCACGTCCATGACCTTTCCACGGAGCTCGAGACCGAGTTCCCGGACGCGAAGCCCCACGCCCACCTCTGGAGGCACCGCACGGTGCTCGCAACACCGCTTCTGGGGAAAGATGGGCCGGTCGGCGTCATCTTTGTCCGCCGCACAAGGGTGCAACCGTTCACGACCAAGCAGATCGCGCTCCTCAAGACCTTCGCCGACCAGGCCGTCATCGCCATCGAGAACGTCCGCCTCTTCCAGGAACTCCAGGCACGCAACCGCGACCTGACAGAGGCTCTAGCACATCTGACCGATGCCCTAGAGCAGCAAACCGCCACCAGCGAAGTCCTCAAGGTGATCAGCCGCTCGACGTTTGATCTTGAGCCGGTGCTCAAGACTCTCGTGGAGAACGCGACGAAGCTCTGCGGTGCCGAGAGGGGAGTCATCTTCAGGCTCGACGGTGAGGTGTATCGTCTGGCGGCCTACTACGGGGCTCACTCCCCGGAGTGGATAGAGCTCGTCAAGCGAAACCCGCTCCCTCCCGACCGAGGGAGCCTCGTCGGTCGGACCGCCATGAAGCGACGGACAGTCCATATCCCCGACGTCCTGGCCGACCCCGAATACCAACGGGCCGAGGGACAGCGGCTGGCCGGCTACCGAGCGATGCTGGGAGTTCCCATGCTCAGGGAGGGCTCCGCCATCGGTGTCTTCGGCCTCTGGAGGGATGAACCCAAGCCCTTTACCGAGAAACAGATCGAGCTGGTTACCACCTTCGCCGACCAGGCCGTGATCGCCATCGAGAACGTCCGCCTCTTCCAGGAACTCCAGGCACGGACCCGCGATCTGACCCGGTCGGTCGAAGAGCTGAAGGCCCTGGGGGAGGTCAGCCGGGCGGTCAGCTCGACCCTTGACCTCCAAACGGTGCTCGCTACCATTGTCGCCCGTGCGGTCCAACTCTCAGCAACCAAGAGCGGGATTATCTATGAGTACGATGAGGCCACTGAGGAGTTTCACCTCAGGGCCACCCACCAGATGGAAGACGAGCTGGTTGAGGTGCTTCGGGCAGCGCCGATCCGTCTGGGGGAGGGCGCGACCGGGAAGGCGGCGGCTAGCCGGGCACCAGTCCAGGTTGCCGACATCCTGAATGAGCCGGAGTATGCCTTCACCCGGTTTCAGCCCATCCTGGCGCGGCTCGGCTATCGATCCCTCCTGGTTGTTCCGCTGCTCTTCGAACAGCGCATCATGGGCGCGTTAGGCGTCTCGCGACAGGAGGCGGGGACCTTTGCATCGGAAGTCGTGAATCTCCTCCAGACCTTCGCGACGCAGTCGGTCCTGGCCATCCAGAACGCCCGGCTCTTCCGGGAGATCGCGGACAAGAGCCAGCAGCTCGAAGCCGCCAGCCAGCACAAGTCGGAGTTCCTCGCCAACATGTCCCACGAGCTGCGGACCCCGCTCAATGCCATCATCGGCTTTTCCGAGGTCCTCCTGGAGCGGATGTTCGGGGAGGTGAACGAGAAGCAGACGGAGTATCTCCAAGACATTCTCTCCTCCGGTCAGCACCTCCTGTCCTTGATCAACGACATCCTGGACCTGTCCAAGGTCGAGGCTGGGCGAATGGAGCTTGCCCTTGCCCCGTTCGACCTCCCGCAAGCCCTCGAAAATGCCGTCACCTTGGTCAAGGAGCGTGCTGCGCGCCACGGCATCGCTCTCGACCGAAAAACAGACCCACGGCTGGGAGAGCTTGTTGGTGACGAGCGCAAGATCAAGCAAGTCCTGCTCAACCTTCTCTCGAACGCCGTGAAGTTTACGCCTGAACGTGGCCAGATCACGCTGAAGGCCGTGTTCGCCGATGGGTCCGTGGAGATCTCCGTGAGTGACACCGGTATCGGGATCGCCCCAGAGGATCAAGGGGCCATCTTCGAGGAGTTCCGTCAGGTGGGGGGCGACGACGCCCGGAAACGTGAGGGCACGGGGCTTGGGTTGACGCTGGCCAAGAAGTTTATCGAAATGCACGGTGGCCGGATCTGGGTGGAGAGTGCGGTGGGAAGGGGCTCGACCTTCACCTTCACGCTTCCGCTGAGGGCATAGGGGACACTTGGGGATCAGCATACAGGTCAGCACGGTCGGTTCCGACCTCACCCGCCCGCTCCGCCTCCTTGCGGCCCTTCGGTGACCCCTGGAGAAGTCCGCGGTGAGGCGCCGGACACGCAAGGGCGGAGCCACTCGCGAGATACTCCAAGGCAGCGTGAGTGGGTGTGACGAACTTCCTGAGAACTTACGGATCCTAGGACTTCAAGGAGGACGGTCTAGCTTGAGGTCGAGAATCCCCTGCTGACATCGACTTCGTGACCTCGACAAAGGAGTACGTCGGCGGCATGCCCATGAAGGCTCCTCCCTGGCGACCGCGGGCGCCGACGCGCGCGAGGATCTTGTCCCCTTCAGCCACGGTGCCCTCGACTACGAAACGTAAGTCCAGGAACGCTGTCCTCGGCATCGCGAATAGCTGAGCGGCTCCCTTCAGGCGGAATCAAGAGGGCGTGGGAAGAAGGGGTAAGGGGAGGGGGCAGGTGCCCTTATCCGGCCCCGCTGAGGGCGAATGGAGGACTATCCCGGCCTGGTTTCGTTGCCGGCCCGTTGCCGGCATTTGCCGGGGACTCGTGTCGCTTGATGCCGGTCAGTTGCCGTTGTAGTGCAATGGTGGGGGTCAGGCTGGGGCCGGCCTGGTGCACGGATTCGTACCGTGTTGGCGGACTGTTACCAGCCCTGCCGAGGTGGCCAGAGAACCCTCCTGGATCGGCCTTTGTTCGCAGTCTATGGCAAGCTTGGTGCCATGCCATCAGACCGCCGGTAGAGTGCCGGAAGACCGCCGGGGACTGCTGGGGGAGTGCCGGAGAGGTGCCGGGAGAGTGCCGGGGATTGTCTCTGGCTGCTCCCACAGCCACCCAGGACAGGAAAGTGAGGACCCACGGTGCCTACTTAATTCCGACTCAGGACACTAGGTGACTTCCAACAGCCGTTGAACTCTCCGACGCGGGAAAGGTTCGAATCCCGCCGGGGTCACCACTCCCCTCCCGTTGACTTCGTGGCGGTCCTCCCATAGGCTAAGGCGAAAGCCGGCCATGGGACCCACGCGCCGCTCCCTGCTCGTTGCGCTCGTGCTGCTCGGGTGGGCCCTCCCGGTGACCGTCCCGCCCGGCGCGGCCGCCCAGCAGCGCGCCACCGAGCCCGTGGCCGTGTACATCGACCGCGGGATTATCGAGTACGACGACAAGAAGTACGCCGAGGCCCTCAAGAACTTCCTCGAGGCCCTCCAGATCGACCCGGAGAACGCGGAGGTCTTCTACTTCGTCGGGATCGCGTATCTGGCCCTGGACCAGGCGGACCAGGCGGTCACCCATCTCGAGAAGGCGCGCCAGCTGGACCCGGCCGATCCTGACATCGCCTTCAACCTGGGCGTCGCTTATTTCACCAGAGAGGAGTACGAGCGCGCGCATCCCCATTTCCTGTTCGTCCACGGCAAGGAGCCCAAGCGCGACAACCTCGGCTACTACCTCGGGTTCATCCACTTCCAGCGGAAGGAGTACGAGCAGGCGCTCGTCTATTTTCAGGAGAACGTGTCCAGCGACGTCCGCTTCCAGCAGCAGAACCGGTTCTACTCAGGGCTGACCAAGCACCACCTGGGCCGGGACGAGGAGGCCACCCGTGACCTGGAAGAGGCGGCGAAGCTCCGGCCGGACGCCCCCCTGGGACGGACGGCAAAGCTGTTCGCCGAGGCCGTCGCGCCCAAGCCCGTGCCGCGGCGGTACCGGGTGGAGGTGCGCGGCGGGGTCTCCTACGACGACAACGCCACGCTCGCGCCGACGAAGCCCGTGCTGGAGCTCCGGAGACAGCCGCGGCGCAGCGCGGCGGAGATCGCGCTGCTCAGGCTGGAGTACGATCTGATTCAGACCCAGCCCGACACGCTGACGGCGAGCTACCAGATCTTCTCCAACTACTACAACAGCCTCCAGAACCTGGACGTCCTCAACCACACCTGGGGCGCCAACTACGTGCACCGCGCCCGGCTGGGCCCGCTCCCGGCCTGGTACGGGGCCCAGTACAGCTACGACTACCTGGAGCTGGACGGCGCCGTTTTCCTGTCCCGCCACACGGGGACCGCTTCCCTCACGCTCTTCGAGAATGACTTCAACTTCACCCTCTTCCAGTACCGCTACCAGGACAAGGATTTTCGCTCGGCCAACACCCTGGACCTCCGCGACGAGAGCCGGGACGGCCAGAACCACCTGCTCGGCGCCACCCACATCCTGGTCTTCGCCGGAGGGAAGCACTTCCTCCGCGTCGGCTACCAGTTCGACGCCGACGATACTATCGGGGCCGACTACCGCTACTTCGGCCAGAAGGCCTCCGTGGGCTTTCAAGTGACCGGCCCGTGGGGGATTCGGTTTCAGGCGGGTTATGACTTCCAGTTCCGCGACTACCCCAAGAAGAACGCCCTCGCGGCGTCCCTGAACCAGGCGGCGCGGGAGGGGTCCAGCGTGGAGGGGGCGATGTTCAAGGTGATGCGGCGCGACATGGACCACACCTTCACCGCCTCCCTGTCGCGCGATTTTCCCTACGGGTTCAACGCCTCCCTCGACTTCTTCAAGGAGCGGAACCGCTCCACCTTCTCCCTCTTCGACTTCGACCGGAACGTGGTGACGCTCTCCGTCGGCTGGAAGTACTGACGTCCCCGTCGGGCTGTTGACGAGGTGCGTCGAGGCCGGGTATAGTTACTGGTCACGACGGACCGGGGGCGGGTCGGCGCCCCCCGAGGACCTGACGCTCCCGGGAGGTTGTCTTCCATGGGGACCGTGCTTATCCGTGGTCTTCTCGCCTCCGCTCTCCTGCTGACCTTTGTCTTCCCCGCCCGGGCCCAGGACGGGAAGGGCATCGGAGTGGTCACCGCCCTGACGGGGCGGGCGGACCTCAAGCGGCCCCAGGCCCCCGAAACCCCGCTCAGGTTGCGCGACAACCTCTTTGTCCGCGACGTGGTGGACACCCAGAAGGAATCCCTCGCGCGGTTTCTCCTGATGGGCAAGGCGACGGTGACGGTACGGGAGTTCTCGCGCTTCGAGATCCGGGAGGAGACGCGGCCGGACGGCTCTCAGCGGGGGCTGATCAACCTGGCCGAGGGGAAGATCCGCGTGGGGGTGGCCCGTCGGCTGATGAGGCCGGGCGATGAGGTCGAGATCCGCACCCCCAACGCGATCGCCGCGGTGCGCGGGTCGGACGGGGTCATCGAGGTCTCCAAGCTCCCCGACGGGCGGCCGCAGACGGTGATCACCGGGGCCTCGGGGGAATTCCAGCTGACCCTGCCCACCACGCCGCCGTTCATCGCCAACGGGAAAGAATTTCAGGACGGGCCGGCTCTCGCCGGCGAAGCGCCCGGTATTCTCCTCGCGATGGCCGAGACGGCTTCCGATGCGGGGCCGGGGGTTCGAGTCGCCCAAGGCTTGGGTCTCAGCGTGAGCGCGTTGGTTCAGGCTCAGATCACCGGCTTCGCCGGGGCCCAAGCGCTGGCGCAGGCCCTGCTCAGCCAGACGCAGGTGAACCAACTGATCGGCAACTACCAGCTGAACGTGGGCGCAACGGGAGCCAACCAGCCGCCGCCGGCGGCCAACGACAAGGTCGTCAACACCGGCACGGCGGCCGCCGCGACCGCGACCCTCGCCTCCGGGGCGCAGCCTGGTTTGGGCGGGGGGACGGTGCCCGGCTTCGGTGGAGGCGGAGGCGTGTTCACGCCGCCGATCACCCCGCTTACGCCCGCGACGAATTCGCGTCTGGTGAATCAGGTGAGTAATGGAGGGGGTAATGGAACCGCGACAACGCCATTCCACATCCAGGTCACCTGGGGAACGGCGGTTCCCGACCTGGACCTCCACCTGACGGGCCCGCAGAATTCCCGGTTCCATGTGTATTTTTCTGACAAGGGAAGCCTGACGCGCCAGCCGTTTGCTAAACTTCACCGGGACTGCGTGTGCTCCGGCGGCAGCGAGGTGATCACGGTCCAGCAGTTCAACCAGGGCGGAGTGTATAGAGCGTCGGTTTTTAATTTCGGCAACCAGTCCTCCACGAGCACCAGCCTGTCAACGGCTGCAGAGGCTGAGATCAAGGTGATTCGGGGAGGAAGCGTCGTTGCTCGTCCGGCGACGGGTGAGACGGGTGGGACCGGCAGTATTGTGAGTGGCGGCACGACGGTCGCGACATTGCGGCCCACGGCAGGCCAGGCCGGGAATACGTGGCGAGCGGTAGAGATCAACCCGGCCAATGGGCAGATCACCGCTGTCAATCAGATCCTCAACTCGTCGAGTTCGAGCTCCGTCCAGTAGTTGGGCCTTGGCGCTCGCCGCTTTCCCTCATTCGGGTCCCGGCGGTGCGCTATAATGAGAACTCCGGTGTCCCCGGCGGCGGCCGGAAGGGGGGACTCGTGGCGGAACAGGGACTCAAGGAGCTCGTGGGGCGGGTGATGATCGATCCGGAGTTCCTCCAGACCCTCGTCGGGGACCCCCACGCCGTGCTGGCCGAGTATCAGCTGAGCGCGGAAGAGCGGACCTCGGTCCTCCAGGCCATCGCCAAGCTCATGGTCATCCCCCGGTCCCAGCAGGCGCGGACGTTTCAGACGGCCCTCGTCAAGCGCTGGTCGACCTGAGGCTGGCGTCCCTCCCGCATGCCGACCTCCGACGCCGTCGCCTTCCTCAAGACCGTCAGCGTCTTCAAGGATCTCGCCGAGCCCCACCTGGTCGCGCTGGCGCTCAGGCTCCAGGAGCGAACGCTCAAGAAGGGCGAGGTGCTCTTCCGCGAGGGGGACAAGGGCGACGAGCTCTACCTGATCCGCGAGGGGACCGTCGTGATCTCCAAGCCCGTCATGGGGCGCGTCGAGCAGGTGCTGGCGCGGATGGGGCCGGGGGACTTCTTCGGGGAGATGAGCCTCTTCGATCAGGCGCCGCGGTCGGCCACCGTCCAGGCCGAGACCGGCGCGCTCCTGCTCTGCCTGGACCGCGAGAGCCTCCAGCAGTTCATCGAGATCAGCCCGCGCGCGGCGGCGGCGTTCTTCTTCCAGATGGTCCAGGTGTTCACCACCCGCCTCCGGGAGTCGGGCAACCTCGTCGCGGAGGTGACGCGGTGGGGGCTGGAGGCCACGGGGCTCGACTTCGAGACCAAGCCCTCCCGCTGATGCCTCGGCAGACGAAGATCGAGCTGCTGATCCGCCGGGAGGCCGACGAGGGGTTCGAGGTCCGGGCGGTCCCCAGCGCCCTGGCGTACCTCCAGTACCGTCCCCAGCGCATCGCCGACTCGGCCTGGGAGGTGGCGGAGCTCTCGAAGGGCATCGACCGGCGCCGCACCTATGTCCTCAAGAACAAGGCCACCGACCGCTACATCCTGCTGCGCGAGCGCGAGCGCTTTCTCTGGGAGCAGATGGACGGCCGGACCTCCCTCCAGGACATGGCCACGGCCTACGTCCTCCGCTACGGCGCCTTCGACTTCGACCTGATCCCCGGCCTGATCGCCAAGCTCAGACAGGCGGAGCTCCTCACGCTCCGTCCAGCTTCCCGGCTTCGCGAGGCGCTGGCGCGCCACCGGAAGAACCCGGGCGCCCGGGCGCTGGAGGCGACGTTCAAGGGCCTGGAAAAACTCACCGTGACGAGCCGCGACGTGCAGCGGAATTTCGAGCGGCTCTACCGGTGGGGTGGCCTCTTGCTCTTTACCCTGCCGACCCTCGTCCTGGGCCTCGCCCTGGCCGTCCTCGGGGGGATGTCGGCCATCCGCCTCTGGCAGGACGCCGGGGAGATCGCCCGGCCGCTGGGCCAGCACCCGATCCTGGCGCTGCTCTCCGTGAAGCTCTTATTCTTCGCCACGCTGGCCGCTCACCAGACGGTCCACGGGCTCGCGTGCGTCCACTTCGGCCGCCGGGTGCGGGAGTTCGGCTTCACCCTCCTCCACGGCTTCGTGCCCACCTTCTACGTGGACGTGACCGACATGTTCATGGCCAGCCGCCGGGCCCGGGTGGTGACCGCGCTCGCCGGCCCGCTCGTCCACCTCTACTTCGGCGCGCTCTGCTTGTGGACCGCGACCCACCTGCCCTTCGGCTTCCTCCAGAGCTTCGTGGTGGCCACCGGCGTCCTCCAGTGGCAGTCCTTCCTCGTCTGCCTGTATCCCTTCTGCTTCCTGGAGATGGACGGCTACCACATCCTGGTGGACGTGCTCGGGCTCCCCACGCTCAACAAGGACTCGTGGCGCTTCTTCCGCGACGAGCTGTGGCGGCGCTTGGGGAATGGAAAGGGCATCTCCCGCCAGGAGGCGATCTGGGTGGGCTATATCGTCCTCTCGTTCGTGTCGGTCAGCGCCTTCGTGCTGTTCAATCTGTGGGGGCTCGTCCACGTCGGCGCCAGCTGAGGACCCGCGGGCCGGCTGCTTAGGCGGGCAGGTCTTTGCCGGCCAGCAGCGCGCGGACGAGGCGATCCAGGCTCGACTGAAGGCCCGAGGCCGCAGCGTCGAAGGTCGCCTCGGCCAATTCCAGCGCCGCCCGCTGTCCCGGCTCGGGCAGCGCCGCCAGCGTGGCCTGGGCCTTTTGCCGCACCGCCGGCCCGAGAAGCCTCGCCACCTCCGCCGCGAAGCCCAGGGCGGCGCGGACCCGCTCCCCCTGATCCGGCTGCGCGGGGAGCCTCTGACGGAACAGGCGCGGCAGGCGCAGGCTCACCACCAGGCGGTCGCCGGCCGCCTCCACCAGATCCCCCGTGACCGCCCCCCACTCCAGGCCGAGCCGCTCCACGACCCCCAGGATGGACGGTCGAAGGAGCGGCGTGCTTCCGTGGGCGATGAGCTCGCCCATCGCGCTGCGCCACGCGAGGGAGAAGGGGAGGGCCGTCCCCTCCGCGGGCGCCGGGGGCAGCACGGCCAGGACCTCTCCCGCCGGATCGAGGATGAGATGGTCCTCGACGGCTTCTCCCAGGGCCCACAGTGAGCACAGGACGCGCGCGCTCTCCGTCCTGACGACGCGGGGCTCGGCGCGCACCACGTCCTGCCAGCGCCGCCGGTAGTACGCGCGCCCCCGGAAGGCGACCTTCTCGATTCCGTCGCGCAGCTGGACGTACACCCCCGCCGGGGCGAAGAGCCGCTCGTGGGGGGCCGGCGTCCAGGCGAGATCGGACGCCATGAATCGCTCGAGCGGCGACGGCGCGGCCGGGTCGTGGCGGAACGACTCCAGGAGGGCGGTGAAGAGCTGCTCCGTCGCGTAGGGCCCCCGGTAGCCGACGCGCGGGGCGTCCTGATCCACGAGGAGGGTCGCAAGGAAGTTCAGCACGGCGGTCCCCGCCCCGGGCGGCAGCCGCGCGGGCTCGGCGAGCGGGGGGATGAAGCCGACCGCCCCGTAGTCCACCGACTGGAAGATCGTGATCGGCTCGACGGGCCGAAACGGCTCGACCGGCTCGAGGAGCCAGAGGCGGTCGGAGGGCCCCCAGGCGGGCGACTCCACCGCCGCGGGCTCGATGCCGACCCAGCTGCTATCGGGCAGGCGGACCCTGGCGTGGCAAAGCCGTCCCGCGTCGTCCCACTCGGCGACCGTGAGCGGCGTGCCGTGCCGGTCGGCCTCGGAGACCAGCAGCGGCCGCCCGGACGGCCCCGGCCGGTGGATCACGACAGTGCCGTGGGGCTTCACGGTCCGGTGCAGATCGGTCATGGGAGGTTGATGATACAATACCGGGTGTTCATGCTCGACCGCCGCCCCAGGGTCCTCCTCCCGCTCGCGCTGGCTCTGGCGCTGACCGCGTGCGCCGGCCGGGGCGGGATCCCACGCGAGCCGTTCGGCGACGTTCCGGTCCCGGCCTCGTTTATCCCGTACTCCGACCAGTGGGTCAGGATCCGGTCGGATCGGGCCGACGTGGCCCGGCTGGTCTACATGACGGAGCTCGACGTGGAGGGCGCCGCGGCCGCGGCGAGGGATCTTCTCCTCGCCAAGGACTGGACCCTGCTCCTCACGAACCGGACCAAGACCCCCGACGGCTACAAGGCCACCATCATGGACTTCGGAAAGGCGGCGGACACGATCCGGCTCACCGCGCGTGAGGGCGTCAACGCCACCCACGTGGAGCTCTCCGTGGCCCGCCTCACGCGCCGATGAGCCCCCCCCATCTCTGCTGGCTTCCGGCGACGGAGATAGCCGCTCTCATCCGGGCCAGGAAGCTCTCGCCGGTCGAGCTCACCGAGGCGCTGCTGGCCCGCGTCGAGCGGCTGAACCCCGCGCTCAACGCCTTCTGTGCGGTTACCGCCGACGTGGCGCGCCAGGGGGCCAAGATCGCCGAGGCCGCCGTCATGCACGGCGAGCCGCTCGGCGCGGTGCACGGCGTGCCCGTCTCCATCAAGGACGTCCTCTTCACCCGGGGGATCGTCACCACCGGCGGCTCGCGGATCTTCGCCGACTTCGTTCCGGAGGAAGACGCGGTCGCCGTCGAGCGGCTCAAGGCCGCCGGGGCGGTGATCCTCGGCAAGACCACCACGCCGGAGTTCGGCCACAAATCCCTGGCCGACAGCCCGCTCCTGGGCGTCACCCGGAACCCGTGGCGCCCGGATCGGACGCCGGGGGGGTCCAGCTCGGGGGCGGGCGCGGCGGTGGCGGCGGGACTCGGGCCGCTCGCCCTCGGGACCGATGGCGGCGGCTCCATCCGAATCCCGGCCTCCTTCTGCGGGGTGTACGGCTTCAAGCCCTCCTTCGGGCGCATCCCGAGCGGCCCGGGATTTCCGGGATGGGAGACCTTCACCGTCCCCGCCCCCATGAGCCGCACCGTCCGCGACGCCGCGCTCATGTTGGACGTCCTTGCGGGCCCCGACGACCGGGACCGTCATTCGCTTCCGGCCGCGGCCGGCTCGTACCTCGCGGCATGCGACGAGCCGATCCAGGGATGGAGCGTGGCGTGGAGCCCCGATCTCGGCTACGCGCAGGTGGAGCCCGAGGTCATCCGCCTGACGGAGGAGGCGGCGGGCGTGTTCGAAACCCTGGGCTGCCGCGTCGAGACGGTGGCGACGGGCTGGGAGAATCCGGAAGAGACCTTCTCCACCATGGCTGCCGCCGAGATGTACGCGAACTGGGGGGACCGGCTGCCCGAGTGGCGAGACCGGATGGATCGCACGCTGGTGCGCTTCCTCGAACGGGGCGGGGGCGTGACGATCCGGGAGTACCTCCAGGCGGCCCGCCGGCGCCGCGAGTTCTGGCTGGAGGTGCAGGGCTTCCTGGCCCGCTTCGATCTGCTCCTCACGCCGACCGTGCCCGTCCCGCCCTTCGCCGGCGACGGCGTCTGGCCGCGCGAGATCGCGGGGCAGAAGGTGTCGCCCCTGGGCTGGATGGCCTTCACCTATCCCTTCAACCTGACCGGTCAGCCCGCCGCCTCGATTCCCGTGGGCTTCACCCGTGACGGCCTGCCCGTGGGGCTCCAGATCGTGGGCCGCCGCCACGCCGATCGCGCGGTGCTCGCGGCGTCGGCCGCCTTCGAGGCGGCGCGCCCCTGGGCGGCCGAGAGGCCGCCGGTGGACTGATGCTGAAGCGCCTCCTCTACCGCCTGTACGGGCGCCAGCTCCTGGACGAGGTGTTTCGCCGGCCGCTCCCGCGGCACGTGGGCCTGATCCAGGACGGCCACCGGCGCTACGCGCGAGAAACCGGGCTGGTGAGCCTCGCCGAAGGGTACCGCATGGGCGCGGAGAAGACCGAGGAGGTGCTCGCCTGGTGCGCCGAGCTGGGCATCCCCACGGTGACGCTCTGGTGGCTCTCGACCGAGAACCTCACCCGCGAGCCCGGCGAAGTTGCCGACGTCCTCCAGGTGATCGAGGCGAAGATGGCCGAGTGGGTCGAGGGGGGCCTGGCCGAGCGGCTCGGGATGCGTGTGCGGCCGATCGGCCGCCTGGACCTGCTCCCGGCCGGCGCTCTCAACGCGCTGAGGGCGGCGGAGTCGGCGACGCGCCGGCACGAGCGGATGCTCCTCAACGTGGGGGTGGGATACGGCGGCCGGCAGGAGATCGTGGATGCCGTCAAAGGGTACCTCCGGGAGTCCTTCACCCGCGGGGAGCGCCCCGACGAGATCCTCGGAGCCCTCACCCCCGACGCCGTGGACAAGTATCTCTACACCTACGACTGCCCCGATCCCGACCTGATCATCCGCACCTCGGGAGAGGTGCGCCTCTCCGGCTTCATGCTCTGGCAGAGCGCGTACAGCGAGTTCTACTTCTGCGACGTCCACTGGCCCGCCTTCCGCAAGATCGACTTCCTCCGTGCCATCCGGAGCTACCAGCACCGGCGGCGGCGCTTCGGCCGCTAACGCCCCCTCACCCTGCCCTCTCCCCCGCCGCCCGTAAGGCCGCTGTGGCGCGTGGTATCATGAGGCGGTCGAGCAGGGTTTGATGATGAGCGAGATCAGCTGGCTCCAGCAGCTCTCCCGACGCGTGGGCGGCCCGCGGTTCCTGGCGCTGCCGTTCCTCCGGGGGCTCGCCGTCATCGCGGGCTTCGTGTGGCTGGCGCTGACCCCCACGGATTTCGTCGGCTGGATCCTCCTGGCCTTCGCGCTGGCGGCGTTCAGCTGCTACAGTCTCCTCCTCTACCTGCTCATCTGGCTCCGCCCCGGACTGGTCTTCCGCCTCCACCTCCCCGTGCTCCTGATCGACCTGTCTTTCGCGCTCCTCCTCATCCGCCTCTCGGGCGGGGCCGAGAGCACGCTCTTTCTCGCCCTGCTTCTGATCGCGGGCCTCCAGTCCTACTACTACGGGATCCGGCGCGGCGTGGCGGTGGCCGTCGGGGCCTCAATCGCCTACATCTGGGTCATCTGGCCCACGCTCGTCCACCACGAGTGGGCGAACGTCGCCATTCGGATCGCCGTGCTGATCGGAACGGCCGTGGGGGTCGGCGTGCTCGCGGACATCGAGGAGCGCGAGCGGTTCGCGGTCGCGGCCCTGAACCGGGAGATCGAGGCGCGCGAGCGCTTCATCACGAACGTCGTGGAGAGCCTCCGCGACGGCCTCGTCGTGCTCGACGCGGACGGGCGGGTGCGGGCCTGGAACCGCGCGATGGAGGAGCGGTACGAGGTCAAGGCCCAGGAGGTGCTCGGCGAGCCGTTCGTGGGAATCAACCCGAGCTGCCGCGAGGGGCTCGCCGAGCCGATCGAGCGGCTCCTCGGGGGGGAGATCGACGAGTTCAGCGTCGAGGGGGTGGAGATCGAGACGCTCAGGAAAGGCCGGGTCATCCTGAATGTGAAGGGAAGCCTCCTCCGGGAGAACCTGGCGCCCTCCGGGGCCGTGCTCCTCATCGAGGACATCACCGAAAAGGTGGGGCTGGGCCGCTCCGCCCGCCAGGCGGAGAAACTCGCCGCCCTCGGCACGCTCTCCGCCGGGCTCGCCCACGAGCTGAACAATCCCGTCGGCATCATCTCCTCCCGGATCGACCTGATGCTCCAGGAGGCCGACGAGCTCGGGCTGCCGCCCCAGGTCCGGCAGGACCTGGAGGTCCTCCATCGCCATTCGCAGCGCGTGGCGCGGATCGCCCGCGGGCTCCTGTCCTTCGCGCGCCAGTCCCCGGGGGACCGCGGCCTGCTGGACCTGAACGGGGTCGTCGAGGACACCCTGCTCCTTTTGGAGAAGCAGGTCAGCAAGGAGGGGATCACGGTGCGGCGGTCGCTGGCGCCGGATCTGCCCCCGATGCAGGGGGACCCCAACGCGCTCCAGCAGGTCGTCCTGAACCTCCTGACCAACGCCCGGGATGCGATGAGGGACGGGGGCGAGATCCGGATCGAGACCGGGACCGTGGCCAGCCGGCCGGGCTGGCTGCGCCTCGTCGTGGCCGACAACGGGCCCGGGATCCCGCTCGACCGGCTGCCGAAGATCTTCGATCCCTTCTACACCACGAAGGCGCAGGGGACGGGGCTCGGCCTGTCCGTGAGCTACGGGATCATCCGCGAGCACCAGGGCACGATCGACGTCCAGTCCCGGCCCGGCAAGGGGACCACCTTCACGCTCACCTTTCCGGTCGTGGTGACAGAGGACCGCGCATGAGATACCCGGCGGGCCGCCTCCTCATCGTGGACGACGAGCCCGACATGCTCGAGAACGTGAGCCGCATCCTCGGCAAGGCCGGCTACGAGTGCCTGACCGCGGGAGAGCCGCGCAAGGCGCTGGCCCTCATGGAGTCCGACCGCCCGGACGTCCTCCTGACCGATCTGAAGATGCCCGGCATGGACGGCCTCACCCTGCTCCGCCGCGCCCGCGAGGTGGATTCCCAGGTTCCGGTCATCATCGTGACCGGCTTCGCCACCATCGAGTCGGCCGTGGAGGCGGTGAAGGAAGGCGCCTTCGACTACCTGCCCAAGCCGTTCAGCCCGGACCAGCTCAGGCTGGCGGTGGACCGGGCCCTCGCCCAGCGCCGCCTGGCCGTGGAGAACGTCCGGCTCCGCGAGCAGCTGCGCGGGACCTACGGCTTCGAGAACATCATCGGCCGGAGCCCGGCCATGGCCCAGGTGTTCGAGCTGGTGCGGAAGGCGGCCCGGTCCGAGGCCAACATCCTGATCATCGGGGAATCGGGGACCGGTAAGGAGCTGGTGGCGAACGCCATCCACCTGAGCAGCCCCCGGTCGACGGAGGCGTTCGTCCCCGTGGACTGCGCGTCGCTGCCGGAGCAGCTCCTCGAGTCGGAGCTCTTCGGCCACGAGAAGGGCGCGTTCACGGGGGCGGTGAGGACCAAGCCCGGCCTCATCGAGGTGGCCCACCGCGGGACGCTGTTCCTCGACGAGATCGGGGAGCTCCCGGTCGGGCTCCAGGTGAAGCTCCTCCGCGCGCTCCAGGAGCGGCAGATCCGGCGGGTCGGGGGCACGCGGCAGATCGATGTGGACGTGCGGCTGGTGTCGGCGACGAACCGCGATCTGCGGGACCAGGTCGTGAAAGGGCAGTTCCGGGAAGAGCTCTACTACCGCATCAACGTGATCCCGATCCCGCTGCCGCCCCTCCGCGAGCGCAAGGGGGACGTGACGCTCCTGGCCCACACGTTCCTCAAGAAGTACGGCCAGGGGCGGGAGGTTGCCCTCCGGGGATTCGAGCCCGAGGCGATCCAGATTCTGGAACACTACGCCTGGCCCGGCAACGTCCGCGAGCTCCAGAACGTCATCGAGCGGGCCTGCGTTCTCGCCGAGGGGGAGACCATCAGCGCCCGCGACCTGCCCGCGCACCTGAGCGTTCCGCCCGCGGCCGTCGGCGGCGCCCAGATCCCCTCCCTGGCCGGCCAGAACCTCCCCCTCAAAGAAGCCAAGGCCCAGTGGATGATCCAGCTCGAGGCGACGTACCTCACGGAGCTGCTCCGCCGCCACGACGGCAACGTCTCGCAGGCCGCGAAGGCAGCCGGGATTGACCGAAAGACCTTCCACCGCCTGATCAACAAGTACGGGATCCGCGAGAGCGGCCCGGCCGGCCCCCGATGATGAGCCTGCCCCACCTGGGGTGACCGCGCCTCAGGTGCGGCGCGCTGCCCGCGCCCCCTCTCGGCAGTAACTCCTCGATTTTCAATCCTTCTCCGTCCACCTCTCCGTGGCACTTCCGTTGCACTTTCGCTGGTCGGAAGGAATGTAGCCGAGGAAAGGAGACCTCCATGAAACTCCAGAAGATTCTTGTCCCCCTGGACGGCTCGGCGCTCGCGGAAGCCGCGCTGCCGAGAGCAGTCGAGATGGCCGAGAGTTCCGGGGCAAAGCTGGTGCTGATCCGCGCCGCCGAGGCCCACACGCTTCCCGGTGTCGACCCCACCGAGGGCCAGATCAAAGTGGTGCAGGAGGCGGAGGACTACCTGGCCCAGGTCCGCGACCGTCTCGCGGCCCAGGGGCGGAAGGACGTCGAAACCTCCGTGTGGTACGGCCCGGCCGCGTACGCGATCGTGGAGGCGGCGCGCCTCAACAAGGTGGACCTGATCGCGATGACGACCCACGGCCGCAGCGGGCTGGGGCGCCTGATCGTGGGGAGCGTGGCCGAATCGGTGCTGCGCGGGACGACGACTCCGATCCTCCTGGTCCGCGCGGCCGAGGCGCCGATCCAGGCGCCGGTAGAAAAGGGCGAGGCCAGGCCCTGGCGGGGCTCCATGGCCGGGAGGGTGTAAGCCGTGTACCAGCGTGTCCTCGTTCCCCTGGACGGCTCGCGGGTGGCGGAGGCGATTCTTCCCTTCATCGAGCAGATCGCCGGTCCCCTCGACATCGAGATCCTGCTGGTCCGCGTGGTCCCGCTGACCCCGACGGAAGTGGTGACGCTCGCCCGGGAGCTGCCGGCCGGAGAGCCGATCGTGAAGGAGCTGGACGCTCAGGGCTACCTCGAGCCGCTGGTGGCGTCGCTCAAGGCCAAGGGAGTCCGCGCGGGCGCCCGGGTGAGGGTCGGCGACCCTGCGACGGAGATCATCGCGGCGGCGAAGGAGATCAACGCCGACATGATCGCCATGACCACCCACGGGCGCAGCGGCCTCGGGCGGCTCCTGTTCGGCTCGGTCGCCGAGGCGGTCCTGCGCGGCTCGCCGATCCCCGTGTTTCTCATGCGCATCTCGGAGGCCGCGCTCGAGAGCGCCGCATGATCGCGCGGATCCTGTACGCCACGGATTTCTCGGCGGCCTCGCTCGCGGCCTGGCCGTGCGCGATGGAGCTCGCGCGGGTGTGCCGCGCGGAGGTGGTCATCCTCCACGTCGTGCCGCCGCTCACGGCGCCGCCGGAAGGGTTCTTCTCGGCGGACGTCTTCACGCGCTACTGGGAGACGGCCCGCGGCGATGCGGAAGCCGAGATCGGGAAGCTGGTGGCCCAGGCGGAGCTCGAGACCCTGAAGGCGCGCTCGCGCGTGGACAAGGGCCGCGCCGCCGAACAGATCCTGCTGGCCGCCGTCGAGGAGCAGGCGGGGCTCGTCGTGGCGGGGACCGTCGGACGTACCGGGTTCAAGCAGACGTTCCTGGGGAGCGTCGCCGACGAGATTCTGCGCCGGGCGCCGTGCCCCGTCGTGACCGTGGGCCCGGCCTGGGCTCGCCCGGCGCGCCAGGGTCCGCTGATCTACCCCACGGACTTCTCCCCGACGGCGCAGGGGGCATGGCCGGTGGCGGAGGAGCTGGCGATCGCCGGCGGGGCGCCGCTGATCCTGCTCCACGTCATGCCGGAGGTTCCGGAGGATCCTCGGGTCTCGCCGTCGGAGCGGGCCAAGCTGGAAGCCGGCTACCGCCGGCACGCCGAGCAGTCGGTGGAGGATCTGCTGGCCAAGAGCCGGATTCCCCGGCCCCAGGTCCAGACGGCGCTCCGCCGCGGGGTCGCCGAGGAACAGATCGTCAACGAGGCGGTCGCGTCGGGAGCGGGCCTGATCGTGATGGGGACCCACGGCTGGTCGGGGCTCATCCGGTGGACGCTCGGTTCCATCGCTCACCGCGTCATTCGAACGGCTCCCTGCCCGGTCCTGACGGTCGGCCCGCAGGGCCGCAGAGAGGAGGCCCGCCGTGTCCCCTGAAGTGTCGATCCTGCAGGACGCGCTCAGCATCGAGTTGATCCGCCGGCAGCTCTCGGCCAAGACCGTGGCGCGCCAGATCTACCTGTTCGGCGAGGTGTCGTCCACCAACGACGCCCTCCGCCACCTGGCGAAGGCCGGGGCGCGCGAGGGAACGACCGTGCTGGCCGAGAGCCAGAGCGCCGGGCGGGGCCGGCTCGGCAAGAGCTGGTTCTCGCCGTTCGGCGTGAACCTCTACGCCTCGGTCCTCTTCCGGCCCGCCATCGGGCCGAAGGACGCGCCGGTCTTCTCCTTCATGGCCGGCCTGGCGGTCGCCGACGCGGTCCGGTCCCTCGGGCTCCCGGCGGCCATCAAGTGGCCCAACGACATCCTGGTGAATCGGAAGAAGGTGGCGGGAGTGCTCGCCGAGCTGGCCACGACCGGGGAGCGGCTGGACTACGTGATCCTCGGGGTGGGGGTGAACCTCAACGTCGAGAGCAGGGCGCTCCAGGAGGCACTCGGCGATGCCGGCAGAGCGGCCGCCTCGCTCCGGGAGCTGGCGGGCCGGGACATCGACCGGAACGCCTTCGCGGCCAGCTTCCTCACCTTCCTCGACGAGTGGTTCTACGTCTACCGGGACCGGCACGCGGAGGCCCTGTTGCAGGCCTGGCGCGATCGTGACATCCTGACCGGGCGGCGGGTGGAGGTGCGGGAGGACGGGAGCGTCGTTCAGGGCAGGGCCCTCGGCGTTGACGCCGAGGGACACCTCCTCGTGGAAGAAGCGAAGGGACGGGCCCGGCAGATCGTGGCGGGGCAGGTCCGCCTGCTGGATTGAGGGCGTTTCCATGCACATCGAACTTCGCGGCGTGTCGCTGGCGCCGGCGCTCGGCGCCCGGATCGAGAAGCGGCTGGCCCGGGAGCTCGGGCGGATCCAGGCGAGTCCCGTCACGGCCGTGGCGACCTTCATCGACGACAACGGTCCCAAGGGAGGCCGGGCGATGCGCTGCGCGCTGACCGTCCGCATCCCCCGGCGGCCCGCGATCCGGGTGGAAGACGTGGCCGAGAACGCCTGGCTCGCCTTCGACCGGAGCTTCGGCGGCCTGAAGCGGGAGCTGGCGGAGTACCGGGAGCGGCGCCTGGAGCGGGCCCGCTACCCCAAGAAGTACTTCGCCGCCAAGCGGCTGGTGTCGGAGTAAGCCCAGGAAAGGAGTCCGGGTATGAAAGGGGTTCGTCGGATTCTTCATCCCACCGATTTCTCCCGCGCCTCGGGGGCGGCGTTCCTGAAGGCCGTGGCCCTGGCCAAGGAGAGCCGGGCCCAGCTCTTGCTGGTCCACGTGATGATCCCGCCCACGCCGTTCATCGGAGACGGCTACGTCTCGCCCAGGACCTACGAGGAGCTCGAGGCTTCGGCTCGCCGGGGCGCGCAGCGGGAGCTGGCCAAGGTGTCGGCCAAGGCCCAGAAGGCCAAGGCGCGGGTCCAGGCGGTGCTGCTGGAGGGCGTGCCCTACGACCGGATCGCGCGGGTCGCCCGCTCCAAGCGCGCCGACCTGATCGTGATGGGGACTCATGGGCGGAGCGGCCTGTCCAAATTCTTTCTCGGGAGTGTGGCCGAGCGGGTGATCGCGCTGGCCCCGTGCCCGGTGCTCACGGTCCGCGGGAAATAGGGCGCGACGCATGATCGAGTCGAGGGAGCTGCAGGCGTACCTTGCCCGGGTCTTCCGGCGGCCGGTTGAGCTGCTGGCCGTGCGCCCCCTCAAGGACAATCTCGGCGAGGGGTCCAATCCCAAGGCCTTCGGCTACGGGGTGCCGCTCGAAGTGGAGTGCCTGATCGGGGGCGAGCCGCGGCAGTTCGTCCTGGCCCGCACCCGGCCCGAGGAGGGCTTCGGCCACGAGTACCCCGCGGACCGCGCCTGGGCCGCGCTGTGGGGGCACCCCGCGTTCAACGCCCTGCCGCGCCACGTCAGGAGCTGGGACGTCGGGTTCGTGCGCGCGGGCGGCGAGCTGGTCTCCGCCGGCGACTCGACAGAGTTCTTCCAGCTCGTCGAGAAGGCCGAAGGGACGCCGTACTGGCTCGATCTGGACCGCCTCCTCACCGAAGCGGCGCGGTCGCTGGACCTCGGGCGGGTGGACGCCCTGGCGGGCTACCTGGCCGAGATCCACACGGAGAAGAAGCGGGCGCCGTGGCTCTACCAGCGGCGCGTCCGAGAGCTCGTCGGGCACGGCGAGTGCCTCATGGGGATCCTCGACAGCTACCCCCACCCGTACCCGCTGCTGCCGCCGGAGGCGTGCGCGGCCCTGGAGCATGCGGCGGTCGAGTGGCGCTGGCGGCTGCGGGGGTTCACCCACCGGCTGGCGCCGGTCCACGGCGACTTCCACCCGTGGAACCTCCTCTTCCGCGAGGGAACCGATTTCTCCGTCCTGGACCGGAGCCGGGGCGAGTGGGGGGAGCCAGCCGACGACGTGGCCGCCCTCAGCATCAACTACCTGTTCTTCGGCCTCCTGAAGGGGCCGGGCCTGGCGGAACCCTTCAAGGAGTTCTTCCACCGGTTCCTCGATGGGTACCGCGCTCGGAGCGGCGATCATGAGCTGCTCGAGGTGCTGCCGCCGTTCTACGCCAGCCGGGCGCTCGTGATCGCCCACCCGCGCTGGTACCCGCGCATCCCCGAGGGCGTGCGGATCGCGCTCCTCAACTTCGCCGCCTCCATGGGGGATCTGGGGCCGTTCGATCGGAGCGCCGTGGACCGGAGCTTCCAGGGCACGGCCGCGAGGGAGGGATAGACCATGGCGAAGCGAGTTCTGGTGCCGCTGGATGCGTCGCCGCTGGCGGAGTCCATCGTGCCGGTGGTGGCGGATGCCGCGCGCGGGGCGGGGGCGACCGTGCGCCTGCTCCACGTGGCCCCGCTGCCGCAGGCCCTGGTGAGCGAGACGGGGCGGGTGGTCGCCTATCTGGACCAGGAGATGGAACGCCTGGAGGCGGAGGGGATGGATTACCTGCGGGCCGTCGAGGTCCAGTTCGAGGGGATCCCGGTGGAGTGCGTCGTGCGGTTCGGGGACCCGGTGCAGGAGATCCTCCTGGAAGCCGAGGCCTTCGGCGCCGACCTCATCGCGGTGGCGACGGCGGGACGGAGCGGGCTCGGCCGCACGGTGCTCGGCAGCGTGGCCGAGCAGGTCTTCCGGAAGTCCCGGCTGCCGGTCGTGCTGTATCACCCCGGCCTCTGGGGGTCCTAATGCCGCAGTACGAGTTCGAGTGCCGGAACTGCAAGAAGGTTTTCACCCTGCTGCTGCGGATCAGCGAGCGCGCCGCGGCCAAGATCCGGTGTCCCGGCTGCGGGAGCGAGGCCGTCGAGGCGGTCATGCAGACGTTCGTCGCGCGGACCGCCAAGAAAAGCTGAGGGCAGGACCCGCGGCCCAGTGGCTCAGGAGACGACGATGCTGACGATGGATCGGATCAGGGGGCGGCTGGTGGACATCGAGCTCGAAAAGGTGGAGCCGTTCGGCTGGGTCGCCGTCGGCGTGGTGGTGGAGGGCCTCAGCCACGAAAAGGGGATGCTCTTCGAGGTCAAGGCCTCGGATCCCGTCGAGGCCGAGACCACGCTCAGGGCAGAGATCGAGGCGTTCTTCGCCTGAGGGAGTCATGGACGTCGGCGCGCGGTTGACGGAGCTGGCCAAGCTGCGGGGGACGGGCGAGACCCCCGTGGTGAGCGTGTACCTGAACACCCGCTGGGGCGACGAGCATCAGCGCGACCGGGTCCGGGTGTTCCTCAAGAACGAGATCCGCAAGGCCCGCAAGACGGCGACGGCCGGGGGCATCCAGGCCGACCTGGACTGGATCCAGGCCGAGGGCGAGGCGCTCATCACACAGGCGCTGGTCCCCGAGGCCAACGGGGTGGCGCTGTTCGCCTGCCAGAGCCTGGGCCTTCGCGAGGTCGTTCCCCTGCGGGTCCCGTTCGAGAGCGCCTTCGTGGTCGCCGAGGCGCCCTACCTCTCCCCCCTGGCGGCGTTGCTGGAGACGACCCCGTCGGCCCTGATGGTCTTCGTGGACGGCGAGAGCGCCCGCCTCGTGCCGTTGACGGCCGAGGGCGTGGGGGAGGAGGTGGCCCTCGAGAGCGAGGTGCCCGGCCATCACCGCCGGGGCGGCTGGGCGCAGCTGGCCCAGTCCCGCTACCAGCGTCACGTCCAGGATCATCGGGGGCGCCACTTCGAGGCCGTCGTGGAGGCGCTGATCGGCCTGACCGAGGGGAACGGGGTGCGGCGGATCGTCATGGCGGGGGAGCCGCGGACGATCGCGGTGTTTCAGAAGCGGCTGCCGCCGCGAATCGCCGAGCGGATCGTCGGCAGCATCGCCGGCGCGCGCCACGAGTCGGCCGCCGTCCTGGTCGGGCGCGCCGCCCAGTTTCTGGCCCGCCTCCGCGGCGGCGAGGGGGCGGACGCGGTGGATGCGATCCTCACCGAGGCGGCGAAAGGGGGCCGGGCCGTGGCCGGGCTCGACGAGACGCTCGAGGCCGTCGCCCGCGGCGCGGTGCAGCGCCTGTACCTGCTCCAGGGGTTCAGTCAGCCCGGCCGTCTCTGCGTCGAGTGCGGGGCGCTCCAGAGCGGCGACGCCGCCACCTGCCGCCTGTGCGGCAAGCCCACCACGGCGGCGGAGCTGGGCGGGGCGATCGCGGAGCGCGTCATCGCCACCGGCGGCAAGGTGGAGACGGTCGGGGTCCATCAAGCGCTCGCGCGCGTGGGCGGCGTGGCGGCGCTCCTGCGCTATCCGCTCTGACCCGGCGAGGAGACCGACCGGTGCCCCCGACCGCCACGGCTCCCCCGGCCACCGCCCTCCAGGCGCTTCTCTGGGAGCCGCGGCCGGACGGGAGCGTGGTGTGCAACCTCTGCGCCCACCGCTGCCGCATCCGCCCGGGGCTCCGCGGAATCTGCGGCGTGCGGGAGAATCTCGAGGGGCAACTGGTCACGCTGGTCGCGGATCGCGTCATCAGCGTCGGCATCGATCCCATCGAGAAGAAGCCGTTCTTCCACTTCCTGCCCGGCACCCTCGCCTACTCCATCGCGACGGTCGGCTGCAATTTCCACTGCCTCTTTTGCCAGAACTACATCATCTCCCAGTGGCCCCGCGAGCGTCCCGGCCCCCTTCCGGGGGACGCGATCGCCCCGGAGGAGATCGTGGCGGCCGCGCGCGCCGCGGGCTGCCGCTCGATCGCGTACACCTACACCGAGCCCACGATCTTCTTCGAGCTGGCCCTCGAGACGAGCCGGCTCGCCGCCGCGGCCGGGATGCGGAACCTCTTCGTCACCAACGGCTACATGACGCGGGAGGCGCTCGCCCTCGTCGCGCCCGTGCTCCACGCCGCCAACGTGGATCTCAAGAGCTTCTCCGACCGCTACTACCGCAAGGTCTGCGGCGCGACGCTTGCCCCGGTGCTCGAGACCATCCGCGCCATGCGGGAGCTGGGCATCTGGGTGGAGGTGACGACGCTCGTGATCCCCGGGCTGAACGACGGAGACGAGGAGCTGGGCGCGCTCGCGCGGTGGCTGGCCTCGGTGGACCGCGGCATGCCGTGGCACGTCTCGGCGTTCTTCCCGGCCTACCGGCTGACCGACGCCTCGCCGACCCCGCCCGAGACGCTCCACCGGGCGGCCCTGATCGGGCGGAAGGCGGGGCTCCGCTACGTCTATACCGGGAACGTCCCCGGCGATCCGTGGGAGAACACGGCATGCCCGGACTGCGGCCGGCGGCTCCTGGAGCGCCGCGGGTTCCGGGTCCTCGACAACTGCCTCGCGGCCGGGCGCTGTCCGGTCTGCCACACGGCTATTCCAGGCGTATGGACATGACCTACATCCGCTGGTTCCGGGAGATCCGGCTGGCCGACGTCCCGCTGGTCGGCGGGAAGAACGCCTCCCTGGGGGAGCTCTACAGCGAGCTGGCGGCGGCCGGGGTGCGCGTGCCCAACGGCTTCGCGATCACGGCGGAGGCGTACACGGCGCTCCTCGACGGGAACGGGCGTCGCGACGCGCTGGCGCGCATCCTGAAGGGGGTCACCGGGGAGGATCTCGAGGCGCTGGCGGAAGCCGGACGGGCGCTCCGGCAGCTCATCGTCGAGGCGCCGCTGCCGCCCGGCCTCGAGGACGACGTGATCGCGGCCTACCGGACGCTGTGCCGGGAGTACGGCGCCGGGCTCGCCGTCGCCGTCCGGTCGAGCGCCACCGCCGAGGATCTCCCCGAGGCGAGCTTCGCCGGCCTGCACGAGAGCTACCTCGGCGTGCGGGGCGACGAGGCGCTCCTGGCGGCCTGCCGCCGCTGCTTCGCCTCGCTCTTCACCGACCGGGCCATCGCCTACCGGATCCACCAGGGGTTCGATCACATGGCCGTCCGCCTGTCGGTCGGCGTCCAAAAAATGGTGCGCGCGGACCGCGGAGCGGCGGGGGTCATGTTCACGCTGGACCCGGAGAGCGGCTTCCGCGACATCGTGCTCATTAACTCGGCGTTCGGGTTCGGCGAGGCGGTGGTGAGCGGGCAGATCACCCCGGACGAGTTCTGGATCTTCAAGCCGACTCTCCGGGCCGGGTACCGCGCGATCCTGAAGCGGGCCGTCGGCGAGAAGGACTGGAAGCTGGTCGGCGGGGGCGGGGGCGCCTTCCGGCGCGTGGAGATCCCTCCGGAGGAGCGCGGGAACCTGAGCCTCACCGACGACGAGGCCCTGGAGCTGGCGCGCGACGGGATCGCGATCGAGGCCCACTACTCCGCGAAGCATGGGCGGCCGACGCCCATGGACATCGAGTGGGCGAAGGACGGCGAGGACGGGCGCCTGTACATCCTGCAAGCGCGTCCGGAGACGGTTCATCGCGCGGAGCGACCATCGGTCCTCGAGGTCTTCACGATCCTGGAGACGACCCCTCGCGAGCGGCTGGCCGCGGGCAAGGCGATCGGCCAGAAGATCGGCGTCGGGCGCGTCCGGCGCCTCCTCGACCCCAGGTTCCTCGAACGGTTCCAGCCCGGGGAAGTGCTGGTCACGCCGATGACAGACCCGGACTGGGAGCCGATCATGAAGCGCGCCGCCGCCATCGTCACCGACCGGGGGGGGCGCACGTGTTTTGTCGGGGAGACCAAGATCCTGACGAGCCGGGGATTCCGCACGATGAAGGGACTCTATGAGGCCAGCGGGGGCCTGCTTGTTCCTTCGTTGAACCGACAAACCTTGAAGATAGAATGGAAGCCGATCCTCAGGGTGATGAAGCGGCGGGCGCCGGTCATCGAAGTTTCTACCTCCCTCACGGGCCGTCAGGACACCAATACGCTTCGTCTGACGCCTGACCACAAGATGGTAGCGGTTCAAAGGCGACAGCTCGTAGACCGAGAGATCGCTTGTTTGCTCAACGAGCACGAGCACGTCTTGGTGGCTGGGCGCGTTCCGTGCTTGGGCGACGCTCCCGCGGGGGGGCGGCTTCCCGCCTATCTTGTGGGAGCTCTTAGCACCGACGGTCATGTCGGGCTAACCAGCCGTCGTGGTGCGGTCACGTTCATCCAGAAGCCAACGGCGGAGAAGGAGGCCTTCATTGCCGCCGTTGTCGATGGCATGACGGTTGCCTATGGAAAGGGACCTTCCATTTCTGAGAAACCGCTCAGTTCCGGGACCATACGGGGAAAGCCCGCGCGCGGGACGGCGAACGCGTACCGCTGGCACCGCAAGCAGATCGCGGCCGATCTCCTCTGGGAACAGGAGCGGATGGTTGAGACCCTGCTGGCCTCCGATGAGGACGTCGCCTACGACTTCTTGGGAGGCGTGGTCGACGGTGATGGGGCGTACGGTTCGGGCGCGCATCGCATCAGCGTCTACTGCTCTAAGCCCGCGCTCACGGAGGCTATCGTCGTCGCGTCCCTCCGGGTCGGGATCCTCCCGCAGGTGACTCGAAACCGGAACATCGCGAACATCCAGTTAGTAGAGGGATTAGAGGAGATTGGCCGGCGTGCCAGACGGGTGAAAGTCCAGGGCGCGCGGCGGCGCGTGGGGACGCGTTTCTTCGCGGCCCGCCCCCTGCTGGCGGACATCGTTGGAGAAGTGAACGTGGGCGGGCATATTCGTCCCTACGTAGAAAATAACCTGCTGATCGGAGCCGACAAGATCGTCGAGCTACTGCCTGAGGCGCCCCAGCAGGCTCGCGAGGAGCTGGGATGGCTGTTAGGTTCCGACCTCCGCCAGCAACGGGTCAATTTTCGGATGGATCTGGGGGAACACGACGTCTACAATCTGACGGTTTCGGACAATCACAACTATATCGTGTTCACGGATCTCTATACCCCGGTATTGGTGAACAATTGTCATGCCGCCATAGTAAGCCGGGAGCTCGGCGTGCCGTGCGTGGTGGGCACCGAGCGCGGCAGCCAGGCGATCTCCGAGGGCGAAACGGTGACGGTGTCCTGTGCCGAGGGGGAAACCGGCTACGTCTACAGGGGCACGGTTCCGTTTGACCGCCGCCAGGTGGACCTGGCGGCCCTCCCCAAGCCGTCCACCGCGATCATGCTCAACGTGGGGAATCCCGGCGAGGCGCTGCGCGCCGCGGCCCTGCCCAACGACGGCGTGGGGCTGGCGCGGATCGAGTTCATCATCGCGAGCGCGGTCAAGGTCCACCCGCTGGCGCTGCTCCACCCGGAAGGCATCAAGGACCCCGAGGCGCGGGCCGCGATCGCCGGGCTCACGCGGGGCTACGCCGATCGCGCCCTATACTTCGTGGACCGGCTGGCCGAGGGGGTCGCCATGATCGCCGCGGCCTTCTACCCGAAGGATGTCATCGTGCGGCTCTCCGACTTCAAGTCCAACGAGTACGCGGGGCTCATCGGGGGGCGGGACTTCGAGCCCGAAGAGGAGAACCCGATGCTTGGCTTCCGCGGGGCCTTCCGCTACTGCCATCCGCGGTACCGGGAGGGATTCGCCCTCGAGTGCCGGGCCATGCGCCGGGTGCGCGACGCGATGGGGCTCACCAACGTGAAGCTCATGATCCCCTTCTGCCGGACGCCCGAGGAGGGGCAGCGGGTGCTGGAGCTGATGGCGGCCCACGGGCTCGTCCGCGGCGAGCGGGGGCTCGAGGTGTACGTCATGTGCGAGGTGCCGTCCAACGTGATCCTGGCGCGAGAGTTCGCGGAGATCTTCGACGGCTTCTCGATCGGCTCCAACGACCTGACCCAGCTCGTGCTGGGGCTCGACCGGGACTCCGAGCTCGTGGCGCCCCTCTTCGACGAGCGGAACCCCGCGGTCCTCGCGATGGTCGGGGCCGTGATCGACGCCGCCCGCCGGGCGGGTCGGAAGATCGGCATCTGCGGCCAGGCGCCCAGCGACTATCCGGAGTTCACCCGCTTCCTGGTCCGCCGCGGCATCACGAGCATCTCGTTCAACCCCGATGCGCTGGTGCAGGGGATCGAGACCGTGCTGGACGCCGAGCGCCGGGGCGAGCCGGTTCCGCCCGGGGGGATGGGCCTATGGCGCGCCGACTGAAGCCGGAAGAGGTGCGGGCCGTCTGCGACCCCACGGCCCTGCCGTTCAGGTCCACGGCGGAGCTCCCCCTGCTCGACGGCATGATCGGCCAGGACCGCGCGGTGAGCGCGACCAGCTTCGGCATCGGCATGCGCCGGGCCGGGTACAACCTGTTCGTCCTGGGTCCCGCCGCCACCGGGAAGACCACCACCATGCGCCGCGTCCTGACGCGGACCGCCCAGGAGGAGCCGACACCGCCGGATTACTGCTACGTTCACAACTTCGCCGATCCCTACCGGCCCACGGCGCTCGAGCTTCCCGCGGGGCGGGGGCGCGAACTCCGGGAAGAAATGGCGCGGCTCGTGGACGATGTGAGGGCGCGGCTGCCCCGGGTTTTCGAGGGGGAGGAGTTCGAGCGCCACAAGGCCCAGGTCATGGAGGATTTTTCCCGCCGCCAGCAGACGGAGATGGAGCGCTTCGAGGAAGCGGCCCGCGCCGACGGGTTTGCGGTGATCCGGACTCCGCGGGGGATGGCGGTCGCCCCGGCGCCGCGGGGCGAGCCGCTCACGCCGGAGGTGTTCGCCGCGCTGCCGAAGGCCGCGCGGGAGGCGATCCAGGCCCGCGAGAGCGCCCTGGAGGAGCGGCTCGAAGCGAGCCTCCGCCAGATCCGCCAGCTCGAGCGGGAGGCCCGCCTGGCGCACGAGAAGCTCCTCGCCGAGGCGGCGGCGGCGGCGATCCGGCCGCTCATCGGCGAGCTCCGCGAGCGGTTCGCGGGGCTCGCACCGGTCGGCCGCTACCTGGACCAGGTCGAGGAGGACCTGATCGCGCACGCGGAGGAGTTCAGGCGGCTCGAGGACGGCAAGGGCGGGCTGCCGTTCCTTCCCCCGCCCGGCGCGTTCCTGGAGGCCTACCGGGTCAACGTCCTCGTGGACCGGAGCGGCGAGCGCGGCGCCCCCGTGGTGCTGGAGCAGAACCCGACCCACGGCAACCTGCTCGGGCGGATCGAGCACCGGGTGCACTTCGGCACCCTCGTGACGGACTTTACCCTCATCAAGGCCGGGGCGCTCCACCGGGCCAACGGCGGCTACGTGATCCTCGAGGCCAAGGACGTGCTCCGCACCTTCATGGCCTGGGAGGCGCTCAAGAAGGCGCTGAAGGGCGGGTCCATCCGGATCGAGGAGCCGCTGGAGGAGTACCGGCTGATCAGCGCGGTGAGCCTGGCGCCCGAGCCGATTCCGCTCTCCGTCAAGGTGGTCCTCATCGGGAGCCCGCTGCTCTATTACCTCTTGTACATGCTCGACGAGGACTTCCGCGAGCTGTTCAAGGTCAAGGTGGACTTCGACGAGTCGCTCCCGCGGACGCCGGAGTTCGAGCTGCTCTATGCCCGGTTCATCGGGAGCGCGTGCCGGGAAGACGCGCTGCCCCCGTTCTCCTCCAGCGGGGTCGCCAAGCTCATCGAGCACGGCTCGCGGCTGGTCGCCCACCAGGGACGGCTGACGTCGCGGCTGGGCGAGCTGCTCGACCTCATCCGGGAATCGGCCTTCTGGGCGGGCGAGCGCCGGCATCCGCTGGTGCAGGGCGAGGACGTGAGCCACGCCGTCGAGCAGAAGACCTACCGGGCGAACCTGATCGAGGAGCGGATGGGACGGATGTTCGCGGAGGGGGCGCTCCTGCTGGCGACGGACGGCGAGGCCGTAGGGCAGGTCAACGGCATCTCGGTGCTCGCCTCGGGCGACCACGCCTTCGGCCGGCCGTCGCGGATCACCGCCCGAACCTTCGCGGGGGAGCCGGGCGTCCTGGACATCGAGCGCGAGGCGAAGCTCGGCGGCCCGGTTCACTCCAAGGGCGTCCTGATCCTCACCGGGTTCCTGGCGGGGCGCTACGCGCGCGAGCACCCTCTCGCGCTCTCGGCGTCCATCACCTTCGAGCAGCAGTACGAGGAGATCGAGGGCGACAGCGCCTCCTCGGCCGAACTGTACGCGCTCCTCTCGAGCCTCAGCGGGATCGCCCTGGCCCAGGGCCTCGCCGTCACCGGGTCGGTCAACCAGCGGGGCGAGATCCAGGCGGTGGGCGGGATCAACGAGAAGATCGAGGGCTTCTTCGACGTCTGCCGCGCGCGCGGGCTCACGGGGCGCCAGGGGGTGCTGATCCCCGAGGCGAACGTCCGCCATCTGATGCTCCGGGAAGACGTGGTCCAGGCCGTCCGCGAGGAGCGCTTCCAGATCCACGCCGTCTGGACGGTGGACGAGGGGATCGCCCTCCTCTCGGGGCGCGCGGCGGGGGAGCGCGGGCCCGACGGGCAGTTCCCCGAGGGGAGCTTCAACCGGGCGGTGGAGGAGGCGCTGGCCGCCAACCTCGACCGGCTCAAGCAGCTCAAGCAGGGCTAGGGACATCGTGGCGAAGGGCGCGCAGCGGTTCGTCGTCCACGAGCATCGGGCCACGCGGCTCCACTACGACTTCCGCCTCGAGATGGGCGGGGTCCTCAAGTCGTGGGCGGTGCCCAAGGGGCCGTCGATGAATCCCGCCGACAAGCGCCTGGCCGTGATGGTCCCCGACCACCCCGTCGAATACGTCGATTTCGAGGGGATCATCCCGGCGGGGCAGTACGGCGCCGGGCCGGTGGTGGTCTGGGACCACGGGACCTATGAAGTGCCCGAGGGAGGCTTACCCGAGGCCGGGGTCAAGGCCGGGAAGCTCGCCTTCGTCCTCCACGGGAAGAAGCTCGAGGGCGGTTTCGCGTTGGCCCGCTTCGCCGCCGGGAAGACGGGGAAGGAGTGGCTCCTCATGAAGAAGAAGGACGAGCACGCCGACCCGTCCTGGGCGCTCAAGACCGAGCTGACCCCCCGGCGGCTCAAGGCGCTGGCGGAGCGCACCCCGCCCTGCGAGACATCCTAGCGCGCATTATTCACGTACGGCGATGGCGCGACCGGGCGGGTGGCGCAGGGTGCAGCCCCCACGGGGCCGCGCGCAGTGGGCCCCCCTCGTCCCGTCCGCCGCGCGCAGCGCGGCGTTCGGGCGAGTGG
>JACPSW010000104.1 GCA_016193045.1 Candidatus Rokuibacteriota bacterium | reverse complement strand
TGGCCACGCCCGAGCTGGAGGCCGACGCGCGGGAGTTCTTCGCCTCGCGCAACATCACCCTGGGGGGCAAGACGCTGGAGCAGTACCTGGAGCAGCTCCACGTCGCCGTCGTCTTCCGCGAGCGAGAGGGCCCGACCTTCGAGACCTATCTGGCCCGGCGCTTCCTCCGGTAGCGTGCCCCCTCACCTTGTCCTCTCCCCCGGTGGGGGAGAGGGTAGGGTGAGGGGGTTACCCGCGCCGGCCCGGACCCCTAGGCCGAGCTGCCACGCGGCGTCGGTGATAGCCGACGCGCAGCGGACGGCGCGGGCCGGCCCGTCGAAGGTGGCGAACAAACCGTCCTCGGCAGTGTCGATCTCCCGGCCGCGGAAGCGGTCAAGCTGCCGGCGGGCCACGGCGTAGTAGTTCTCGAGGAAGTCCCGCCACCGCCGGTCGCCGAGCGCCGCCGCCCGCTCGCTGGACCCCACGATGTCCGTGAACAGAACCGTGGCGGTCGGGAGCTGGGTGAGCGGAACGGGATCCGACATCCCCGTGCCCCGCTTGTCGAAGACGATCAACCGGCTGAATGACGCGAGGCGGCGGAAGAACCGGGCGATCGTGGGCTCCTCCCAGAGGAGCTCGACGTGCGAGACCCAGCCGGGGATCAGGACCAGATCGAAGGGACCTTCCCCGATCACCTGGTAGGCGATATGGACGCCGCCGCTCCTGGCGTACTTCGTCTGGGGACCCGTCATTGCTCTTTCCTGTCGCCCGCGAGAACTATGAACCGGCCCGGATGAGGCCGTCAAGGACGAGTGTCGTGGGCTTGCCCTCACCAGCACAAGCGGGTAGAATCCGGCCTGCCAATCATTCGACAGGAGGCCGTCATGGACACCGTTCAGCGCGTCGAGTACTTCTACATCCAGGTTGCTGATAAGCCCGGAGAGGGAGCCCGCGCCCTGGCCACGCTCCGGCAGGCCGGCGTCAATCTCCTGGCCTACTCGGGCTTTCCCGCGGGCCGCCGAGCCCAGCTGGACTTCATTCCCGAGAATCCCGAAGCCTTCAAGCAGGTCGCCAAGCAGGCGAAGTGGAAGGTCAAGGGGCCGAAGCGGGGCTTCCTGATCCAGGGGGATGACCGTATCGGGGCCTGCTCTGACATCCTGGACAAGCTGGCGGCGGCCAAGGTCAACGTGACGGCCATGGACGCAGTGTCCGCCGGGGCGGGCCGCTGGGGGGCGATCCTCTGGGTCAAGTCGGCGGCGTTCAAGAAGGCGGCTCAGGTCTTGGGGGCCGCCTGATGCCGGCGTTCCGGGTCCTTGAAGGGTGGGGAAAGCTGCCGGAGGGTTGGCGCTACGTCGAAGCGGCGGGCGTGGGGGTGGACTCGAAGGACAACGTGTATGTCTTCAACCGGGGCGAGCACCCCCTCATCGTCTTCGATCGGGAGGGGAACTTCCTCCGCTCCTGGGGGGAGGGGCTCGTCGGCCGTGCCCACGGCATCACCATCGGGCCCGATGACGAGGTGTGGCTGACGGACGACGGCAACCACACGATCCGCAAATTCACCCCCGAGGGCAAGCTGCTCCTGACCATCGGCGATCCCGACAAGCCCGCGACCCTCCAGAGCGGCAAGCCCTTCAACCGGCCCACCCACGTGGCGCTGTCGCCGCTGACGGGCGACCTGTTCATCTCGGACGGCTACGGCAACTCGCGGGTCCACAGGTACGATCCCAAGGGACGCCACCTCTTCTCGTGGGGCGAGCCGGGAACCGATCCCGGCTGCTTCAACCTCCCCCACAACATCGCCACCGATGCCGAGGGGCTCGTGTACGTGGCGGATCGGGAAAACCACCGGGTCCAGGTCTTCGACGCCGAGGGACGCTACCTGGCCCAGCTCAATAACCTCCACCGGCCGTGCGGGCTCCTGATCGACCGCCGCGAGGGCGGGACGATCTACGTGGGCGAGCTGGGCTCGGACCTCGCGGTCAACCAGAGCGTCCCGAACCTCGGCGGCCGGGTCAGCATCCTGTCGTTGAAGGGGGACCTTCTCGGCCGCATCGGCGACCGGTTCAGGGGCGAGAAGCCGGGCCAGTTCGTCGCCCCCCACGGCGTCGTGACCGACTCGCGGGGCGACCTGTACGTGGCGGAGGTGTCGTACACCGCCAAGGGGCGGCACGAGGCTCCGCCGCGCGAGATCCGCTCCCTCCAGAAGTTCGTCCGCACCCCGTTCGAGCCGAGGCCCGAGTAGATGTTCGAGCCGAGGCGTTCCAGAGC
>JACPSW010000056.1 GCA_016193045.1 Candidatus Rokuibacteriota bacterium | reverse complement strand
AGGCGGCGGCCTACGGCGTCCTCGCCCTGCCCCCTCGCGACCTCGAGCGAATCCAGAGGGGGAAGGCGCGGAAGGGGAACATGGTCCTGATCGCCGCGGGCACCGGCCTCGGAGAGGCCGTCCTCTTCTGGGACGGCTCGCGTCACCGGGTTGTCCCTTCCGAGGGCGGCCATGCCGACTTCGCCCCGCGGAGCGACCTCGAGATGGAGCTGCTCCGGTTCCTCCAAAAGGAGTTCGGCCACGTGAGCTACGAGCGGGTCCTCTCCGGGCCGGGGCTCCACAACATCTATCGGTTCCTTCGAGATACCGGTTACGCGCCCGAGCCTCCGTGGCTCGCCGACCGTCTCGGGACCGGCGATCCGGCCGCCATCATCTCCGAGGTGGCGCTGGCCGGCGGCCACCCGCTCTGCGTGGCGGCCCTCGATCTCTTCGTCTCGGTCTACGGGAGCGAGGCGGGCAATCTGGCGCTCAAAGCCCTCGCGGTCGGCGGGGTCTTCGTCGGCGGGGGGATCGCTCCGAAGATCCGGGCGAAGCTGACCGACGGGGTTTTCCTGGCGGCGTTCGCCGACAAGGGGCGGTACCGGGACCTCATGGCCTCCATGCCCGTGCGTCTGGTCCTCAACCCGCGGGCGCCGCTGCTCGGGGCCGCCCGCGTGGCGCAGGACCTCCTTCGCTCGCGATGATCCGCACCGGGCTGGCCGCCGCCCTTCTCGTCCTGGCTGCCTCAGGAACCTCCTGGGGGCAATCCCCGCTGGTCGCCGAGCTCGAGGGCTTCGCCACGCGCTATCACGAGGACCCGCCGCGGCTCGACCGGCTGCGGGAGGGGCTGGCGCAGGCGGTGAAGGCCGACCCTCGGGTGGAAAACCTGGTGGCCCTGGCCCGTGTCTGCTTCATCTGGGGCGACATCCGCGCCGCCAGCCGCGACCAGAAGCTGGAAGCCTACGATCAGGGGCGCGAGGCGGCCAAGCGCGCCGTCGAGCTGGACCCGAAGAACGCGGCGGCCCATTTCTGGTACGGCACCAACGCTGGCCGGTGGGGGCAGACGAAGGGCGTGGTGCGCTCGCTCTTTCTCCTCCCGACGGTCCAGGAAGAGATCCAGGCGGTCCTCAGCCTCGACCCGAAGTTCACCGCCGTCTACTCGCTCGCCGGCAACGTCTACTACGAAGTGCCGGGGCTGCTGGGCGGGGATCTGAACAAGGCCGAGGAGATGTTCAGGAGGGGGCTCGAGCTGGACCCGAAGTTCACCAGCATGCGCGTCGGGCTGGCCAAGACGCTCGTCAAAAGGGGGCGGATCGCGGAGGCGCGCCGGGAGCTCCAGGCCGTCCTGGACGAGAAGGAGCCGCGGAACCCGGCCGACTGGACGGTGAAGGATACCAGGGACGCTCGCGCCTTGCTCGAATCCATCAAGGGCAAGCCCTGATGAGGCCGGTGGCTTGGCTGCTCCAGGTCTTCCTGCGCCGCTACGCCCGGGCCGAGGCGGAGGTGGTCGCGCCGTTCGTGCGGGGGCCGAGAGTGCTCGACCTCGGAGCGGGCGAAGGGTATGTGGCCCAGGCGCTGCGCGCGCGCGCCGGTCGCTGGGTCTGCTCGGTCGACGTGGGGCCCTTCCGGCGCGCGGGGGGTCCGTACGTAGTGTACGACGGGACTCGGCTGCCGTTCGGCGACGGTGCGTTCGACACCACGCTGCTCCTCTTGACCCTGCACCACTGCGCCGCCCCGGAGGCGGTTCTGGACGAGGCTTTCCGGGTGACCGCCGGGCGGCTCATCGTCACGGAATCCGTTTACCGGAGCCGCGCGGAGCGCTTCTGGCTCGACCTGCTGGATGGCCGGCTGAACCGTGGCCGCCACGGGGGGAAGATGAGCGGGCCGTTCGGGTTCAGGACGCCGGAGCAGTGGCATCGCCTGTTCGAATCGCGGCAGCAGGTCGTGGAGATGCGCTGGCTCGGCCCATGGTGGGAGCGGCTGGTCCATCACCCGCTCCTTTTCGTGATCGATCGGAGTCCCGTATGCGCAAGCTGATGTGCAAAGAATTCATCATGGAGTTCCTGTCCGACTACCTGGACGGGACGCTCACCGGCGACGTCGTGGCGGACCTCGAGCGGCACCTTCGGGGCTGCGAGCCCTGCGTGGCCTACCTGAAGACCTACAAGAAGACGCGGGAGCTGACCGGCCGCGCCGGCCGGGTCGAGATGCCGCCGGAGATGCGGGCCCGCCTCCGGGAATTCCTCCGCGCGCAGCTCTCCAAGGGCAAGTAGAGGAGAAGAGGGAATGGAGCGCTACGACCTGGTCGTGATCGGCGGTGGGGCTGCGGGCATCAACGCCCTCAAACAGGGCGTCAAGCTGGGGGCGAAAGTGGCGCTGGTGGACCCGGGCCCCCTGGGCGGCGCCTGCATCAACCGGGGGTGAATTCCCAAGAAGACCTTGGTAAGGTCTGGGCGGATCCACCAGCTGGTCAGGGGGGCCGGCCTCTTCGGGACCCGGACCGGCGAGGTCACGCTGGACTGGGACGCCATCGTCCGGCGCCAGCATGACGTTGTTCGAGCGCTTCAGCCACGGCCCGATGCCTTCGAGAAGATGGGAGCGAAGGTATACCTCGCCGAGGCCCGCTTCGTGGACCCGCACACCATCCAGGTCGACGGTGAACGCGTCCAGGGCGAGAAGATCGTCATCGCGGCGGGCTCCGAGCCCGTGGTGCCTCCTGTCCCCGGGGCGGAGCTGGCCATCACCTCCGATCAGATCCTCTTCCTGCCGCGCTTCCCCGAGCGGCTCACCCTGATCGGCACCGGCGTCATCGGCCTCGAGATGGCGGGGGCCTTCGCCGACCTCGGGAGCCGGGTCACGGTGATCGGAAGGGACGCGGAGATCCTCCCCACGCTGGACGCCGACGTGGCCGCGTATATCCGGAAAATTCTCGAGGCGAAGGGGGTCGTGTTCCGTTTCGGGGCCACCCTCGAGCGGTTCTCGGGTCGCCCCGGCGCGGTGACCGCCCATGTGACGGCCGATGGGGCGTCAGCCGCGGTCGAGGGGGAGCAGGTCTGCCTGGCGGTCGGCCGGCGCTTCGACCCCGGCCGCCTCGGCGCCCAGGCGTTGGGGTTGGAGCTGGGGAGGCTGGGCGTGAAGGTCAGCCCGTACCTGCGCACTTCGCTCCCGCACCTCTACGCGGCCGGCGACGCCGCCGGCAATCAGCAGCTGACGCCGACCGCGGCGTACGAGGGGAAGCTGGCGGCGCTGAACGCCCTTCGGGGCGATGTGGAGGAGGCGGACTACTCGGTGGTGCCGCAGACGATCTTCACCACTCCCGAGGTCGGGCGCGTGGGGCTCACGCACCGGGAGGCCTTGCGGCGCGGCGTCAAATGCCATGTGGCGACCCACGACATGCGCGGCGCCTCCAACGGGCGCGCCACGGGAGAGGATGCCGGCTATCTCAAGCTCGTGTTCGACGGGACCACGGAGAGGCTGCTGGGCGTCCAGATGGTCTCCTACGCCGCGGCGGAGCTGATCCAGCTGGCGGCCCTGGCGATCCGCACGGGCGCCGATGCTCGGGTCCTCTCGAGCCAGCTCTCCATCCACCCGAGCCACGGCGAGCGGCTGATCAAGATCTTCGGCCACGACCACCACGAGGTCTGCGAGCCCGACGCGGGGTAAGGCTACGCCCCCTCACCCTGCCTCTCCCCTGAGGGGAGAGGAGAAGAGGCGAGATGCGCATCGGGTCAGGGGTAGGAGACGACGATGCACTCCACCTCCGGCGAGCAGAGCTCGTCGGCCCGGCAAATGTGACGGAGGAGGTCGGTCTCGGTCAGGATCCCCATCACGTGCCCCGCTTCAACCACCGGCAGCGCCCCGATCTTGCGCTCGCGCATCAGCCGGGCCGCATCCTCCAGGGAAGCCGCGGGTTCGACGCTCACCACCGGGAAGGACATGATCTCCTTCACCGAGTGCGCCTTCAGGAGGGTATGGACCGAGACGTTCCCGATGTGACCGAAGATGCCGGGCCCGAACAGATGATGGCGGAGGTCCCGGTCGGTCACGATCCCCTGCAGCGTCCCGTCATCGGCCACAACCGGCAGGTGACGGATCTTCTCCCGACACATCCGGGCGGCGGCCTCGTGGCACGAGTCCGCCATCCCGATCGTCCACACGTGCTTGCTCATCAACTCGCTGACTCGCATCGCCGCCTCCCATGGTTGACATCTGTCCCGCGTGTCAGCGATGCAATCCAGGTGCCTGTCGCTATGTCGCTGAAAATTCTGGCGTCCTTCTTCGGCTGCCGGCGGCTTTGCGGAGGAATTCCCGCCCCAGGTGAGGCAAGGGCGATCTAGGCATCCGGCATCAGAAATTTGAACAACTTGCCGCAATCGGGGCGCGGTATGCTACTTCGGCCGGGAACCCCGGGAACCTCGGGCGGTTCCCGGGAGTTGGCTAAGTACGGTTCAATTTCTCACGCGAGGTCTCGTATGAGCCGATCCGTGGCGGCGGTCCTGTTAGTAGCGCTTGCTGTCTCTCTCGCCCCCGTTTCGGCTGGGGCCGACCCGATCTCCTTCAAGGTTCTGTACACCTCGCGCGCGTCCTTCAAGACCGACGCTCCGCTCGAGACGATCGTCGGGACCACCTCCGGCGAGGCCATCACGGGCAGCTTGATCGTGGATCCGGCTCGCCCGCAGGGAGCCACCGGCAGCGTCCGCGTGGACCTCACCACGCTGAAGACCGGCATCGAGAAGCGTGATGCCGACACGCGCGGCAAGAGCTACCTGGACACCGAGGTGGAGGCGAACAAATACGCGGTCTTCGAGGTCAAGGGCGTGGAGATTCCCGGGGCGCTTGAGCCCGGGCGCGAGACGCCCGCAAAGGTGCGCGGCGTGCTCTCAATCAAGGGCAAGCCCGTGGAGATTGTGGCCGACGCCCGGGTGACGTTCCTGAAGCTGACGTCGGAGCAGCTGGAGAGCACGCGGCGCTTTGGGTTCACGAGCGATATGATCCGCGTCAAGAGTACCCTCCGGACGACCTTCACAGACCACGGGATGCAGGTCCCCCAACTCCTCTTCCTCAAGCTCTCGAACGACATCCAGCTCGAAGCCGAGCTGACCTTCGTCCGGCAGTAGCCGGCTCAAGTTCCTGACCAACACCGTCGTCCTTCCCCACTGCCGGCGCTGCCACAGGGAGATGGGGACGGACCAGTACCCCGGCTAGCCCGCTACTGCGCAACCGGCTGCGCGGCCGCGCAGGACCGTGCGCATTTCCGGCGCGGGCGCCCTTCTTCCGCCTTGGCGCCCTCCCGTGGATCTCTTCTCCGGCGAGCAGATAGGAGCGGGGCGCGGGCCGGTTGCGGTGGCATGGCGCTTGCCATTCCTTGGGGCGGACTCGACCCTTGCCGACACAAGGAGGAACGCTATGGGCCGCAAAGTGAGCGTTGCAGCGCTGGCAGGACTCGCGGTGGTGGGCGTGCTTTTCTCGGGGCTCATTGCCGGGGTCCAGGCGGCCGACGAGCGCGTGATCTATCTGGCGCTCATCGAGCCGAAGGGCGGCGTCACTGTGGACAAGGAGCCGTACCCCGCGGGGGCGTTGCCGAAGGGCGGCGGGTACGTGAAGAAGGCCCCCGACCAGAACGGGCGGTGGGAGGTTTCGGCGTACCAGTTCTCGCCTGCCACGGTCGTCGTGAAGCAGGGTGAGCGCGTGACGCTCGAGATGGTCGGAATCAACGGCGCCAAGCACAGCGTCCACGTGGAGAAGTACCGTCCGGACCACTTCGTCGTGAAGCGGGGAGAGATCGGGCGACTCACGTTCACGGCCGACACGCCCGGGATCTTCAAGATTCACTGCGAGGAGCACCAGCCCGCGATGGAGGGCACGCTGGTCGTCCTGCCCCGCTGAGCGATTGCGCGGCATGCGGGGGCCCCGGGGCCGCCTGGTCCTCGGCCTTTTCGTGTTGGGCCTCGGGATTGTCCCGGCCGCCGCAGCGTTGACGGCGGCGACCGGAGATCCGGAGCGCGGCGAGCCGCTCTACCGGCGGCATTGCGCGGTCTGCCACGGGGCGGCGGGGCAGGGGGACGGCCCCAACGCGTCGTTTCTCGATGATGACCAACCGCGAGATCTCACCGACCCGCGCTACATGGGAGGTCGGCGCGACGAGCAGCTCTTCCGGGTGATCGCCGAGGGCGGGCAGGCGATCCAGGGCTCGCGGTTCATGCCGCCCTGGGGGCGGACCCTCCTCCCGTCCCAGATCTGGGATCTCGTTGCTTTCATCCGGGCCCTTTCGGCCCCCGCGCGTGCGAGTCCGCCCCCCACGGGAGGGCCGTCGGCCGGTGCCGTGCTCGCGAGCGAACTGGGCTGCGCGGCCTGCCACAGGATCGGCGGGCTCGAGCGGGTCGCGGTGGGCCCCGATCTGCGCGCCGAGCGCAGCCGGGTTCAGCGGGCCTGGCTCGTCGACTTTCTCAGGGCGCCTCGCGCGATCCGTCCTGCGGGCTATCGGCCGCTCTGGAGATCGCGGATGCCCGATTTCAGGCTCTCGGAGGAGGAGGCGGCCGCCCTGGCGGAGTACCTGATGAGCCGGCCAGAGCGCGAGGAGAAAGGACCGGACTCACCGCCGCCGCCGGGGGAGGTGGAAAGAGGACGCGACCTGTTCAGGCGGCATGCGTGCCGCGCCTGCCACAGCCGCGAGGGCGCCGGCGGCCGGGCGGGCCCGGACCTTTCGACGATCGCCGGGCGCTTGAAGCCGGCCTGGACACTGCGCTTCCTTGAGAATCCGCAGGCCGTCGATCCGCTGAGCCCTATGCCGCACCTGGGGATGGGAGGGGACGACGCCCGGGCGATCACCTCCTACCTCTTCGACGGCGGGCCTCCGCCGCCGGAGCCGGCTCCCGATCCCGGAGCGGCTTCACGGGGGGAGGCCCTGTTCCGGTCGCTCGGGTGTGGTGGCTGCCACGACGATGCGCGCCACGAACCGGTCGGCCCCGACCTCAGCGGGACGGGCGACAAACTCAAGGCGGAGTGGCTCTCGCAGTTCCTCAGGCGGCCCGACCGGGTCCGGCCTTGGCTGACAGCTCGCATGCCAGACTTCCGCCTCAGCGACGACGAGGCGCGTATCCTCTTGGGCTTTCTGGGCGGCCTCCGTGATCCGGCGGCCGCGGGGCTGCCGGAGCGGCTCCGGTTCCGGGACGTGCCCCCCGAGGCGAATGTCCACGCAGGGCGCCGGCTGGCCTCGCGCGAGTTCCTCTCGTGCGCGTCCTGCCACCTCGGAGAGGACCAGCCCGAGGGCGCCCCGGAAGAGTGGGCGCCCGACCTCCGGATCTCCGGCCGGCGGCTTCAGCCCGACTGGATCGTCCGGTGGCTCCATGATCCGCGGCGCCTCGCTCCCGGAACGAAGATGCCCACCTATTTCTCGGATGCCGCCTCAGGACCGGAGGACATCCTCGATGGCGACGAGGAGCGCCAGATCCTGGCCCTCCGGGACTACATCCTGAGCCTGGGGGCGACCGGCGGCGCTCCCGGGAAGGCCCCGCCGGGCCATTAGACCCGGGCGCTCAAAGGCGTTACAGTGACGGGGAGGAGTGCTGCGTGGGGCCTCGCCTGTTCAAGAATTTCTCCCTGCTGAGCGCCGGCCTGTGGGTGGGCATGGCCCTCCTCCTCGGCTCCGCCATCACCTACCTGATCGAGCAGAAGATGCTGGAGCAGGCCACCCTGGCTTCCCTCGATTATTTCAAGAACCTGGCACGCTTCATCACCACAAAGGAGGATTTCGTCAGGTTGAGGACCGGGGCCGAGTACGAGGCCTTCGACCGGTTGATGCGCGAGAACTTCTTTACCTCCCACGTGGTGACGATCAAGATCTACGACCGGTCGGGCACGACCATCTACCATTCGCGGCGGCGGGAGTTTGTAGGCAAGGCCTTTCCGGACAACCGGTCGCTCCAGAAGGCGTTCCTCGGCGAGACCGTGGTGGGACTCTCCGACCTCAAGGGGTCGGAGCACCTCGCGGAGCGGCAGGCGGGGTACGCCCGGCTCTTCGAGGTCTACATTCCGATTTTCCTGGAGGGCACGAACCGGGTCATCGGCGCCTACGAGATCTACAGCCCGATGGATCCCTTCTACCAGAAGATCCGGGCCCTGCGGCTCATGGTCTGGGGGGCGGTGATCTTCGGGCTGATCCTGCTCTATGCGACGCTCTCCTTCACCTTTCGACGGGCCTCGCGGACGATCCTGGAGCAGAATCGGGCCCTGGAGCGGACGGCCGGAGAGCTCCGCGCCGCCTACGAGGACCTGAAGCGCGCCCAGGCCCAGCTCGTCCAGAGCGAGAAGCTGGCCTCCACCGGCCGGCTGGCGGCGGGGATGATCCACGAGATCGGCAACCCGCTGGCCTCCGTTCTCGGCCTGCTCGACCTCCAGCTCCTCTGCCGCGGGAGCGCGGCGGACCGGGCCGAGTGCCTGGACCGCACCGAGCGGCTGGCGGGGGAGATCGCCCGCCTCCGCGGGCTGCTCCGGAGCCTGCTGGACTACGCGCGGCCGGGTCCGTCCCAGATCGCGCCTCTGGACGTGAACGACGTGGTCGAGAAATCCCTGGTCTTCGTGCTTTCCCAGAAGGAATTCCGGTCCCTGACCGTCGACCGGAATCTGGTTCCGGGGCTCCCTCCCGCCCTGGCCGACGAATCGCTGCTCCAGCAGGTCCTGATCAACGTCCTGCTCAACGCGGCCCAGGCCTCTCCGCCGGGCGGCTCCGTCCGGGTGACGACGCGCGCCGGCAACGGCGAGGATGCGTGGAAGGGCGACCACGCCGTGGGGCGCGTGTTCCAGCCCGAGGAGCGGACGGTCGTGATCGCCGTTTCCGACACCGGGCCGGGGATCCCTCGCGAGGACCTGGGGCGGATCTTCGAGCCGTTCTTCTCGACCAAGGGACGGGGGGAGGGGGCGGGGCTGGGCCTGGCGATCTGCCACAGCATCGTCGAGCTGCTCCACGGCGCCCTGCTGGTCGAGCTGCCGCCCGGCGGCGGCGCCGCGTTTCGCATCGTCCTCCCGGCCGGCGCGGCAGTGCCGCGGGCCGCGGCGGGGGTGGGGCATGCCTGAGGCGCCGGAGCGGATCCTCGTCGTCGATGACGAGGAGAACATGGTCCACTTCCTGACCAAGCTCCTCCGGGCCGAGGGCTTCGAGGTGGAGGGGGCGGGGACGGCGGAGGGGGCCCTCGAGCGCCTCAGGACGGCCCCCTTCGAGCTGGTGCTCACGGACCTGAAGCTTCCCGATGCCGGTGGCATCGAGATCCTCAAGACGGCCCGCGAGCTCCACCCGGAAACGGTGGTGGTCCTCATCACGGCTTACGGCACCATCGAGTCGGCCATCGAGGCCATGCGAGCCGGGGCCTACGATTACGTCACCAAGCCGTTTCGGGCCAGCGAGATCCTCCAGGTCGTGAACAAGGCGCTGGAGCGCGTTCGCCTCCGGCGGGAGGTCAGCCGGCTCCGGAAGGCCGTGGAACAGCGCTTCGGCCTGGCGAATCTGGTGGGGAAGAGCGCCAAGATGCAGGAGGTCTACACGCAGATCGAGAAGGTCGCCGGCGCCCGCGGCGCCGTCCTCATCCAGGGAGAGAGCGGCACCGGCAAGGAGCTCGCGGCGAAGGCCGTCCACTTCAACAGCCCCCGGAAAGCCGGCCCATTCGTGGTGATCGACTGCGGCGCGATCCCCGAGGCGCTCCAGGAGAGCGAGCTGTTCGGCCACGAGAAGGGGGCCTTCACGGGCGCCATCGCCACGAAGAAGGGTCTTTTCGAGGAAGCCCACGGCGGCACGCTCTTCCTGGACGAAGTGGCGGAGCTGGCCCCGGGCCTCCAGGCGAAGCTCCTCCGTGCCCTTCAGGACGGGGAGATCCGGCGCGTGGGCGGCACCAAGACGCTCCATGTGGACTCCCGGGTCATCGCCGCCACGAACCGCGACCTCCCCGCGGAGGTGCGGGAGGGCGCGTTCCGGGAAGACCTCTTCTTCCGCCTCAACGTCTTCCCCATCTTTCTGCCGCCGCTCCGGGAGCGGAGGGAAGACATCCCCTTGCTCGTGGACTACTTTCTCGATCGCGTCGCCCAGGAGGGCGGGAAGCCGCTCAAGCGGCTGTCCCCGGAGGCGCTCAGGGCGATGATGGTCTACCCGTGGCCGGGCAACGTGCGGGAGCTGGAGCACGCGATCGAGCGAGCGGTCATCCAGAGCGAGGAGGAGACGATCACCGCCCGCGACCTGCCCGCCGAGATCCTGGCCCCGGGAGACGAGCTGACCGTGACCCTGGCGGACTCCGCCGTCGGCTACAAGGAAACCATGGCGCGCGTGGTCCGTGACGTGGAGGTGCGGCTCATCCGCCGCGCGCTCGAGCAGTCGGGAAACAACCGCACCGAGGCGGCGCGGATCCTCGGCATCAGCCGCCGCGCCCTTGTCTACAAGCTCAAGGAGTATAACCTCAGGGGGCCCTAAGCACTCGGGGCTTGAACTTTGCCGGTCCCGTCCCTATACTGCCAGGCGGTGCCCACGCGAGAACGCACGATCTCGACGCCGACCTGGTTCGCCCTCGGCCTCTTCCTCGTTGCGACGTGGGGGATGCCCGCGACGGCTTTGGCCTACGAGGTGGCGCCCGTCCCCGATGCCGGCAGCCTCACGGGCTCGGTGAGATTCGCCGGAACGCCGCCGCGGCCGGACCCCATTCCCGTCAGGAAGAACCAGGATGTCTGCGGCCCGTCCGTGCCCAATGAGGCGCTCGTCCTGGGGCCCAATCGGGGCGTCAAGGGGAGCGTGATCCTCGTCGAGGGCGTCGCCCGGGGCAAGAAGGCCGAGGGGGAGCTGGTCCTGGACAACGCCCGCTGCCTTTTCGTCCCCCACGCGGCCGCCGTCATGGCCGGGGCGCCCGTCAAGGCCAAGACCTCCGACCCGGTCCTCCACAACGCCCACGGGATCCTCAGCGGCAAGACGATCTTCAACTTCGCCCTATCCGTGAAGGGGCGCGTTGTGGACATCACATCCAAGCTCAAGCAGCCCGGCGTGGTGAAGGTGCTGTGCGACGCCCACACCCACATGTCCGCCTGGATCGTCGTGCACGACAGCCCCTACTTCGCGGTCACCGACGGGGAGGGCGGCTTCAGGATCGACGGCATCCCCCCGGGCAAGTACACGGTCACCCTGTGGCATGAAGGCTTCGCCCCCAAGGGCGTGGACAAGGATGGACGGCCCGTCTATGAGGAGCTTCGGCTCCACCGAGAGGTGACCATCCCTCGCGGCGGGTCGGCCGCGGTGGATTTCGAGATCAAATAAGGAGACGGGAATGTTCAAGCACATCTACGTCCCGGTGGACAACTCGGACTACTCGAACCGGGCCGTCGACCTGGCGGTGGAGCTGGGCCGGGCGTTCGGCTCGCGGCTCACCGGCTGCCACGTGTACGCCGCGCGGCTCCACGATTACCGCTTCAAGCAGATGGAGTACACGCTTCCGGAGGAGTACAAGGACGAGACCGAGCTGGAGCGGCAGCGGAAGATCCACGACTCCCTCATCGCGATGGGACTCCAGCTGATCTCCGATTCGTACCTGGACGTGATGGGGCAGAAGGCCGCGGCGGCCGGCCTCTCCTTCGAGCGCAAGATGGTGGACGGCAAGCACTACAAGGTGCTCATCGAGGACGTCCGGGGCTCGGACTCCGACCTGGTGATCCTGGGTGCTCTCGGCATGGGCGCGGTGAAGGACAGCCAGCTGGGGTCGGTGACCGAGCGCTTCATCCGCAAGGTCAAGACCGACACCCTCGTGGTGAAGATCCTCGAGCCCGACCGCCCGGGCGCGATCGTCGTGGGGGTGGACGGGAGCCCCCAGTCCTTCAACGGCCTCAAGCTGGCGATCGAACTCGCCAAGGCCCTCAACCGGCCGGTGGAGGCCGTGGCCGTCTACGACCCGTATCTCCACTACGCGATGTTCAACGGGATCGTCGGCGTCCTCTCCGAGAAGGCGTCCAAGGTCTTCCGTTTCAAGGAGCAGGAGCAGCTCCACGAGGAGATCATCGACACCGGCCTGGCCAAGATCTACCAGTCGCACCTCGAGATCGCCCGCAAGCTCGCGCGGGAGGACGGCGTGGACCTGGGCATCACGCTCTTGGACGGCAAGTGCTTCGAGAAGGTGCTCCAGTACTGCCGGACCCGGCAGCCATGGCTGCTGATCCTCGGGCGCGTCGGCGTCCACTCGGACGAGGACGAGCTGGACCTCGGCTCCAACACCGAGAACCTGCTGCGCCTGGCGCCCTCGAACGTGCTCCTGACGGGCGGGAAGTTCTACCCGCCCCTCGACGTGAAGGCCGAGGAGATCATCTCCTGGACGGAGGAGGCCGAGGCGCGGATGGACCGCGTCCCGCCCCAGGTCAAGGGGATCGCGCGCACCGCGCTCCTCCGCTACGCCATCGAGCAGGGGCACACCGTCATCACCTCCAAGGTGATCGACGAGGCCATGGCGATCTTCATGCCGGCGCGCATGGCCGAGAAGATTCAGATCCTGGCGGAGGACGTCGCAGTGGCGAAGCTCCGCGCGGAGAACCAGCCCGCGACCGCCATCTGCGCGGTCTGCGGCTACACCGTCAAGGGCCCCAACCCGGTGGTGCGCTGCCCCGTGTGCGGGGCCGATGCCGACAAGTTCCAGCTGATCGACCGGGCGGTCGTGGAGGCCATCGCGGCCGAGCAAGGCGGTGTCGAAGAGGAGGAGACCCTCCCCGGGATCACGGTCAAGTGGGCGGCCGACGCCCGGGACGGCCTCCGGGAGGTCACGGACGCCTACCTCCGCCGCCGGGCGAAGGCCCGCATCGAGAAGTACGCCCGCTCGAAACGGATCCCCGTGATCACCAAGGACCTCGCCTTCCCGATGATCGAAGAGACCGTGGGGCGCGACAAGCTCGGCGCCGGCTGGGAGACCCTCATCGCCCGGACCACGTTCGAGCCGGCCGCGCGGCCGGGCGGCAACGGCCAGACGGCGGCGTTCGCGTGGACTCCGGAGGCGACGGCCCGGCTCAACCGGGTGCCGGCCGGCTTCATGCGCGACATGACCCGCGAGGAGATCGAGAAGGTCGCGCAGGCGAAGGCCGCCACGACCATCGACCTTGCCCTCTGCGAGGAGGGGATCGGCCACGCCCGCGACACCATGAACGAGGTCATCGCCGGCTACGTCCGCCAGCGAAAGGAATAGCCACCCCCTCATCTTGATCCTCTCCCCCTCACCCTGCCTCTCCCCTGAGGGGAGAGGAGAAGAGGTAAGGGGAGTTTGAGTGGGGAAGGGTAAGGGGGCACCATACCGTGAGCTACAGAGCGTACTCGGTTTCCTGGAACTTGACCCAGCGCTGTAACCTCACCTGCGCGCACTGCTATCTGTCGGCGTTCCCCGGCGCCGGCGTCTCCGGCGAGCTCTCCACCGGCGAATGCCTCCGGGTCATGGACGAGATCGCTCAGGTCAACCCCAACGTCTTCCTGATCCTCACGGGTGGCGAGCCCTTGCTGCGTAAAGACCTGTTCGAGCTCGCGGCCGCGGGGCGCGACAGGGGCTTCACCGTCGTCGTCGGCACGAACGGCGTCCTCCTGCGGGAGCGGCAGGCTCGCCTCTTGCGCGAGCACGGCGTCCAGGGGGCGAGCCTCTCCCTCGACTCCACCGACGCCAGGCGGCACGACGCTTTTCGCCACCTCCCCGGCGCCTGGGAGGGCGCGGTGCGCGCCACGAAGATCCTGGCCGCCGAAGGCCTCGACTTCTCCCTCCACATGTCGGTCACCGACTGGAACGTGGACGAGATCCCGGCCATGATCGACCTGGCCCGGGAGCTCGGCGCGCGGGTCCTGAACTTCTTCTTCCTGGTCCGCACGGGCCGCGGGGTGAAGCTGACGGACATCACGCCGGCGCAGTACGAGAAGATCCTGACCTACCTGGCGAAGTGTCAGGGCGTCGGTAACGGAGCTGGAAGTGCGGCGCAGACCGTCTTCGAGGCCCGGGAGGACCCGTGGAGCGTCCCGGCGGGGCGCGCCGGTGGGCTACTGCTCCGCGCCAAGTGCGCGCCCCATTTCCGCCGGATCATCTGGGAGCTCGATCCGGCCTCGCCCCTCCTCAGGAACTACGCCCACGGCTCCTGCCCGGCGGGGAAGTACTATTGCCGGATCACGCCCTCGGGCGAGGTGACCCCGTGCCCGTACATGCCGGTGTCCGCCGGGAGCCTCCGGGAGCGCTCCTTCGCGGACCTCTGGCATTCGGCCGGCGTCTTCACCGATCTCCGCGAGCCTCACCTCGGCGGCCGCTGCGGAGCCTGCGAGTTCTCGAAGATCTGCGGGGGCTGCCGGTGCCGGGCCTACGCCACGTCCGGCGACTACCTCGCCGAAGACCCGGCGTGCGCCTATCAGCCCGGCGCCCACGGCGGCGCCCTGATCGACCTGCCCCCCGAGCAGACCTTCGGTCTCGAGGTCTCTTACGAGCTTCAGTGGGAGCCGTCTGCCCGCTCCCGCCTAGAGGCGATCCCGTCCTTCGCCCGCGGCATGGTGGTCAAGGCGGTGGAGGCGTACGCCAGGTCCAGCGGGCGCTCGCTGATCACCCAGGAGATGCTGGCGGAGGTGCGCCAGAAGTGGGGCGCCCGCTTCCGCCCGCGGGGGTAGGCCATGGCCACGCGCGAAGAACGGTTCAGGCAGGCCGCCTGGGCGTATTTCGTTTATGGCGTGCTCTATTGGATCGGTGGAGCGTACCTGGAGCTTCAGGGACTGGGGCGCCTGGGCCCAGCTCCCGGCAGATACGAATGGATGATGATCATCGCGCTCTTTCTTCTGGGGGTCGTCTTCGTTGTGCTGTTCCCCTGGCTTATCGCTCGGGGGCCGCGCGGGTGGGGCTACCTCTGGTTTACCCGCATCCTCACGCTCCTAGTGGCCTTCCGGGCGTTCGGGGTGGGGCAAGTCATGCTCCGGCCTACACGCCCGACCGTTCCCCTCCCGGGCGGGGGCGAGGTCCCAATGAGCGTGGGCGCGGGCATCTTCTTCCTCATCACGCTGGCGACGATGGCGATGCTGGCGCGGGCCGCCTGGAGCCGCCGCGAGTGAACGCCGCCCGGGACGCCCTCCTCCAGCGGGGAATTCGGCTGGAATGGTTCACCATCGGCTGGAACAGCATCGAGGCGGTCGTCGCCGTCGGGGCCGGGCTCGTCGCCGGCTCCATCGCGCTCGTGGGTTTCGGCCTCGACAGCGTGATCGAAACGGCCGCGGGCGTGATGGTGCTGTGGCGCCTCCAGCGCGAGGTGCGGGGGGCCCACGATGATCACGTCGAGCGGGCCGAGCGGTCGGCGCTCCGATTCGTCGGGCTCACGTTCCTGGCTCTCGGCGTGTACGTCCTGTACGAATCGGCCCACAAGCTCTGGAGCCAGGAGGCGCCGGCCGAGAGCTGGGTGGGCATCGGCCTGGCCGTGTGCTCGCTCGTCGTCATGCCGCTCCTGGCCGTGAGGAAGCGGGCGGTGGCCCGCGCCCTCGGGAGCCGGGCGCTGGCCGCGGACGCGGTGGAAACCCTGGTCTGCTCGTATCTCTCGCTCACGCTTCTTCTGGGCCTGGGGCTGAACGTCCTCGCGGGCTGGTGGTGGGCGGACCCGGTGGCCGCCCTGGCCATGCTCCCGTTGATCTTCAAGGAAGGAGTCGAGGCGCTCCGGGGCGGCGGATGCCGCGAAGAGCGCCTCGCTGCGGGATGAAAAAGTACAAGGACATCGTCGGCGACGGCGGCTCCCACATCGTCGAGCAGGTGGAGGCGCAGCAGCGCCGGCTCGCCGCCCGGCTGGCGGCCGTCCGTCGCGTCGTGGCGATCGTCTCCGGCAAGGGGGGCGTTGGCAAGTCCTCGCTGACGGCCAACCTGGCCGCGGCGTTTTCCCGCCAGGGCGCCGCCGTCGGCGTCCTCGACGCCGACCTCAACGGCCCTTCCATCGCCAAGATGCTCGGAGTGCGCGGCACGAAACTCCGGCTCACCGAGGCGGGGGTGGAGCCGCCGCGGAGCGCCCAGGAGATCCGGGTGATGTCCATGGACCTCCTCCTGCCGTCGGACGAGATGCCCGTGACCTGGGAGGCGGCGAGCCAGTCGGAGGCCCACGTCTGGCGCGGCAACATGGAGGCCAACGCCCTCCGCGAGTTCCTCGCCGACACGGCCTGGGGGTCGCTCGATCTCCTGCTGCTCGACCTGCCGCCCGGCACCGACCGGCTCTCCACCATGGCCGGGCTCGTGCCGTCGCTGTCGGGAACGGTCCTGGTGACCATTCCGACGGAGGTCTCCCACCTGGTCGTCAAGAAGTCGGTCACGGTGGCCCGGGGAACCGGGGCGCCGATCCTCGGACTCGTCGAGAACATGGCCGGGCTGTTCGAGGGGTCCGGTGGCGAGGCCCTGGCCGCCGAGTTCGGGATTCCATTTCTCGGGCGGGTCCCGTTCGATCCCCGCCTCGCGGCCGCCGCCGACGTTGGCGTCCCCTTCGTGACGGAGCATGCCGACACCCCCGCGGGCCGCGCCCTTCTCGAGATCGCCGACCGCCTCCGGATGGCTCTTTCCCCCTCACCTTCGTCCTCTCCCCCTCACCCTGCCTCTCCCCAGCGGGGAGAGGAGAAGAGGTGAAAGGCACATGAGTGGGGCGGGGTGAGGGGGCGCTTCCCTCGGGATGCGCTACCGTTTCTGCATGGCGTGTGGCGGGCGGCTCCGTCGGGTGCGCGAGGAAGGGCGCGTCCGCCTGCGCTGCCGCCGCTGCGCCTGGACGTTCTACGGCAATCCCATTCCCGCCAGCGTGGCGCTGATCGTTCGAGGGGGGAACGTTCTCCTGGCTCGCCGGGCGGCCGAGCCGTACCGGGGCACGTGGGACCTGCCCGGAGGCTTCGTGGAGGCGGGGGAGACGCGGCGGCTTCCCGATCCTGGCTGCGGTCTTCCGGGTCCGGCTGGCGCGGGGACCACTCCGCGGCGGGAGCGACGTGTCGGAGCTGCGCTGGTTCCCGCGGCGGAGCCTGCCCTACCGGCAGATCGGGTTTCTGTCGGTGCGGGAGGCTCTCCGGCGCTTCGCCTGAGTCTTACGTTTCTGTTCGAGCGCGGGCTTCGCCCGCGCAACCTGTTGGGGGAGGCTTCGGAGGGGGCCGTCGAGGCCCCCTCCGATTGGTCAGCAGCCCGCGGACTTGTCTTCGGGCTCGTAATTCTTCAGCCTGAAGGTCGTCGCGAAGTTGTCCTCCCAGACCTCCAGCGGAAGCTGTCCCAGCCGGTCCTTGCCGTCGAAGGCCACGATCGTGGCCTTCTCCACGAACTCCTGGGCGCTGATCTGCCTGGCCAGGAAGGCCTGCACGGTGGCTTTGTCGGCGAACACGCCCAGGGTCTCGGCGACTTCTTCGTTGCCGACCCGTCCATCGGGCTTGATCCATTCGAGGATGACCGAGTAGCCGTGGACCGCGGGGTTGGCGAAGATGCGGGCGTCGGCCGCGAGCTGGCGCAGGAGGTCCACGCCGTGGCGGGAGAACATCGCCGACGCGCGCCGCGCGGGGCTGCCGAGGCCGGCGAACTCCGGGGTGATCTCCTGATCCACCCAGGCCCAGATGTTCAGGTACCGGTCGTCGCCGGGGCGCCCGACGGCCCGGGTGAAGCCGAGCCCGCCCTTCCGCACGTCCAGCCAGGGGCGGCAGTGATAGACCCGCTTGTAGATGTGGCGGAGCTCGGGGGCGAACGTCGTCGCGAGCGTCCGGCCTTTCTCCGTGGTGTACTTCTCGAGGGCGACGATGGCCTCCTCCGGGGGAGCCGCGGCGGCCCCGCCGACGAGCGCCGCGAGCACGAGGGCGATCAGCAGCGAGCGGCCGCCCATGCTATTGCTGGATGATCTGCTCGGCGGAGACCGTGATGACCTTGCCCCACCACTGCTCGGCCCGCGCGTGGTCGATCTCGGTGCGCCTCACCCGGGGCGCCGACCCTTCCGTGTTCCGGAAGGAGAACATCGCGTGCCCCCCCGATGCGAAGTGCGTGGGGTGCTTCCCCCATTCGGACCATTCTTCGGACGTTGCGCAGGCGGAGGCGGCGAGCAGGACGCCGCCCAGGAGCAGCGCTCGCATGATCCCGGTTCGCATCGCAGGTTCCTCCCCTGAGGGTGTACGGCTCACGAATCCCTCGCTATGCTACGCGTGGCGCCCCGCACGCGTCAACCCTTTTCGTGCTAGACTGACCCCGATGCGCGCCCGCCGTGATTCGCTCTTGGTGGAGACCGACTGGCTGGCCGCCCGCCTGGACGACCCGCAGCTCCGCGTCGTGGACATCCGCGGGATCATCAAGCCGCCCGACCAGCCCAAGCCGTGGTACCTGGCCCAGCGCGGATCCTATCTCGACAGCCACATCCCCGGCGCGGCGTTCGTCGATTGGACCGACGACATCGTCGAGCCGACGGCGCCCATCCACATGACCCTGGCCGGTCCCGCGCGCTTCAAGGCCTTGATGGAGCGGTCGGGGATCGGCGACGGCCACGCCGTGGTCGTGTACGACGACACGGGCGGCATCGCGCCGCGCCTCTGGTGGGCGCTCAACTACTACGGTCACGGGGAGGTCTCGATCCTCAACGGCGGCTGGCTGAAGTGGCGGGCCGAGGGACGGCCGGCGACGGCCGATTGTCCCCGGCACCCGCCGGCCGTCTTCACGCCGCGCGTCCAGCCCGGCTGGCGGGTCGGGACCGCCGAGGCTAGGGCGGCCAGGGGCGATCATGGCACGGTCCTCGTGGACTGCCGGAGCCCCAAAGAGTTCGCGGGGGAGATCGGCAGGGGGGAGCGCAAGGGGCGGATTCCCGGCGCCGTGAACGTCCCGGTCGCCCGCTTCTTCAACGCGGACGACCGGACGTGGAAGAACCTGCAGGAGATCAGGAAGATGTTCGAGGCCGCCGGCGTCACCCCCGACCGGCGCGTCATCACGTACTGCAACGCGGGGGTGTCAGCCGCCGTCGGGCTTCTCGCGCTGAAGCTTCTGGACTACCCCGCCGCCGCCAACTTCGCCGGCTCCTGGTACGAGTGGGAGGCCGATCCGGCCAATCCTGTCCAAACGGGGGCATGACCCCATGGCGAGCCCGCTGGTGATCGAGACGCTCCCGGAGAATCTGCGCCGGCCGATCCTGATCATGGCCTTCGAGGGGTGGAACGATGCGGCCGAGGCGGCGACCACGGCGGCGCGCTTCCTGATCGGGGGCTGGGCTGCGGAAAAGTTCGCCCGGATCGATCCCGAGGAGTTCTACCATTTCGGCCTGGCGCGGCCCCAGGTGCGGTTCAAGGGCGGCTCGGAAACGGAGCGGGAGATCCTCTGGCCCGCCACGGAGTTCTCCATTGTCCAGGAGCCCGAGCTGGCGCGCGACGTGATCGTCGGCGTCGCCATCGAGCCCCACCTCAAGTGGAGGACCTACTGCGCGGCCGTCCTGGAGCTGGCCCGCACCTGCCAGGTCTCCCTCGTCCTCACGCTGGGCGCGCTGCTGGCGGAAGTGCCCCACACGAGACCGGTGCAGCTCGTGGGGACGGCGACGGACCCCGAGCTGGCGCGGCGCCTCGGGATCCGGCCCACCCGCTACGAGGGGCCGACGGGGATCGTCGGCGTCCTGAACACGACCTGCCGGGAGCAGGAGATGGCCACGGCCAGCCTCTGGGCCAATGTCCCTCACTACGTGTCGGGCATCGAGAACCCCAAGGCGGCGCTGGCCCTGCTGCGGCGCGTCCTCGGGCTGCTGGACGCCAAAGTGGATCTGACGGACCTCGAAGAGGCGACGAAGCAGTTCGAGAAGAACCTCGCGGAGATCGTTTCCCAGAACGCGAAGGTCGCGGCCTACGTGAAGAAGCTGGAAGCCAAGGCCGCCGAGGAGGAGCCGGAGCCCGCCCCCGCGCCGGAGGAGCTCCCACCCGCCTCGGACCTCGTGGCCGAGATCGAGCAGTTCCTCCGCCAGCAGCGCCCCGAAGGCTCCAAGGACTAGCCCGCTTGCGCCCCGTTCCCGGCGTCACCCGTCGGCTTCGCGAATAATCCGCGCCAGCAGATTCTTCGTCCTCCGCGTCGCTCCTCGTACAATAGGTGCATGGTGTTCGCGGTGCTCCTCGCCCTGCTCGTGACCGCCGTTCCCGCTCAGGCCCGTGACCCCCTGTCGGTGCGGTGGGAGCCCAAGGCCGTCCGCCAGGGGGACGTGGCGATGGTCTTCGTCACCGGCCTCCCGGACGCCAAGACGGCGGAGGGAAGCCTGGCGGGCCAGCCGCTGGCCTTTTTTCCGTACGGGGACGGCTACGCAGCGCTGGCGGGGATCGATCTCGAGGCCCGGCCGGGCGTGGTCGCATGGCGCATCGGCGCCATAGACGCGCGGGACCGGCCCCTCAAGGCGTCGGGGAGGCTCCAGATCCGGGCGCGCAAGTTCCCCGTCCAGCGCCTGACGCTGCCGCGGGAGATGGTGGAGCTGGACGCGGCGACGCTGAAACGGGTGGAGGAAGAGTCCAAGCATCTTCGGACGCTCTACGCGACGATCACCCCCGAGCGGCTCTGGCGGGGGCGGTTCACCAAGCCGGTCGGCGTCCCCGACGCCGGCGAGGGGTTCGGCGCCCGGCGGATCATCAACGGCCTGGCGCGCGCTCCGCACGCGGGGCTCGACTACTCGGCCGACGCCGGCACGCCCGTGGTGGCGGCCAACACGGGGCGCGTGGCGCTGGTGGCCGAGTACTTCTTCCCCGGGCGTCTCGTCGTGCTCGACCACGGCCTCGGCTTCTACACGCTCTACTTTCACCTGGAGCGGGCCGACGTCGCCGACGGCGACCGGGTGGAGCGCGGCCAGATCATCGGCAGGGTCGGCGCCTCCGGCCGCGCGACGGGCCCGCACCTCCACTTCGCCGCCCATCTCCGCCAGACGCGGATAGACCCCGCGCTCCTGATGAAGCTCAAGCTGCCCGAGTAAGACAAGGGCGGCATGGCAAGCTTGGAGGAGCGGATCGCCGAGCTGGAAGCCCAGGTGCGGGGCCTGCTGTACCGGATGTGGACCCTCGAGGAGGGGGCAGGGACCGATCGCGAGGGGCCGGGCGCCGCTCCCCCGAAGCCGACGCCGGGTCCCCCGTCGGCCGGCGTGTTCGCGAGGCCCCCCGCTCCCATTGGCGCCGCGCCCCCACCCCTGCCGCCGGCTCCGTCTCCCGCGCCGCCCAGCGGGCCGCTCGACCTGGAGCAGCGCATCGGCGCGCGCTGGACGACCTGGGTCGGGATCATCGCCATCCTCTTCGCGGTCAGTTTTTTCCTCCGCTGGGCGTTTGAGAACAACCTGATCGGTCCTGAAGTCCGGGTGATCATGGGGCTCCTCGCCGGCGTGGTTCTGCTGGCGGGAGGGCTGCTGCTCCACCGGCGCGAGGACCTGCCGCATCTCAGCGAGGGGCTGGCGGGGGGCGGCCTGGGCGTGCTCTACCTCTCGCTCTATGCCGCCTACGCCCTCTACCACTTCGCCGGCGTCGTGTCGGCCTTCGCCGCCATGTTCGTGGTCACCGTGGCGGGAGCGGCCGTCGCGGTCGCGACCAGCCGTCAGATCACGGCGGTGCTGACCCTGCTCGGCGGCCTGCTGACGCCGGTCCTGCTGGCTCAGGAGCGCCCGAACGAGCGGGCCCTGCTCGGCTACCTGGTCGTCCTCGATCTCCTGGTGCTCTCCATCGCCTTCTTCAAGTCGTGGCCGGCCCTCAACCGGCTGGCCTGGGCGGGCACGGCCATTCTCTTCCTGCCCGTCCTGCTCGACTTCCCGGCCGCGCCGCATCCCCCGACCCGGCTCGTGCTGCTCTCCGCGCTCTTCCTGCTGTTCCTGGCGGTGCCGTTGGTGCGTGAGTGGACCGAGCGCCGGCGCTGGGTGGAGATCGATCTGGCCCTCGTGGTCGCCAACGGGGCCGGCTACTTCTGGGCCGTGTACGTCACGCTCGAGCGCTGGTGGCTGGCCGCCGAGGCGCCCTACGCCCTGGCCCTCGCGGTGCTGTACGCCATCCTCGCCGCCCTGTACGGCGAGCGCGTCGCGGACGACGATCCCACCGGAGACATTCACCTGGGCGTCGCGATCGTCTTCCTGACCCTGGCGATTCCGCTGGGGCTCGATGGTCCCTGGATCACCCTCGCCTGGGCGGCTCAGGGGGTGATGCTCCTGATGGTGGGACCCAGGGTGACGACGCCCGTCGCCGTCTGGGGAGGCCTCGCCGGCCTGCTGCTGGCGACCTTCCGCGTGCTCGTGGTGGACCCCTCCTGGCATCCGGCCCTCGTTCCGGTCTGGAATCTCTCGTTCCTGGTGCACCTGCTGGTGGTGGTCGCCCTGGCCTGGGCGGGCGTGGCGGCGGGGGCGCTCGGGCGGCGTCACCTCTGGCTTCTGCGTCCCGAGGGCTTCCAGAGCCTCCTCTGGATCCTCAGCAGCGTGGTCCTGGGGGTGCTCTTCTGGCGGGAGCCGACGGGACTCTGGCCGGCGAGGCTTCTGATCGCCGAGGTCCTGGCGCTGGGCGCGCTCGCCTGGCTGTCGCGCGGCCTGGCGTTCTTCATTGCGACGCCGCTCCTGGCCGGCGTCCTCCTGGCGAGGCTCCTGATCCACGACGATCACCTGGCGCGGGCCGCCGCGGCGAGCCTCGTGAACGGCCCGCTGGTGACGCGGGTGGCCGGCTGCGCGGCGCTGGCCGTGGTCGCCGGCTGGCTCAGACGGGCCGCGCCCACGGCCGAGGCGGCGAAGGTGGGCCGGGCCCTATCCGCCGCAGCGGGCGTCGTGCTCCTCTACGTCTTGAGCCTCGGCTGGGTCCGCTACGAGGACGTCGGCGCGGCCGCGGCTCGGGCTGCGCGCCGCTGGGATCTCGCCCGGGAGATCGAATGGCGGACGCAGGTCGGCCTGTCGGCGCTGTGGACGCTCTACGCCGCGGCCGCCCTGGCCTGGGGGTTCATCCGGTCGGCGCCTGTCGTCCGCTATGCCGCCCTCGGCCTCTTCGGCCTCACGATCGTCAAGGTGTTCGTCGTGGATCTCTCGACGATCTCCACCCTCTACCGGATCGTCTCCTTCCTGATCCTGGGGCTCGTCCTCCTCGCCGTGTCCTTCGTGTACCAGAAACTGAGGCGCAGGGGTCAGGTCTCGCAATAACACATCCTGCCGGGAAGCGCGGCAGATGATTGTTGCATTGCAAGACCTGACCCCTTTAGGGCTTGACGACTGTTAACGGCCGGGCGGCGGCCTCGGTTCCCTCACTCCAGGCGCAGGCTCCCGGTGAGGACCGTCACCGCCTGGCCGCCGACCCTGACCCGGGCGGGCCGGCCGTCGGCCACGTGGAGCTCGACCTGGAGGCGGCCCGGGCGGCCGAGAGAATCGCCCTGCTCGGCCCGGAATCGAGCAACCCCCCCATCGGCCTTGAAAGCGCCAGCCTCCCAGAGCCACACAGGAATCGACGCGTGAACCGATCCGGTCACGGGGTCCTCGGGGATCCCCAGGTGGGGCGCGAAGAAGCGGCTGTGAGTCAGCGAGTCGCGATCGACGGTCTCACGCGAGGCGAGGCAGAAGCCGCGGATCCGGCGCTCCTCGCCGAGCCGCGCCAGGCGAGTCAGGTCCGGGGCCAGAGATTTCAACACCTCCAGGCTACGGGGATGCGTGCCCGGAGGCGCCTGGCCTCTGCCGCCAGCAGGCGGTTCGACCGGGTCAGGAGGAGGGAGCGGAGAAGGATCGAGTACACGAGAGAGCGCGGGATCTTGATCGGCTGGCGCGGGTCCAGGAGGTTGGGGGATTCGGCCAGCAGGCCGAGGGTTCTGAGCCCGATGAGGAGAGGCCAGGCGCAGGCCAGTCGCATCCGCCACTCGGAACGGGGGATCGCGAGCGTGTACTCCCACCCCGCGTCGTAGTGGTCCAGCGTCAAGGTCAGCAGATCCCGCACCAGCGGGCGCACCCGCTGGATCGCGTCCGGGTCAAGCAGATCGGCCGGCTCGAGCCCGAGCCGCGCCAGATCGGTCTGCGGGAGGTAGCAGCGGCCGTTCCTGAGGTCCCGCGCCAGGTCCCGGAGGACGTTCGTCATCTGGAGTCCCTTACCGAAGCGTACCCCCTTGGCCTTCATCTCCTCCAGGTTCCACGCGGCGAGACACGGCCGATGGGCGACGTGGATCTCGGTCCAGAACTCCCCGACGCAGCCCGCCACGTGGTAGGTGTAGCGATCCAGCTCCTCGCGCTTCTGGAGAGCCTGGAGCCGCTTTTCGTCCTCGCCGGGGAACGTGTTGAGGTCCCAGATCATTCCCTCGGTGATCGTGAAGAGGAGGCGCCACACCCGGTCCCGATCCGGCTTGTCGAGCGTGCGGAAGCGGGCGAAGCACTCCGGCAGACGCTGGAGCAGCTCGCGCTCGCCGGCGTGGGGGTTCGGGCCGGCGCAGGCGGCGATGATCTTGGCCAGGCGCGAGGGCATTTCCTCCCACAGCTCGTCGCGGAATGCTTCGAGATGGCGGAGCCGCTCCTCGCGGCTGATGAGACGCGTGTCGGCGATGGTGTCGGCGGCGCGCGCGAAGAGGTAGGCGAGCCCGACGGGGCCCCGCACGGGGCGGGGGAGGATGGCGAGGGAGAGGTAGAAGGAGCGGCTGACTCGTTTGAGGAGGTCGGCTTCCAGGCTGCCCGGCACCGCTACTCGTCGGTGGCTGCCACTAGTCCAAATCGATGGGGCGGGGTCCCGGGTCCGGAGCGTCCTTGGCCTTTTTCACCGCCTCCTGGAGCTTCTTGTCGAGCACCTGGCCCTTGGTCTGCTCCGACTTGAGGCTCTCCTTGAAGGCCTCTTCCCGCCGGGCCGAGGCGCCCTGGAGGTTCCTGAACGCGGCGCCCAAGTCCTCGGTGGTGCGCTTGACGGGCGGCGGGTCGTGGGCGATGACGGCTTCCAGCCCCGGGTCCACCGTCAGCTTGGCCTGGCAGTGAGGGCAGGTGACCTTGACCGCGTCTTTCTTCTTGGCCATGACGCCCTCACGCTACCACGGTGATATGCTTGGGGCAATGGCCGACCTCGTGAACGAGTTTTCCTGGTCGCGGAGCCGCGACAACCTCTTCCAGGAGTGCCGCCGGAAGTACTTCTACCACTACTACGGCGCCTGGGGCGGCTGGGAGGCCGACGCGCCGGAGGACGCGCGGGCCCTCTACGTCCTCAAGCAGCTCTCCTCCCGCCAGCAGTGGGCCGGCAAGGTGGTCCACGAGGGGGTCGAGTGGGTGCTCCGGGCGCTCTTCGAGGGGCGCGACCTGCCGGAGGCCTGGCTCGTGGACGAGACGGTCCGCCGGATGCGCCGGGAGTGGAAGGCTTCCAACGAGCGCCAGTACTGGACGACCCCCAAGAGCGGCGGCCTCTTCGAGCACGAGCACAAGATCCCCGTGAAGCCCGAGGACTGGCAGCAGCTTCGGGACCACGTCGTCCGGTGTCTCCGGAACTTCTACCGGCTCCCGCTGCTGGTGGACATCAGGAAGACCCCGCGGGAGCGCTGGGTCATGATCGAGGAGATCCGTTCCTTCGGCTTCGACGGGACGCCGGTGTACGGCGCGCCGGACTTCGCCTATTGGACGGAGGGTGACCGGCTCGCCCTGGTGGACTGGAAGACGGGGGCCCCCGACCCGGACTCGACCGCGCTCCAGCTCGGGTGCTATGCCCTCTATGCGCGTGAGGTGCTGCGCGTGGACCCGGCGCAGGTGGACCTGTTGGAGGTCAACCTGCGGGAGGGGAATGTTCACTCGCACCCCTGGGACGGGGGCCGGCTCGAGGAGATCCGCGGCCACCTCCAGCTCTCGATCCGCTCGATGAAGGCCTACCTCGGATGGCGCGACCGGGCGGGTGGCGCAGGGTGCAGCCCCCACGGGGCCGCGCGCAGTGGGCCCCCCTCGTCCCGTCCGCCGCGCAGCGCGGCGTTCGGGCGAGTGGGTGACGGAGCCGGACCCGTGGGGGCTGCGCCCTGCGACAGGTCCCGCCCGCTACACTCGACCATGGTTCGTGAATAATGCAGGCTAGATGTCCTCCGGGGTGAGGTTCGCGTCCTTCAGGATGCGTCGGAGGAGGCCTCGACCGATATCGCGTTTGCCGTGAATGGGGACCGTTGTCCACCGCCCATCCGGGTGACGGTAGACGGCGTGGCTTCCGCTTTGGCGTTCCAAGGTGAAGCCGCGACGTTCAAGAATGGGAATGATATCGCGAGCGGAAAGTTGTGGAAGGCGAGGGGTCATACCTCCACGCGGATGGTGGAGGTCTTGACTTCCTCGTAGATAGGTTCGCGACGCTCCCGCCTGGCTTCGATATGGAGGCGGATCGCGTCTCGGATCAACTCCATTGCTTCCGTCTCTGTCTCCCCTTCCGTGTAGCAGCCCTGGAGAGACGGGCAGACAGCTACGTAGCGGCCATCCTCGTCACGCTCGAGAACGACGGTGAAGTCGTAGGTCTTCATCCTTCTTTCACGATAGTTGGCGCGGCAGGGATTGTCAATGTCCCGAAAGTGATACAGATGGACGATTGACAGGGGACTCCAGTCGAGATAGTGAATTACTCATGCCTGACCCCATCTTGCGGATCGGGAACTGCAGCGGATTTTACGGCGATCGCCTGACCGCGGCGCGGGAGATGGTCGAGGGAGGGCCCATCGACGTCCTGACGGGCGATTACCTCGCCGAGCTGACGATGGCCATCCTCTACCGGAGTCGCGTCAAGCGGCCAGAGACCGGGTACGCGACCACGTTCCTGACCCAGATGGAGCAGGTTCTCGGGACCTGCCTGGAAAAGGGGATCCGCGTCGTGTCCAACGCCGGGGGACTCAACCCCGCCGGGCTGGCCGAAGCTCTGGCGCGCGTCGCCGGCAAGCTCGGGCTCAAGGCGCGCATCGCGTATATCACCGGGGACGACGTCCTCGACCGCCTCCCGGTGTGGCAGGCGCAGGGCCATCCGCTGAGGCACCTGGACAAGGGCACGCCGCTCAACGAGCTGAAGGCGCCGGTCGTCACCGCCAACGCTTACCTGGGCGGCTGGGGGATCGCCGAGGCGCTTCGCCAGGGGGCCGACGTCGTGATCACAGGCCGGGTCACCGACGCGTCGCTGGTCGTCGGGCCGGCGGCCTGGCGCTTCGGCTGGGGGCGAGAGGACTGGGATCGGCTGGCCTCCGCGGTGGTGGCCGGGCATATCCTCGAGTGCGGCGCCCAGTGCTGCGGCGGGAACTACTCCTTCTTCCAGGAGGTGCCGACCTACGCCAACATCGGCTATCCGATCGCCGAGATGGAGGCCGACGGCAGCTTCATCGTCACCAAGCACCCCGGCACCGGTGGGCTGGTCTCGGTGGGGACGGTCACGGCCCAGCTCCTCTACGAGATCGACTCACCGCGTTACCTGAACCCCGACGTCACGGCCCGCTTCGACACGATCCGGCTCGAGCCGGACGGAGGGGACCGGGTGCGGGTCAGCAGAGTCAGGGGGGAGCCTCCGCCGCCCGAGACCAAGCTCTGCCTGAACTACCTCGGCGGGTATCGGAACAGCATGACCTTCGTCCTGACGGGGCTGGACATCCCGGAGAAGGCGAAGCTCATCGAGGAGACGTTCTGGCCGATGGTGGGGGGCAAGGAGGCCTTTGCGGAGACGTCAGTTTCCCTGATCCGATCGGACCGCGAAGACCCTGAATCGAACGAGGCGGCGTTCGCCTATCTGAAGATCACGGTGAAGGACCCCGACCCGGCCAAGGTCGGCCGCGCCTTCAGCAACAAGGTCATCGAGCTGGCCCTGGCCCACTATCCCGGCTTCACGCTGACCACGCCACCGACCGAGGAATCCCCCTACGCGGTGTACTGGCCGGCGCTCATTCCCGCCGACCTGATCGGGCAGGTGGTCCACTTCGAGGGCAGGGAGACCTCCGTGAAGCCGGTGCTGCCGCCGGAGCGCTCGACTCCCGTCGAGCCGCCCGTCGTCTCTCTGCCGGATCCTCCCTCCGGCTCCACGGTGCGCGCCCCGCTGGGCCGGGTCTTCGGGGCGCGCTCGGGCGACAAGGGCGGGAACGCCAACCTCGGGGTGTGGGCGCGGCGGCCGGACGCCTATGCGTGGCTGCTCGAGTTCCTCACGGTCGAGCGGCTCCGAGGGCTCCTGCCGGAATGCCGCGGGCTTGCCGTCGAGCGCCACACCCTCCCGAACCTCTTGGCCATCAACTTTGTGGTCAAGGGGCTGCTGGGCGAGGGCGTCTCCTCCTCGACCCGGAGCGATCCCCAGGCCAAGACCCTCGGCGAGTACCTCCGCGCCAAACACGTCGATCTCCCCGCCGCCCTCCTCTGATGGGGTCAGGCATGCGTATTTGCGTTGCGCTGGCCAACCGCTCATAACGCAAATACGCATGCCTGACCCCAGCCGTTACGGGGCGGCCATGATGGCCACGCGCGCGATGTCCTCGTAGCGGATCTTGGCGAGGTCGAAGGCTTCCAGGTTCTCCACGAGCTTCTTGAACGTGACCTCGAAAGAGGGAAGCGTCTTCCGGGCCCGGGTCAGCGGCGTGGTGCGGGCCAGGACGAAGTTCTTCACGTAGGGGTGGCTGATCCCGCGCTTCTTGAGCTTGGCGACGACGGCGGTGAGGGCCTCGTCGGCCTCGCGGACCATGTCGGCGCGCTCCTGGCGCGCCTCGAGGGCCTTGGGGAGCGCCCCCTTGAGGAACTTGTCCACGCGCCTCAGGATCGGGGCGAAGGCCCCGCCGGCGAAGCGCGCGTTCTTCTCGTACAGGAGCCCCAGCGTGATGAAGTGGGGCGCCTCGAACTGGAAGGCGTAGTCCTCCTCGGCGTTCCGCGGCTCCTCCTTCAAAAGCCCCCGGTACATCCGGATGACCTCCAGCGACTTCTCCTTCAGGTTGTGAGCCTTCTCGGTATTGAGGGCGAGGATCTGGAAGGCCACCTCGTGCTCCGGGATCAGGATGGCGGAGATGAACTCCGTCTTGAGCTTTTCCAGGACGGCCCGGCGGTGGTTGCCGTTGGGGGTCCAGTAGAGGCCGGGCTTGGGCGACATGGCCACGATGGGGTCCACGAAGCGGTCGATCTTCTTCACCACCTCGTGGAGGCGCTTGACGTGGGCGGGGGAGAGGTCGCGCTGGTAGGGCGTGGGCTCCACCCGGTCCATGGGGAGGAGGCAGAAGATCTGCCAGTGCTCGCCCACGGGGTCCTGGTAGATCGCGAGCGCGTGGCCGCCGTCCTTCTCCACCTGCTCGGCCAGCGTTGCCGCCTGCTTGGACGGCTCCTTGTCCGGAAAGATCGCCCACTTGGCCATATCGTCCTCCCCGCCGGACTCCGGCGAGCCCCTATTATATGCGCTACAATCACGCCATGCCCGCCCCGGTCATCCGCGCGCTGACCCCCGCCGACACCGATGCGGCCCTGGCCGTCATCAACACCGCGGCGCGCTGGTACCGGGAATTCCTGCCGCCCGAAGAGTTCCATGATCCCGAGATGAACCGCGAGCAGTTCGACTCCGAGGCCCGGCGCATGATCTGGTCCGGCGCGTTCGTGGAGGGCGCGCTGGTCGGCGTGATGGGGCTGGAATACGTTCTGGACGCCGCGCTTCTCCGCCACGCGTATGTCCTCCCCGAGCACCAGCGGAGTGGCGTCGGCTCCGTGCTCGGCCAGAATCTGGAGCGGCAGGTGAAAGGAGTCGCGCGGATCATGGTGGGGACCTATCGGGGCAATTACAAGGCGCGGGCGGCGCTGGAGAAGATGGG
>JACPSW010000103.1 GCA_016193045.1 Candidatus Rokuibacteriota bacterium | reverse complement strand
GCCACCGTCTTGCCTCCTGCGGTGACAAACTCAACTTCCACCGTCGCGCGGTCAGCATAGCAATGGACGACCGCCCCTACGTCGCCTTTTTTGAGGCCGTGCTCGGGCAGGTCGCGTGTGAGAACGACCGGGTCAAGTTCCTGGATCATCGTCTCCCCTTCGAGCCCGTTCACACCGGATAGGCAGTTACGAACCGTGGCCTCGCTTCACCTGTGTGAACAATCCAAACTGTTCGGAGCCTGACTTCCGCTCCACTCGGCGCCTTCAGGACCCCCTCTATGATGTATTTTACACCATGAGGAGACCGCGTCGCTTCCACAACTTCCCCTGTCTTCGCAATGGTGATCAGCTCTTGCCTAAGAACGTCCGCGTGTGCGTCATCAAAACCGACTCCGCGGAAGAACCTCGCTTTCCACCTCCCTATCGGATGCGTTTCGGAGAGCAAATACCGCGTCAACTTATTCCGATCAACATGGGCAGCGTCCGGATTCGGAAGCCTCACGGCCTCTACCAGCTAGGTGCGGGTCCGGAGGAAGAGCGAGACGCCGACCCCCGCGAAGACGATGTTGGCGGTCCAGGCGGCCAGCAGGGGCGGCAGGAGATCCGCCTTGGCGAACGACTGGGCGAGCGAGGTCACCACCCAGTAGCCCAGGGCGAGGGCGAGGGCCAGGGCGATCCCAAGGACGCGGCCGCCCTGGGGCCACCGGAGCGCCAGCGGGATCGCGACGAAGACGAGGATCACGTGGATGAGGGGGAAGGAGAGCTTCGAGTAGAGCTGGACGAGGTACTTCTCCACCTGGTGGCCGCTTTCCCTGAGCTTGTTGACGTAGTCGCGCAGGTCGCGGAAGCTCATCGTCTCCGGCGGCTGCTGGGACTGGGTGAACGTCTCGATCGATTCCTCGAGCTCGAGGGACGTGAGCGTGAACGGCACCGCCTCCATGCCTCCCTCGGGCGCGAACTCCCGGAACATCCCGCGCTCGAATTCCCAGCCGTACCGTGTCCAGTGCGCCCGCGCCGCGTCGAGCCGCCCGAGGAAGCGGAAGTTCCGATCGAGCTCCAGGATGGTCACCCCGTCCATCTGCTGGCCCGCCGGGTCCAGGAGCTCGATCCGGTAGAAGCGCGCGTCCGAGCTCCGGTACCAGAGCTGGGTCCGCCGCTGGAGGTGGCGCGGCAGCTGGCCGCGGATCTTGACCCGATCGACCTCCTCCCCCATGGCGTTCAGGCCGGGCAGGAGCGTTTCCTGGAAGATCACGGAGCCGGCGCTGAGCCCGACGGCGAGGAGCACGATCGGGGAGCTGACCCGGTACAGGCTTACCCCCGCGGCCTTCAGCGCGGTCAGCTCGTGCTGGCGGCTCAAGGCGAGGAACAGGAAGATGGTCGATACCAGGACGATCAGGGGAAGCCCCTCGTAGAGGGCCGCCGGCAGGCGGTAGACGAAGTGCTCCAGGATGTAGAGGAGGGGGGGCTTGACGCGGAAATACCGGTCGAGGCTCCGGAGGAGGTCCACGACGACGAAGAGCACCGCGCCGACGCCGACGCCGTACCCCAGGTAGGTGAGGAACTCGCGGAGGAGGTAGCGGTCCACCAGGTAGCTGGAGTCCCGGGGGGCCCAGAACGGCCGCGGGCGCGTGCGCCGGACCGAGCGGCCCAGCGTCGGCGCCGGCCGCCGCCCGCCGAGCCGCAGGCGCCGGAGGAGGCTCGCCCCCTCCCGGGGGACCTGGACGGCGCTGGCCCGCAGCAGGACGAGCCCGACGACGCCGAACAGCACGTTCGGGATCCAGATCGCGACCGCGGGCCGGAGCCGCCGCGCCAGGGCGAGGTCCTCGAGCGTCGTGAGGAGCAGGTAGTACGTGACCACGATGACGAGGCTTCCCACCAGGGCCAGGCTGCGGCTGCCCCGGCGGGCCCGGATCTCCAGGGGAAACCCCACCAGCAGGAAGACCACGGCGGCGACGGGAAAGGCCAAGCGCTTGTGGAATTCCGTGAAGTGCGACGTGACGATCTGCCCCTGGCCCGCCAGCTCGCGCGCCGTGCGGAGCAGCTCGAACAGGCCCAGATCCTTCTCGGGCTTGTCGATCCGGGGCGCGCTCTTGAGCGGGCTCTCGACGGAGAGGTTCATGTCGTAGAGCGCGAAGGTCGTGAGACGGTAGCGGGCCGGGTCGCCGACGTCCGACTCGTGGATCGCCCCGTCGATGAGGCGGAGGGTGATGCGCCGGTTCTCCTGGTCGGTGAAGAGCCGCCCCTGGTGCGCCGTGATGAGCCGGGAGAGCTTCGGGTCCCGTTCGTCGGCCACGAGGAGGCCGCGCAGCCCGACCTGGGAAGCCGACACCTCCTCCACGTAGATGACGAACTGGCCGAAGGCGGTGTTGAAGACCCGGTCCTTGATCCCCGTGGAGGCCCGGGCCTGGAGGATCGCGAAGAGCTGGCGCTGGAAGGCCGTGTTCGCCAGCGGGTTCAGGGCCAGCGTGAGGACGGCGGTCAGGGCCGTGACGACGAGGCCGGCCGCCAGGAAGGGGGCGAAGAGCCGCAGCGGGCTCACCCCCGAGGCCTTGAGCGCCACCACCTCGAGGTCGGAGGCCATGCGCCCGGTGACCAGCAGCACCGCCACCAGGAAGGCGATGGGCAGCGTGTGGGCCAGGAAGGACGGCAGCATGTAGAGGAGGAGCTGGAGGACGAGGTGGAAGGGCACGCCCTTGGTGACGACCAGGTCGGTGAGCTGGTAGATCCGGTCGATGGTCAGGAAGAAGGTGAAGAGCCCGACCCCGAGCAGGAAGGGGGGCATCAGCTCCCGGAAGACGTAGCGATCAAGCAGCCGGGTCACGGTCAGCCCTTCGACAGCCTCACGATGAGCATGCGCTCTGTTCCGGCTCGTATCTCGTCCAGAATGCGGACGTCCGGCGGGAATTTCTCCCGCTGCTCCTCCCAGTACGACTCGTTGACGAGGACGACCGGACGCTCGGGGCGGGCGAGGTACTCGGTCAATTCGTGGGCCGTCCGGATCTGTCGCATCTCTCGACCGGCATAGAACTCGACCTGGAAGAATCTCCGGTTGACGAACATCGCCGCGTCCACGCCGCGCGCATGCTCCGCGAGCCTGCTTGCCACGGGCCGAAAGCTCTGGGTCTCATTGACCCAGGCGTTGTACGGCCAGACGCCGTACCCGAGGATCAGCGCCATCCCGCCGGCGGCCCCGTAGACCAGCAGCGCCGGCCTGCCCGCGCGGAGGCCCAGGACCATCGCGACCCCGATCATTATCGCACCGGCCGCCAGGGGGAGCGCCATCCAGGAGAACCCCGGCGCGAAGTACGCCGGCGAGGGACGGAGCCAGGCGGGTATGGCGAGGGCGACGAGCGCGCCCGCGAGCGCCATCCAGCCCAGGAGACGCCCCGCGGTCGCGCGGGTCGCGCCATGGGTCTCGGCCCACCACGCGATCAGCAGCGCCCCGGCCGGGTGGATCGGGAGCAGGTATCGCGCCCTGGGGTTCGACGAGAGCGTGATCAGCAGCAGGGGAACGAGAAACCAGAGGAGGACGAACCGGACCGCCGGGGTCGGCCGGTCGCGAACGCCCGTCCAGAGGGCGAGCGGCGCCACGAGGGCCCAGGGCATGAAGCCCAGCACTCCCTCGATGGCCAGCTCCTTCAACTCCCCGCGGCTGGGAATACCGACGAACCAATCGAGCCAGTCGGTCTGCAGCACGTCCTGGGCGAAGCTCCGGCCCCCGAGAGAGAGAAACGGCCCCAGCCAGAGCGCGGTCACGCCGGCGAAGAGCCCGATCCCCAGGGGACTCCAGAGGCGGCGGAGTCCCCTGGGACCGTGCTCGCTCCAGAGCCAGACGGCCGCGACGAGGAGCGGGAGGAGGCCGACGGGGCCCTTGGCGAAGACGCCCATCGCCAGGGCCCCGTAGAACGCCGCCAGGGCTCCCCGTGCCGGGGGATCGTCCCGGGCCCGCCAGAAGAAGTAGGCCGCGGCCGTGACGAAGGCCACCACGAGCATGTCGGGGAGCAGGAGCTGGCTGTGGGCGAAGAAGTCGTAGCCGGTGAGGAGGATCAAGGCTCCCCAGAGCCCGGCGCGCGCGCCGAAGAGCGCCGCCCCCAGCAGGAACGTGAAGAGGATCGCGCCGAGGGCCGCCGCGACCACCGGCGCCTGCGCCGTCGCCTCCGTCACCCGCCCGCCCGGCAGGGAGAGGGCGGCGATGCTCCAGGGGTAAAGGGGCGGCTTGTTCCGGTACACCTCGCCGCCCACGCGGGGCTCGAACCAGGCCCCCCGCTCCACGATGTCGCGCGCGAGGAGCGCGAAGCGGGCCTCATGGGACGTGCTGATGCTGCGCCCGCCCAGCGGAGGAACGGTCAGCGCCGCGGCCACGATCACAGCGAGGAGCATGCGCGAAAACACGGGCTCGAATCCTGTCGAGGGTTAGGCCCGCGAAGACGGCCTAGCCCGGATTATGCGCGAACGGACGCCTCACCCTCACCCCCGCCCTCTCCCTCGGGAGGGAGAGGGGGGTCGCCTCGGTCCCCTCGCCCCGGGGGAGAGGGGCAGGGTGAGGGGGCCGCCTAGCATTCTGCATATCCAGCCCTCCAACCAAACTGAAAAGCCGGAGAACCTTACTGATCTTAGGACATTATCACAGCGGAGTGTGACAGCCCTGCCCCTCTCTAAGTCCGGGTCCAGGTCCGGAGTTTATGATTTGCTCTTGAACGGGGCAAAGTTTGCCCTGTTTGAGAGCAAAAGAGCAACTAATGGTTTATAATCTGCTCTCGAAAGGGGGAAAGGATGCCCGTTTCGGGAGCAATGGATAAACCTTCGGATAACCACGTGTTCGAGACCGAAGAGTATTTTCGCCGGCACCCTGTCTTCGCCTGGGAGGCGTTTCGGCGAGAAGGTGAAGGGCGGGGGCTCTCGAAAACGGCTCTCGCCGAGCGGATCAAGTACGCGCTCGAACGTGGCCGCCTCAAGCTTCTCGAGAAAGGCCTGTATGCCGTCGTTTCCCCCGGGGTCCCGACAAGCGCCTTTGCCCCGGACCGGTTCCTCGTGGCGG
>JACPSW010000055.1 GCA_016193045.1 Candidatus Rokuibacteriota bacterium | reverse complement strand
TTAGAGGTCGTGGAAGGCATGCAGTTCGACCGCGGCTACCTCTCGCCGTATTTCGTGACGGATGCCGAGCGCATGGAAGTCGTGCTCGAGAATCCCGTGATCCTGATCCACGAGAAGAAGATCAGCGTGATGAAGGACATGCTCCCGCTCCTGGAGCAGGTGGCGCGCTCGGGCAAGCCGCTCCTGGTGATTGCCGAGGACGTCGAGGGCGAGGCGCTGGCCACGCTGGTGGTCAACAAGCTGCGCGGCACGCTGTCATGCTCCGCGGTGAAGGCGCCCGGCTTTGGCGACCGGCGGAAGGCCATGCTGGAAGACATCGCCGTGCTGACGGGCGGCAAGGCCATCACCGAGGACCTGGGGATCAAGCTCGAGAACATCAAGCTCGAGGACCTGGGCCGGGCCAAGAAGGTGGTGGTGGACAAGGACAACACCACCATCGTCGAGGGGGCTGGCAAGTCCTCGGCCATCGAGGGACGGATCAAGCAGATCCGGACCCAGATCGATGACACGACGTCGGACTACGACAAGGAGAAGTTGCAGGAGCGTCTGGCCAAGCTGGCCGGCGGCGTCGCCGTCATCAAGGTGGGCGCGGCCACGGAGACGGCCATGAAGGAGAAGAAGGCCCGGGTCGAGGACGCCCTGAACGCGACGCGCGCCGCGGTGGAAGAGGGCATTGTGCCCGGCGGCGGAGTCGCGCTGCTCCGGTGCGCGAAGGCCATCGAGAAGCTGAAGCTCGAGGGCGACGAGGCCGTTGGCGCCAACATCGTCCGGCGGGCCCTCGAGGAGCCGATCCGCCAGATCGTGGAGAACGCCGGCCTGGAAGGGTCGGTCGTGGTCGAGAAGGTCAAGGCGGCGCAGGTGCCGACCTACGGCTTCGACGCCGAGAGCATGGACTACGTTGACATGTTTCAGGCGGGAATCATCGACCCGACGAAGGTGGAGCGCATCGCCCTGGAGAACGCGGCCTCGATCGCCTCGCTGCTGCTGACCACGGAGGCGCTGATCACCGACCTCCCGGAGGAGAAGGAGAAGGCCCCGCCGATGCCGCACGGCGACATGTACTAAATCGGAGACGCCCGGCGCCGCTCCGGTGTCGCGCGTTTGAGACGGCCCCCGCCCTGACCGGGCGGGGGCCGCGTTTTTTGGGAGAGGCCTTGACGGAGGCCCATCCCCTCTGGTGTACTAATGGGAAAAATTTCGTGAGTCCGTATGCCTGTCACTGAGCGTGTGGAGCGGGTCCAGTCCGGTGAAGACCGACGGCGCGGAATCCTGAGCATGCTGCGGCGGTCGGGATCGCCGGTGGTCGGATCCGACCTCGCCCGGCGCCTGGACGTGTCGCGGCAGGTGATCGTGCAGGACATCGCGCTCCTCCGGGCCCGCGGCCACAGGATTCTCGCCACGCCGCGCGGGTACCTGATGCTGGACGACCGGCCGCTCGCCAGCACCCAGGTGGCGTGCCGGCACACCAGCCTCGAGGAGATGGAGGACGAGCTGTCCACCATCGTGGAACTGGGCGGGACCGCCATCGATGTGGTGGTGGAGCATCCGCTCTACGGGGAGATCCGCGGGCTGCTGATGCTGAAGACGCGGGAAGACGTGCGGAGCTTCGTGGCCCGGATGCGGGCGAGCGGCGCCGAGCCGCTCTCGCGCTTGACCAAAGGGGTGCACCTCCATACCCTGGGCGCCCCCGACGAGGCGATCCTCCAGAAGATCCGGGAGGCGCTCCGCGCGAAAGGGTACTTGCTGGAAGGCCAGGAGGGGGGTGAGGCGTCTGCGCCCGTATGAAGTGCTCGTGATCATCGATCCGCGCCCCACCGACGAGGAGGTGGCGCAGCTGCTGACCCGCCTCCAGGACAACCTGAAGGAGCTCGGCGCCGAAGTCATCCGGGTCGAGAACTGGGGGAAGCGCCGGTTGGCGCACGACATCAAGAAGCAGCGCGAGGGAATGTACGCGGTCCTGGAGGTGTCCGCCGAGCCGCCCATGGTCAAGGAGTTCGAGCGGCAGCTCAAGCTGAACGAGAACATCCTGCGATTTCTCTCCACCCGGGTGCCGGTGCGCAAGAAGGCCCGGCCTGCCCCGACCGGGGAGGTGCTCGAGGAGGTCCGTTGATGGCGAGCCTGAACAAGGTCTTCCTCATGGGGAATCTCACCCGTCCACCCGAGCTCCGCTATACTCCCAGCGGAACGCCGGTGGCCGACCTCCGGCTGGCGGTGAACCGGGCCTACACGACGCAGAGCGGGGAGAAGCGGCAGGACACCTGCTTCCTCACCGTGGTGGTCTGGGGGCGGCAGGCGGAGAGCTGTGGCGAATATCTCGACAAAGGGAGCCCCATCCTCGTGGAGGGACGGCTCCAGACGCGGGACTGGGAGACCAAGGACGGCCAGCGGCGGAACGTGGTGGAGGTGGTGGCCGACCGGGTCCAGTTCATGGGGCGGGGAAAGGCGGCGGTGGCCGCCGAGGGGGGCGAGCCCGTGGAGGAGACCCAGACCCCGCCCGGCGACGAAGAAGTTCCTTTCTAACGCGCATGGGACGACCGGGCGGGTGGCGCAGGGGGCTGCGCCCTGCGACAGGACCCGCCCGCCGCAGGCGACGATCGTTCGTGAATAATCCAGGCTAAGGAGGACCGAGCCATCGCGACAGCAGGAGCAAGACCAGTCAAGCGGCGCCGCTTCGGGCGGCGCAAGGTGTGCAAGTTCTGTGTGGACAAGGTGGACCTGGTGGACTACAAGGACGTCCGGCGCCTGCGAGGCTTCGTCTCCGACCGGGGCAAGATCGTCCCGCGGCGGATCTCGGGGAGCTGCGCCCGGCATCAGCGCCAGCTGACCCACGCCATCAGACGGGCCCGGTCGATGGCGCTGCTCCCCTACACGGCCGAATAGCCCTCGGGACGATCATGAAGGTGATCCTGCTGGACGACATCCCGAAGCTGGGCCGGCGGGGGGAAGTGCGGGACGTGGCGGAAGGGTACGCCAGGAACTATCTCCTTCCCCACCGGTTGGTCCTCCCCGCGAGCCCGCAGAACCTCAAGCAGATCGAGCAGATCAAGCAGCACCAGGAAGTCCGCTCGCAGCGGGCCAAGGTCGAGGCCGAAGAGGTGGCCAAGCGCATCGAGGCCCTCAGCATCGCCGAGGCTCGCCAGGCCTCCGAGGAGGGGCGGCTCTACGGATCCGTCGGCGTTTCGGACGTGGCCGCCTTCCTCGCCAAGAACGGGATCAGCGTCGAGAAGCGGCGCATCGGCCTCGACGAGCCGATCAAGGCTGTGGGGGAGTACACGGTGCCGATCCGCCTCCACCACGAGGTCACCGCCCACCTGAAGGTCAGCGTCTCCCGCGGCTAGGCCGTGGCCACCCTCACGGAGCTCCTGACCTCCAAGATCCCCCCCCACAGCCTGGAGGCGGAACGAGCCGTCCTGGGCGCCATCCTGCTCGAGCGGGAGAGCCTCCCCAAGGCGGTCGAGATCCTGAAGCCCGCCGATTTCTACAAGGAGGGCCACCGGAAGATCTTCGCCACCATGCTCGGCCTCTTCGAGCGCTCCGAGCCGGTGGACCTGCTGACCCTCTCGGAAGACCTCCGGCGCGCCGGCGAGCTCGACGAAGTGGGGGGCCCCGCGGCGCTCGCCTCGCTGGTCGAGGAGGCGGCCACCGCCGCCCACCTGCTGTCGTACGCCGGCATCGTCCGCGAAAAAGCGCTCCTGAGGGACCTGATCCGGATCGCCACGGAGATCGTCGGGCAGAGCTACGAGGCCAAGGAGGACGTGGACAGCCTCCTGGACCAGGCCGAGACGCAGATCTTCCAGCTCTCCGAGCGCCGCATGCAGGGCACGGCGGTCCAGGTCCGCACCATCCTCAAGGAGACCTTCGAGTACATCGAGCGGCTGTACGAGCGGAAGGAGCACGTCACCGGCCTGGCCACCGGGTTTGATCGGCTCGACAAGCTGACTTCGGGGCTCCAGCCATCGGACTTCATCCTCGTGGCGGGACGCCCCTCCATGGGGAAGGCGCAGCCACTCGACGCCAGGGTCAGGACGTCGACGGGGTGGAAGCGGATGGGCAACCTGCGGCTGGGCGATGCGCTCGCGTCCGTCGACGGCCGCCGCTCGCTGGTCAGCGGGATCTTTCCCCAGGGACCCAGGCAGGTGTACCGCGTGACCTTCTCGGACGGCCGCTCGACGGAATGTACTGGCGATCACCTGTGGCGCGTGCACTACCGCGGCTGGCGCGAGCCGCGGGTGCTCACCACTGATGGCGTGGCACGGATGCTTCGAGCCAGGCGCTACCGGCACCGCTTGTGGATCGATCTGCCGTCGGGCGAATACGGGCATTCGGAGGTCTTCCCCGTTGATCCGTGGCTGGTGGGTTGCCTGCTCGGCGACGGGACGCTTTCGGGTAGCAGCCTTAGGGTCTCGACCTCTGAGCAGGAGATACTGGAGCGGGTCCTCGATCGCGCCGGGCATGGATTCGTCCTCCGCGCCGCTGGGGGTTACGACTGGCGCATCGTGCAGGCGGCTGGCGCTCACCGCGAAGGCATTGCTGGTGTGGCGCCCAACACAGTGATGAACGCGCTGAGAGATCTGGGGCTCTGCGGCATTCGCAGCGAGGAGAAATTCATCCCGGACATCTACCTGAACGCCTCTCGGGAAGCTCGCCTGAACCTCTTGCGCGGTCTCCTGGATACGGATGGATGGGTCGAACGCTGGGGAAGCGTGCGGTTCTGCTCGGCGAGCGAGCGCCTGGCACAGAACGTGGCCGAACTCGTGCGATCCCTGGGGGGCTGGTGCTCCATCCGAAGTAAAGAAACGACGTACAGCTATCGCGGTCAGCGGAAGGCTGGCCGACGGGCCTTCGTCTGCAACGTTCATCATTTCAACCCCCGGTCGATCCTGCAGCTCTCGGTCAAGCGCAGTCGGGCATTGAGCGCGCCACATCGGCGACGGCGACCCGTGTTCGTTTCGATAGAGCCGACGAGGGTGATAGACACCCAGTGCATCTCCGTCACGCATCCGTCCGGGCTCTATATCACCGACGACTACATCGTGACGCACAACACGGCCTTCGCCCTGAACATCGCCAAGTACGCGGGGATCGAGCTCAAGAAGAAGGTGCTGGTCCTGAGCCTGGAGATGTCCCGGGAGCAAGTGGTGCAGCGGCTCCTCTGCGCGGAAGCGCGCGTGGATTCGCACCGGGTCCGGACCGGCTACCTCGAGCCCAAGGACTGGCCGCGCCTGACGAACGCGGCCGGGCGGCTGGCCGAGGCGCCGATCTTCGTCGACGACACGGCCGGGCTCACCGTCCTGGAGGCGCGGGCCAAGGCCCGCCGGATGAAGGCGGAGCACGGGCTCGATCTCGTCCTCATCGACTACATCCAGCTCATGCGCGGGCGGGGGAGCATGGAGAACCGCCAGCAGGAGATCTCCGAGATCTCGCGCGCGCTCAAGGCGATGGCGAAGGAGCTCCGCGTCCCCGTGGTGGGCCTGTCGCAGCTCTCACGGGCCGTGGAGACCCGGCCCACGCGGGAGCACCGCCCCCAGCTCTCCGACCTTCGCGAGTGCGTCACCGGCGAGACCCTCGTCGTTCTGGGGGACGGCAGGCGGCTCCCGATCCACGAGCTTGTCGGCACCGCGCCGGAAGTCCTCGCGGTGTCCACCGACGGGAAGATCATTCCGGCGAAGAGCGAGAAGATCTGGCGGGTGGGCGTGCGGCCGGTGTTCTCGCTCCGCCTGGCGAGTGGCCGGGTGATCCGGGCGACGGACCGTCATCGACTCCTAGCGGCGCGAGGGTGGGAGACCGTGGGCGACCTTTCGGTCGGCGACCGCGTCGCGATCGCGAGGAGGCTTCCCGAGTCGGCCTTCCCCGAGTCCTGGCCCGACCTGCGGCTGGCCCTCCTCGGCCAGCTGATCGGCGATGGCAGTTACCTGAACCACCAGCCCCTTCGCTACACGACCAGCTCGGAGGAAAACAGCCGGATCGTCGCGGGGGCCGCGCGCGAGGAGTTCGGCTGCGAGGTGAAGCGCTACGCGGGGCGCGGGAGCTGGCACCAGCTTCTCATCAGCGGGAACGGCAACCGATGGCATCCGGACAGGCTCAACGGATGGCTTCGCCAGCTCGGAATCTTCGGGCAGCGATCGTACGAAAAGCGCGTGCCCGAGGCAGTCTTCCGGCTCTCAGACCGTCAGATCGCTCTGCTCCTCCAGCATCTCTGGGCCACAGATGGCACGATCGTGCCTCGCGCGAAGGGGAGAGGAGGCCACGGCGTCTTCTACAGCACCAACAGTCCCGGCCTGGCGAGCGACGTGGCCGCGCTCCTGCTGCGGCTTGGAATCGTAGCGCGGATCTCCTCGGCGAAGAAAGGCAATTACCGGCCGAGCTTCTTCGTGACGGTGTCGGGAGCGACGGATCAGCGCCGTTTCCTCGAAGTGGTCGGGGTGTTCGGTCCGCGAGTGCTTCAGGCCGAGCGCCTTCGGGTGGTGCTCGGGCGCAGCGCCAATACAAATGTGGACACGCTGCCCGCCGAGGATTTCGATCGCGTTCGGGAGCTTATGCGCGCGCGTGGAATCTCCCATCGGCGCATGGCGGCCCTGCGGGGGACAGCGTACGGGGGAAGCGCCCATTTTAGGTTCGCGCCCTCCCGGTCTGTGCTCGCGGAGTACGCGGTGATCCTCCAGGACGAGGGATTGTACGCTCGCGCCAATAGCGATCTCTTTTGGGACCGGATCGTGGCCATCCAGCCTGTGGGCGAAGAAGAGGTGTTCGACCTCACCGTCCCCGGACCGGCTTGCTGGCTGGCCGACGGGATCGTCAGTCACAATTCGGGCGCGCTCGAGCAGGATGCGGACCTCATCATCTTTCTCTACCGGCCGGAGCGTTACAAGGAGACGAGCGAGATCCCGCCCGACCAGCAGAACCTGGCGGAGGTCATCGTCGGCAAGCAGCGCAACGGCCCGACCGACACCGTCCGCCTCACCTTCATCCCCCAGTACGCGAGCTTCGAGAACCGCGTGGAGTCGGACCGCCAGCCGTACTGAGGCGGCGGCCCCCGGACCTGCCATGACCGAGGTCGCGCCGTTCTAGCCTCGCGATGCGACTCTACTCGCTGAAGCGGCTCTTCGTCGGCTCCCCGCTGGCGACTGCCCAGGCGCGGCACGAACGGCTGTCCAAGATGCGGGGGCTGGCGGTGCTCGCCTCCGACAACATTTCGATCGTCGCGTACGCCACGGAGGAGATCCTCCTGGTCCTCACGGCGGCGGGCACCGCGGCCTTGAGCCTCTCCGTCCCGGTCGCGCTGGCAATCGCGATGGTCGTGGGCATCGTGATCAGCTCGTACCGGCAGACGGTGGTGGCCTATCCGGAAGGCGCCAGCGGGTACATCGTTTCCAAGGACAACTTCGGTCCGATCGCGGGCCTGACTGCCGGATCCGCCCTGCTGATCGACTACACGCTCACCGTGGCGGTGAGCGTGGCCGCCGGTGTGGCCGCTGTGACCTCCGCCTTCCCCTTTCTCTATCCCCATCGGATCCTGCTGGGAGTGCTGTGCGTCGGCGGTCTGGCCGTGGCGAATCTGCGCGGGGTCAGAGAAACGGGGCGACTGTTTGCCCTGCCGACCTATCTGTTCATCGCCGGATTCCTGGGCCTGATCGCCGTGGGATTTGCCCGCTACCTGTGGGAAGGCCCACCGGCCGTCGCCGCCCCCTCCCTTCCGACGGTGGAGGAGGCGGGGGTCGGGGTGACCGCATTCCTGCTGCTGCGCGCGTTCTCCTCGGGCGCCGTCGCCCTGACCGGCATCGAGGCCGTGTCGGACGGGGTCAAAGTCTTCAAGCCCCCGGAGGTGACGAACGCGCGGATCACGCTGCTCTGGATCGGGGTCATCACGGCCACGTTGTTCGTCGGCGTGACCATCCTCGCGGATCTCTACCGGATCGCCCTGCGCGAGGAGGAAACGGTCGTGTCCCAGCTGGCGAGACAGATCCTGGGCGGCGGGGCCGGCTATTACTTCGTACAGGTCGTCTCCACCCTGATCCTGATCCTGGCCGCCAACACGGCGTTCGCCGACTTCCCGCGGCTGGCCTTCTTCATGTCGCGGGACAGCTTTCTCCCACGGCAGTTCGGCAGCCGCGGCGATCGGCTGGTTTTCTCCAACGGGATCATCATCCTGGCTCTGGCCGCCGCCCTCCTGATTGTGATCTTTTACGGCAGCACGCATGCCCTGATCCCTCTCTACGCGGTTGGGGTCTTTACCACTTTCACGCTCTCCCAAGCGGGGATGGTGCGGACGTGGTTTCGGCGCAAGTCCGAGGCCAGATGGTGGTGGCGGGCGACGATCAACGGGCTCGGGGCGTGCACCACGGGCGTGGTGACGCTGGTGATTGCGTGGACCAAGTTCGTCCACGGCGCGTGGATGGTGGTGGTCCTGATCCCGCTCTTGATCTCCATCTTCTACGCGATCCACCGGCACTACCTGAGAACCGCCGAGCAGCTCTCGCTCGAGGGTTACGGCGGCCCGCCGCCCATCCGGCATACCGTCCTGGTCCTGGTCGGCGACATGCACCGGGGCGTCGTCCAGGCTCTCCAGTACGCCAGGACGATCTCGCCGGACGCCAGGGGGGTCTTCGTCGAGACCGATCCCGACAAGACGCGGAGGCTGGAAGAGAAGTGGGGCAAGTGGGGGTGCGGGGTGCCGCTCGTCGTCCTGACGTCGCCCTACCGGTCGCTCCTGGTGCCGTTCCTCGAGTACCTGGACCACATCCAGGCCCAGGGGGAGAACCACATGGTGACCATCGTGCTGCCGGAGTTCATCCCGGCCCGGTGGTGGCAGCATCTCCTGCACAACCAGACGGCGCTGCTCGTCAAGGGGGCGCTGCTCTTCAGGAAGAACGTCGTCGTCACCGACGTTCCCTACCACCTGGCGCGGTAGCGACCCCCTCACCCTGCCTTCTCCCCCTCAGGGGGAGAGGATTAAGGTGAGGGGCCTACTGGCCGGTGAAGTGCGGCGGGCGGCGCTCGACGAGGGCGCGCACCCCCTCGGCGAAATCCTGCGTGGCGAAGCACCGGAGCTGGGCCTCGACGGTGGATTCCAGCCTTCGCGAGCCCGACGATCCGGGGCAGCAGGTACAGGCCTCCCAGGGCTGGCACGCACCCCAGCTTGATCCAGATCTCCCCGAAGCGGGCGTGCTCGGAGGTGATGCGGAAGTCCGCCGCCACCGCGATCTCGCAGCCCGCCCCCACCGCGGCGCCGTTGACGGCGGCGATCACGGGCTTGGGCATCCCGCGGAGGGCCCGCGTCACCCGCTGGAACGTGCCGTACACGACTTCCTTGATGCGGGGCGGCGGCATCGCTGGGATCTCCTGGAGGAATCCGAGGTTGCCGCCGGCCGAGAATGCCGATCCGGCGCCGGTGACGATCACAGCCCGGACCGCCCCGTCGCCCGCGGCCGCCTCCAGTGCCCCGGCGAGCTCGCGCGTGCTCTCCACCGTGAGCGCGTTCAGGGTCTCGGGCCGGCTCAGCGTGAGGGTCCGGACGCCGTCCGCCTGGGCGCTGAGCACGGAGCCCCTCACGGCGCGTACCTCGCTTCGAGTCGCTGGTGCTCGGGGAGGCCCACCAGATCGAAGTACTCCTCCAAGCCCATGAGCCGGTCGTGGACACGCGCCGTCGTGCCCTCATCCCTCAGCGTCTCGAGCACCTCCTTCACCGCCTTGGCCGCGGCCCAGAGGGCATCGGTCACCCAGAGGACGATCTTGTAGCCGAAGCCTTCCAGCTCTTGCGTCGTACAGAGCGGCGTTTTCCCGGCGGCGAACATGTTGGAGACGAGGGCGACGCCGGGGAGCTCGGCGGGCGCGCGTCGCACCTCTTCACGGGTCTCGAGCGCCTCGAGGAACACGCCGTCCACGCCCGCTTTGTGGTAGGCGCGGCCGCGCCGGACCGCCTCCTCGAAGCCGAGCGGGCCCCGCGAGTCGGTGCGGGCGATGATGAGGGTCCGAGGATCGCGGCGCGCCTCCAGCGCCGCCTCGAGCTTCTTCAGGTGCTCGTCGAGGGAGACGACCTGGCGCGGGCCCGGAATGTGGCCGCACTTCTTGGGCCACACCTGGTCTTCGAGGAAGATGGCCTGGGCGCCCGCCGCCTCGTACTCCTGGACGGTGCGGCGCACGTTCAGCGGGTTCCCGTAGCCCGTGTCCGCGTCCGCCAGCAAGGGAATCCCCACCGCGCCCGCCATGGCCCGGCACGCCTCCACCATCTCCGACATCGTGAGGTAGCCGACGTCGGGCAGCCCCAGGCGGCTCGCCGCGACCAGGAACCCGCCGAGCCCGACGGCCTTGAACCCGACGCGCTC
>JACPSW010000135.1 GCA_016193045.1 Candidatus Rokuibacteriota bacterium | reverse complement strand
AGCTTGCCCGCGAGACCAAGCTGGATCCGGTCATCGGCCGCGAGCAGGAGATCGAGCGGGTGATCCAAATCCTGGCCCGGCGGACGAAAAACAACCCCGTGCTCATCGGCGAGCCCGGCGTGGGCAAGACTGCGATCGTCGAGGGCCTGGCCCAGAAGATCGTCGGCCATGATGTACCCGACGTGCTGCTGAACAAACGGCTGCTCCAGCTGGATCTGGGTGCTCTGGTGGCCGGCACAAAGTATCGTGGTCAGTTCGAGGAGCGCCTCAAAGCGGTGATGAAGGAGATCCGCCAGTCGGAGCACGTCATCCTGTTCCTCGACGAACTGCACACGCTGATCGGTGCCGGCGCCGCCGAGGGGGCCATTGACGCCTCCAACATGCTCAAGCCTGCGCTCTCCCGGGGCGAGATCCAGACGATCGGCGCCACCACGCTCGACGAGTACCGCAAGTACATCGAGAAGGACGGGGCGCTCGAGCGGCGGTTCCAGCCGGTGATCGTGAAGGCACCGACGGTGCCGGAGGCGATCGAGATCATCCGCGGGCTCCGACACAAGTACGAGGCGCACCATAAAGTCAAGATCACCGAGCAGGCCGTGATGGCGGCCGTGAATTTGGCCGACCGCTACATCACCGATCGGCAACTGCCGGACAAGGCGATTGACGTTATCGACGAAGCATCCTCCCGCACCCGGCTGATGGCGCTGACCCCGCCCCCCGAGATCAAGGAACTGGAGAAAGAAATCGAGCGCGTCGTCCGGGAAAAGGACATGTACCTGGAGGCCCAGGAGTTCGAAAAGGCCGCCTCCCTGCGCGAGAAGGAAAAGCACCTCCGGAGCCGCGGCGACGAGCTGAAGCGGGAGTGGGAGAAGCGGAAGGGCAAGGCCCAGTCGAGCGTGGGGGAGGAGGACATCGAGTTCATCGTCTCCCGCTGGACCGGCATTCCGCTCTCGAAGCTCGAGGAGAAGGAGTCGGCGAAGCTGGCCCGGATGGAGGAGGCGCTCCACGGGCGCATCATCGGCCAGGAAGATGCCCTCAAGGCGGTCGCCCGGGCCATCCGGCGCTCGCGCGCCGGGCTCAAGGACGTCAAGCGCCCCGTCGGGTCCTTCATTTTCCTCGGGCCCACCGGCGTGGGGAAGACCGAGCTGGCGCGCGCCCTGGCCGAGTTCCTCTTCGGCGACGAGAACGCCCTGATCCGGATCGACATGTCCGAGTACATGGAGAAATTCTCCGTATCGCGTCTCCTGGGCGCCCCGCCCGGCTACGTGGGCTACGAGGAGGGCGGCGTCCTCACCGAGAAGGTGCGGCGGCGGCCGTACTCCGTGGTGCTCTTCGACGAGATCGAGAAGGCGCATCCGGACGTGTTCAACATGCTGCTCCAGGTGCTCGACGACGGCCGGCTCAGCGACTCGCTCGGTCACGTGGTGGATTTCAAGAACGCCATCCTGATCATGACCTCAAACCTCGGCACCCAGCTGATCGGCAAGCGCACGCAGCCGGGGTTCCTCCAGGAGTCCCAGGAGGAGTCCTACGACCGGATGAAGGAGCGCGTGATGGACGAGCTCAAGCGCGCGTTCCGCCCCGAGTTTATCAACCGCATCGACGACATCGTCGTGTTCCACCCCCTCTCGGTCGATCACATCAAGGGCATCATCCGACTCATGATGAACCGGATCGACAAGCAGCTCGCCGAAAAGGGGATGCAGGTCGCGCTGACGGCGGCCGCCGAGGAGTTGCTGGTTCGGAAGGGGTACGATCCGACGTACGGGGCCCGGCAGCTTCGACGCACCATCCAGAAGCATATCGAGGATCCGCTTGCCGAGGCGATCGTCCGTGGACAATTCGCCGAGGGGATGCGGATCGAGGTCGACGGTGAAGGGGAGTCCTTCGTCTTCCGCGAGCGGGAGCCCGCGGAGGCGCCCCTGGAGCTTGCTGAGCACTAGACGGAAACCCACCCACCGTTTTCCAACCCAACGGAGACAGACGCGCCTCGGCCTATGAACCGACTGGGGAGGTTGTTTCTCTCCATTTTTTTTGCCGTCGGGGCCCTCGTCCCGGGGGTCGCCCGGGGGCAGGGACAGCCGCAGATCATCGTCAAGGACCTCGCCGTGGAGGGAAACCGCCGCGTCCAGGAGGCGGTCATCCTCGGCCGCGTGCAGACCAAGGTCGGGTCGCCCTTCGTGCCAATCCGGCTCTCCGAGGACATCCGGGCAATCTTCGCGCTGGGGTACTTCGACGACGTCCAGCTCAAGGTGGATGATTTCGAGGGAGGCGTCAAGGTCACCTTCGTGGTCGTCGAGCGTCCGTTCATCCGCGACGTCGACTTCGTCGGCAACAAGAAGATCGACACCAAGACCCTTCAGGAGAAGATCGATCTGAAGCTCGGCGCCGTCTACAACCCCGTGGACGTGCAGAAGGCCCTGGAGGCGCTCAAGAGCCACTACGAGGAGGAAGGGTACTTCGAGGTCCAGATCACGCCGGAGACCGACAAGCTCCCCGACGGGGACGTCAGGGTCCTGTTCCAGGTGAATGAGGGCCGGCGGATCACCATCGACAAGATCGTGATCGAGGGCAACAAGGGCCTCTCGGCGCGCGAGATCAAAGGGGCCATGCAGACGCAGGAGCGGCAGTACTTCATCCTCCGGGGGGTCGTCCACCGTCAGCGCCTGGAGCAGGACACCGACCTCATCACCCAGCTCTATAACGATCACGGGTACATCCAGGCCCGCGTCGAATCCACCGACCTCCAGGTGGATCGGGCCCGCGCCCGGGTCACGATCAAGATCGTCATCGTGGAGGGGCCGCAGTTCCACGTCGGGAGCGTAGACGTGACCGGCACGAACGTCCTGCCGGTGGAGGAGGTCCGGCGGCAGATCAGGCTGAAGCCCGGCGACGAGTTCTCGCGGGCGAGGCTTCGCGATACGCTCAACGGGATCAGGGCGCTCTACAACGCCATCGGGCGGGCGTCGGTGGAGGTGGCGCCGCTCCTGAACCAGGACAACGCGGCGCGAAAGGTCCACCTGACCATCGAGATCGCCGAGGGGCCCGAGGTCTTCGTGGAGCGGATCAACATCCTGGGCAACGTCCGGAGCCAGGAGAAGATCCTGCGCCGCGAGGTCCCGATGGCCGAGGGCGACCTCTTCACCAGCCAGAAGCTCGAGCGGGCCCGCCAGCGCCTGGTCAACCTCGGCTACTTCGAGACGGTGAAGGCGACCACGGCGCCCGGGTCGGCCAAGGACAAGATCATCGTCAGCATCGAGGTCACGGAGAAGCCCACCGGCCTGTTCAGCCTCGGCGGCGGGTTCAGCTCTGTGGACGGCTTCCTCGGCACGGTGGACCTCTCCCAGCGGAACTTCCTGGGCCGGGGCTGGGAGCTCTTCCTCCGCCTCAGGGGCGGGGCCAACACCCAGCAGGGGACCATCGGCTTCACCGAACCGTGGCTCTTCGACCGGCCGCTCTCCGCCGGCTTCGACCTCTTCAACAACCGGCGCCTCTTCACCGAGTACACGGTGGAGAGTCTCGGGGGAGACGTCCGGTTCAGCCACCCCTTCTTCGACTTCGCCCGCTGGTACTTCACGTATCGCCTGACCCAGGACAAGATCTCGGACGTGGCCGACAACGCCTCGGACGTGCTGAAGCAGGAGGAAGGGACCCGGATCACGTCCCTCGTCCAGGGCGCCCTGAGCCGCGACACCCGCGACAACGTCTTCTCCCCGACCCGGGGCGGCCGCGCCGACGTGGTCGTGGATGTCGCGGGCCTGGGCGGGGACAGCAAGTTCGTCAGGTCGATCGCCAGCGCCTCGTACTTCCAGCCCGTCATCTGGGAGACCATCCTCGCGGGGCGCCTCGAGGGAGGGTACGGCTTCGGGTTGGGCGACCAGGACCTCCCGCTGTCCGAGCGGTTCTACCTGGGCGGCCCGAACTCGATCCGGAGCCGGAAGTTCCGGCAGATCTCCCCGGTGGACGAGTCGGGGACGCGGATCGGCGGCACCTCGGAGGTGCTCCTGAACATCGAGTATCTCATCCCGGTGATCTTCGGGATCCGGTTCGCGGGGTTCTTCGATGCCGGAAACGTGTACGGCTTCACGAAGGAGTTCGACCTGACCGATGTGCGCAAGGCGGCGGGGGTCGGCGTCCGCTGGCAGTCGCCCTTCGGGCCCGTCCGGCTGGACTGGGGCTTCAACCTGGATCGGAAGAGCGGGGAGAAGCCGAGCGAGATTCACTTTTCCGTAGGCGCGCCGTTCTAGAGAGGGGGGCAGGCATGTCGAGACACGCAACGAGAGTCGTAGCGGTGTTGCTGGTGGCGATCGCCGCCGGCGTTTCCCCGGTCGCGGTGGGGGACGTCCTCGCCCAGACGGCGACGCGGATCGCGTACATCGACGTCCAGCGCATCCTGGCCCGGTCCTCGGCCGGCGTCGCCGCGCGCGAGCAGCTGGAAAAGGACAAGGCGGCCATGCAGAGGGAAGTGGACGGCCGCCGCACCGAACTCGAGAAGCTCAAGGAGGAGATCGAAAAAAAGGGCGCGCTCCTGAGCGCGGAGGCGCGCAAGGAGAAAACGGACACCCTGGAGCGCAAGGTCCGGGACCTCCGCCGCCTCGTGGATGATTTCCGGGCCGAGCTGGAGCGGAAGGAGCAGGGGCTCCTCCAGAAGGTCCTGGTGGACATCTCGGGCGTCGTGGAGCGGGTCGGCAAGCAGAAGGGGTTGCTTATCATTGTCGAGAAGCGCGGCGCCGGCGTCATCTACGGCTCCCCGGAGGCGGACCTGACCGACGAGGTCATCAAGGCCTTCGACCAGGAAGCGGGGAAGGCCAAGAGGTAGGGGGACTCATGGGGGACGGGGGAGGACCGTACACCCTGGGACAGTTGGCCGAGGCGGTGGGGGCGGTTCTGGAGGGGGACGCGGAGCGAGTCATGCGGGGGATTGCGCCCCTCGAGACGGCGGGCCCCGATCAGATCTCGTTCGTGACGCACCCGAAGTACCTGCCGCTGGCGGCGTCCTCCCGCGCCGGCGCCCTGCTGGTCGGCGCGGAAATCAAGGACCTGCGCCCGCCCCTCCTCAGGGTCGCCTCGCCCCAGGCGGCCCTGATCGCGCTGCTCAAGCTCTTCCATCCGTCGCCTCCGCCGGCGCCGGGCGTCCACCCATCGGCCTTGGTGGCGCCCGACTGTCGGGTCCACGCCAGCGCCTCCGTAGGGGCGTTCGCCGTCATCCGACCCCGCGCCGTGATCGGCGCCCGCGCGCGCATCTTCCCCCTGGTGTACGTCGGCGAAGGGGCCGAGATCGGAGAGGAGTCCACCGTGTATCCGAACGCGGTCATCCGCGAGGGGGTCCGCATCGGCCGCAGGGTGATCATCCACCCCGGCGCCGTGCTCGGCGCTGACGGTTTCGGTTATGCGTTCGACGGGGGCGCGCACCAGAAGATCCCCCAGGTCGGGGGGGTGATCGTCGAAGACGACGTCGAGATCGGCGCCAACGCCACGATCGACCGGGCGACCCTCGGCGACACCGTGGTGCGCCGTGGGACCAAGATCGACAACCTCGTGCAGATCGCCCACAACGTGGAGATCGGGCAGCACGCCATCGTCGTGGCCCAGAGCGGGATCTCGGGGTCCTGTCGGGTGGGCAACGGCGCCGTGCTGGGGGGGCAGGTGGGGCTCGCCGACCACGTCACGATCGGCGACGGCGTCATGCTGGGGGCCCAGTCCGGCGTACCGGGAGACATTCGTGCCGCGGGCCAGTACCTGGGAGCTCCGGCCCGGCCCGTGGCCGAGGCGCGCCGGATCTTCGCGGCCATGCCGCGGCTCCCCGATCTGCTCAAGAAGGTCCGCGCTCTCGAGCGGAGAGTCCGTGAGCTCGAAGCGCGGCTCGGGATCGAGTCCAGGGGGGGGACGGAGTCCGGTGATGGTTGAGGGCATCCATCCCACGGCGCTCGTCGATCCACGGGCCGAGTTGGGGCCGGGGGTCGGCGTCGGCGCCTACTCCGTGATCGGGCCGGAGGTGATCCTCGGCGCCGGTTGCCAGGTCGGCCACCACGTGGTGCTGGAGGGAGCGGTCGGCGTCGGCGCGCGATGCCGGATCGGCCACGGGACCATCATCGGGGGGGCGCCCCAGGACCTCAAGTACCGAGAGGGCACCCCGTCGGGCGTCCGAATCGGCGCGGACACCGCGATCCGCGAATATGTTACCATTCATCGCGCCACGCGCGAGCACGGGTGGACCGAGATCGGCGAGCACTGTCTCGTCATGTCCATGAGTCATGTCGCGCACGACTGCGTGATCGGGGACCACGTGATCATCATCAACTACGCCGGGATCACCGGCCACGTGCGGGTGGAGGACCGGGCGACCATCGGCGGTCTCAGCGGCATCCACCCGTTCGCCCGGATCGGCGCCTACGCCTACATCGGCGGGTGCTCGAAGGTGCTCCAGGACGTCCCGCCCTTCGTGATCGTGGACGGGGCGCCCGCGACGGCGCGGTCGGTCAACGTCATCGGCCTCCGGCGCGGCGGTGTGGGCACGGAGGACCGGCGGCTGATCCAGGCCGCCTTCCGCATCCTCTACCGATCGGGGCTCGCTCCCGCGACCGCCGCCGGTCGCATCCGAGCGGAGCTGCCGCCGACGCCCTTCCTCACCCGCCTCGTGGAGTTCGTCGAGACCTCCAAGCTCGGCGTCGTGGGGCCCTACCGGGCGGCCGCCGGAAGTGAGATGGCCGAGCCCGAAGAGGAGCGCATCCTTTGATGGAGCCGCGGCGGATTCGGGCGGGCGTCGTCGGGGCCGGTCACATGGGCCAGTACCACATCCTCGTGTTCCGGGATCTCTGGGACGTAGACCTGGTGGGCATCGTGGACACCGACGCCGCCAAGGCCCGGCGGCTGGGGGGCGAGTACCACACCCGGGCGTTCACCGACCACCACGAGCTGATCGGCCAAGTGGACGTGGCGAGCGTGGCGGTCCCGACCGACCAGCACTTCGCCGTGGCGCGGGACCTGCTCGAAGCCGGCATCGGCGTCGTCGTGGAGAAGCCCATGACCGCGACGCTGGAGGAGGCCAAGGAGCTCTTCCGCGTGGCCCGCCAGCGGGGGGCGGTCCTTCACGTGGGGCATGTGGAGCGCTTCAACGGCGCGGTCCAGGAGCTGCGGAAGATCGTCGAGCACCCGATCCTGATCGAGTCCCGCCGGCTGGGGCCGTTCGTGCCCCGGGTTCAGACCGACTCGGTGGTCATGGACCTGATGATCCACGACATCGACATCGTCCTGGGCTTGGTGGATGGCGAGCCCCGCCGCATCAGCGCCGTGGGACGAGCGGTGCAGTCGGCGATGCCCGACGTGGCCAACGTGCAGATCATGTTCGACACGGGCACCATCGCCAACATCACCGCGAGCCGGGCGACCGAGCAGAAGATCCGCACGCTGGCCATCACCCAGCCCGAGGCCTACATCACCCTCGACTACACGGACGAGGACATTCAGATCCACCGGCGCGCGGCCCAGGAGTACACCCTGAATCATGAGTCCATCCGCTACCGGGTGGCCTCCTTCGTCGAGCACCTGCACGTCCACAAGGACAACCCCCTGAAGCTGGAACTCCTTCACCTCATCCGGGCGGCCCGCGAGGTGCTCGCCGGGGGGTCGGCCGAGCTCGCCGAGAGCGACGATCTCCGGTCGCTGGCCGTGGCGCTGGAGATCGAGCGGATGATCCGAGAGGGCCGGGGGGAAATGGCCTGGCCCGAGGATCTTCCGTGGAGCGCGCGCTCGGCCTGATGTGCGGGGCCGGCGCCCTTCCGGCCCACGTCGCTTCCGAAGCCCGGCGCCAGGGGTGGCGCGTCGTGGCCTTCGCCTTCGCGCCCGCCCCCGCCCTCGAGGGGGTCGCCCACCGCGCCATTCCCAGCCGGCTGGCCGACATCGGCGCGGTGCTCGAAGGGCTTCGGCAGGAGCAGGTCTCCGCCGTCGTCTTCGCCGGCAAGCTCTGGAAGCGCGAGCTCCTCGACGGCGTCGCGGCGGCGGATCCGGCCGGCCAGGAGATGGTGAAGACGGCCGGCGGGCTGTCGGACCGCGACCTCGCCGATGCCGTGGTTCGCACGCTGGCCGGACTCGGCATCGAGGTCCTCGACCAGCGCACCTTTCTCGCTCCGCTTCTGGTTCCGCCTGGCCTCTTGACCGCCCGCGCCCCTTCCGAGGCTGAATGGCGGGACATCAGGCTGGGTCTGAGCGTCGCCCGCCAGTGCGGCGGGTTCGGCGTGGGGCAGACCGTGGTGCTGAGGCACGGCGTCGTCGCGGCGGTGGAGGGGATCGAGGGGACCACCGAGACCATCCGGCGGGGCTGCGCCCTGGCCGGCGCGGGCGCGGTCGCGGTCAAGGCCGTGGCGCCGCGGCACGATTATCGCTTCGACGTGCCGGCCGTCGGCGACGAAACCCTGGATGCCCTGGCCCGGGGCCGGGCCGCCGCGCTCGCCGTGGAGGCCGGGAAAGTCCTCCTCCTGGACCGGGACGCGATGGTGGCGCGGGCCGGGCGCGAAGGGATCGCCATCGTGAGCCTCGACGCGGACGTGGCCTGATGGAGGAGGGGGCGACCGCCGAACTCATGATCGTCGCCGGGGAGGCCTCGGGCGACCTCCACGGCGCCGCCCTGGCCCACCACCTCCGCCGCCTCGCCCCCTCGGTGTCCCTCAGCGGGATGGGAGGATCGCGGATGGCCGAGGCGGGAGTCGGCCTCCTCTCGGAGGTGAGCCGGCTGGCGGTCGTCGGCGTCGCGGAGGCGGTCGGCCGGCTGCCCGGGCTCTACCGGGCGTACCGGGGGCTCGTGGGACGCCTCAAGGAGCATCCCCCCCGCGCTGTTGTGCTCATCGACTTCCCCGAGTTCAACCTGAGACTCGCGCGGACGGCCAAGCGCCTGGGGGTGCCGATCGTGTACTTCATTCCCCCCCAAGTGTGGGCGTGGCGCCCGCGGCGCGCGCGGCTCATTGCCCGCCTCGCGACGCGCGTCCTCGTGGTCTTCCCCTTCGAGGTGCCGCTCTACGAATCCGTGGGGGCGCGCGTCGAGTTCGTCGGGCATCCCCTGCTGGATCGGCTGACATCCCCGCCGAGCCGGGGCCAGGCGCGCGACGGCCTCGGCGTCGCCGCCGACGCGACGCTCGTCGGGCTGCTCCCGGGCAGCCGCAAGGAAGAGGTGGAGCGGCTTCTCCCCGAGATGGCCGGGGCGGCGGCGCGTATCGCCGAGGCGCGGCCCGACGCCCAGTTCATCCTGGCTCTCGCGCCGACGGCGGACCGGGACCTGGTGAGCGCCCTGGTGGCGGCCTCGCCCCCGAAGATCGCCGTCGTCTCCGGCGCGACGTACGAAGCCATGGCCGCCTCGGACGCCCTGCTGGTCGCGTCGGGCACGGCGACGCTCGAGGCGGCACTCATCGGCACGCCGATGGTGGTCTGCTACCGGGTGTCGCGCCTGTCCGAGGTGGTGGGGCGCCTGCTCATCCGGATCCCGTGGATCAGCCTCGTCAACATCGTGGCCGGCCGGGCCGTCGTCCCGGAGCTCCTGCAGGATGGCGCGACGGCGGGGCGCATCGCGAAGGAAGCGCTCGCGCTGCTGGCGTCGTCGTCCGCCCGCGAAGCCCAGCGCGCGGGCTTCGCCGACATCCGGCGGAAGCTCGGCGGCGCCGGCGTCGGCGAGCGTGCCGCCCGGAGCGTGCTCCAGGTGGCGGGGCTCCCCCCATGACGCTGCCCGACCGGCTCCTCCTGAGCCTCGCTCCTCCGTTCGGATCGTGGGCGGTGCGGCTCCTGGCGGGGACGCTCAGGCTCACCCGGGACGAGGAGCACGCGCGCCCCTTCTGGGCGCGCCGGGCGCCCGTGATCTACGCGATCTGGCACGGGCGCATCCTGCTGATCCCCTGGCTCTACGGGCGCGCCCACCCGGTGAACGTCATGGCCAGCCGTTCCCGCGACGGGGAGCTGGTGGCCCGCTTCGCGCGACGGTTCGGCTTCAAGACCGTCAGGGGCTCCACGACGCGCGGCGGCTCCGATGCGCTCCGCCGCCTCGCGCGGCTGCTCCGCCGGGGGCAGGAGGTGGCGGTCGTCCCCGACGGGCCGCTGGGTCCGCGGGGAGTCGTCCAGCCGGGGGTCATTGCCCTTGCGCGGATCACGGGGGTCCCCATTCTCCCCCTCGCGTTCAGCGCGTATCCTGCCTGGCGCCTGAGGAGCTGGGACGAGTTCCTGATCCCGAAACCCTTCGCCCGCGCGGCAGTCTGCTTCGGGCCGCCGCTCTGGGTCCCGGCCGGGGCCGACCGCTCCCAGCAGGAGGCGCTCAGAAAGGAGCTGGAGATCCAGCTCTCCCAGCTCACCTGGCGCGCCGACGCGCTCATCAGAGAGACCTGAGGTGTACCTCCTGTACACGTGTCTCCTGGGGCTCCTCGTGCTGCTGTACGCGCCCGTGTTCGTCCTGCGGCGCCTCGTCGCGCAGGGCGCGGGGGTGGGACTGCTCCAGCGCCTGGGCTATCGGTCGGCGGGGCTCCCTCCCGAGCCTCGGTGCTGGATCCACGCCGTGTCGGTGGGGGAGGTGATGGCGGCGGTCCCGCTGGTTCATGCCGTCCGGCGGCGCTGGCCGGAGCTGCATCCGGTGGTCACCACCGTGACCCCGACGGGAGCGCGGGTCGTCAAGGACCGGCTCGAGCCGGCGGCGACGCACCGCTACTTCCCGCTCGATTTTCCAGGCGCGGTGGCGCGGGCTCTCGCCGCCGTGAAGCCCCGATTCTTCATCGCCCTCGAGACCGAGATCTGGCCGAACTTCTTCCGGGGCCTCCAGCGGCGGGGCATCCCCGCGATGATCGCCAACGGGCGGATCTCGGATCGCTCCTTCCGCCGCTACCGGCTCGTGCGCCCCGTCATGCGGCGCATCCTGGCGGGGATCGCGATCTTCGGCATGCAGTCGGCCGAGGACGCCCGCCGGATCATCGCGCTCGGTGCCCCGCCGGAACGGGTCGTCGTGACGGGAAATTTGAAAAGCGACGCCGTCCCCAACGAGCCCGGGGCGGAGCAGCTCTGGCGCCGCCTGATGGGCCTGACCGGCGGCGAGCCGGTGTGGATCGCCGGCAGCACCCACCGGGGGGAGGAGGAGCTCCTGCTGGAGGCGTTCGTCAGCCTCCGGCGCCGGCATCCCTCGCTCGTCCTCGTGCTCGCGCCCCGCCATCCGGAGCGGGTGCCGGAAGTCGAGCGCCTGATCCGTGGGCGCGGGCTGACCTCGGTGAGGCGGACGGCACTGCCCAGAGCCCGGGATACGGATGCGGTCATCGTGCTGGACACCGTGGGCGAGCTGCCGCAGCTCTACCAGCTGTCCCGGGTGGTCTTCGTGGGGGGGAGCCTGGTGCCCCTGGGCGGCCACAACATGCTCGAGCCGGCGCTCCGGCGAAAGGCCGTGGTGTTCGGCCCGCACACGACCAACTTCAGGGAAGGGGCCGAGCTGCTGGTGACGGCGGGCGCGGCCCTCGTCGTCAGGGACGCGAAGGAGCTCGCGGGGGCGCTCGACCGGCTTCTGTCCGATCCGGCGCTCACGGCCACCATGGGCGAGGCGGCCTTCGAGGCCGTGGCCGGCCGCCAGGGCGCCGTGCTCCAGACGCTGGAGCTGATCGAGCGCTTTCTGATGGGGGGCGGATGAGTTACCTCGCCGGAGTCATGCGATGGAGCGAAGTTCCATGACCGGCGCGCGCTCGGTCCGGGTGCGAGTGCGCCGGGCGTGGGAGCAGGGCGTGCCGCCGGCGGTGGCCGTGGGGCTCTCGGCCGTGACGCTGGGGTATCGGGGGCTCCTGGAGGTGCGCGAGCGGCTCTACGGCTGGGGAGTCCTGAGAAGCCGGCGCCTTCCCTGTCCGGTCGTCTCCATCGGCAACCTGACGCTCGGGGGCAGCGGCAAGACTCCCGCGGCTCTACTGGCGGTGGAGACCCTTCAAGAGCTCGGCGTTCTTCCCGGGGTGGTGAGCCGGGGGTACGGGCGCCGCTCGAGCGGCATCCAGGTCGTGGCCGATCGAGGGGGACTCAGAACGGACCCCCGGGGCGCGGGCGACGAGCCGTTCCTCCTGGCCCGCCGCCTCCCCGGCGTTCCCGTCGTCGTGGGTGAAAACCGGTATCAGGCAGGGCATTATTGCCTCGAGAGCTTCGGCGTCGGAGCCCTCGTGCTGGATGACGCCTTCCAGCACCGGACGCTCGAGAAGGACCTGGAGGTGGTATGCGTCGCCGGCCATTCGCCGTGGGGAAACGGCCGCCTCTTCCCGCGGGGGCCGCTCCGGGAGCCCGTGAGCGCGCTGGGGCGGGCCCATCTCGTCGTGGCGGTCGGCGGGGACGCCGAGGGGCGCGCCCTCGTGGAGGAGGCCGTCGGGCGCCATAGCCCGAAGGCACCTGTTGTGGCCGCCGACTATCAGCCGCTAGAATGCTGGCAGGTGAGGGACACGACGGCGCGCGCGCCCGACGCGCTGAAGGGGCGCCGGCTCCTGGGCTTCGCGGGGATCGCGCGGCCCGGAAGCTTCGGCCGGACCGTGGAGCGCCTCGGCGTGTCGCTGGCGGGGCTCGTGGAGTTCCCCGATCACCACTGGTACGAGCCCGAGGATCTTGCCGCGCTCGCCCGCCAGGCCGGCAGCGCCGGCGCCGAAGGGCTCGTCACCACGGAGAAGGATTACGTGCGGCTCTCGGCGGTGGCGCTTCACGCCCTCCCGATCTGGATCCTGTCGGTTCGCCTGGAGCTGATCCGCGGCCACGCCCAGTGGCGGGCGGCGTTTGAGGGAGTCCTCCGCCGATGAGCCGGGCAGTGCGAGCCGCAGGACGTCGCGGGGCCGCAATGCGAGCCGCAGACCGCCCTGGGGCTGGGGCCCCAGCGGGCGAGGCGAGCGAAACCCGAAAGGCCCCGCCGTGCGAGGCGAGCCGATGAGTGGAGTCACGGATGTCCAGCACCTCATCGTGAGGCTCCCGAACTGGCTCGGGGATACCGTCATGGCCCTGCCCGCGCTGAGGGCGCTTCGATCCGGTCTCGATGGTCGCCGGGTCACGCTCGTCGGGCCGTGGGCGCCGCTCCTCGTCGGGCAGCAAGTGGCGGACGGCTGCCTGTCCTATCCCCGGGGCGCTCGAAAACGGCTGGCCGCCGCCCGTGGGCTCCGCCGTCTCGGGGGGGGCGCCGTGCTGCTCCTCCCGAACTCCATCGAGTCGGCCCTCGCGGCGTGGCTCTGGGGGGCGCGCTGGATCATCGGCTACGCCACCGACGGCCGGGGGCGCCTCCTTTCCCACGCGCTGCCGCCGCCGGTCCCGCGCCGCCATCAGGTGGACGAATATCTGGGGCTTCTCGGCCCGCTGGGGATCGACGGGGCGGACGCGACGCCGCGGTGGCTCCCCGAGGGCGACGCTCAGCACGAGCGGCTCGAGGCACTCCTGCCGTCGGGTGGCGCGAACGCCCGTCCCAGGATCGGGATTCACCTGGGAGCGGCCTTCGGGCCTTCCAAGCTCTGGCCCGCCGAGCTCATCGCGGCGCTGTGCCGCGACCTCCGGCAGCGGCGCCTCGTCCCCGTGCTCCTGGGGACACCCTCGGAGGAAGCGATCGCGGACGGCATCGTCGCCGCGACGGGCGGGGACCTCGTCTCGCTGGTCGGCAGGGACGCCCCCGAATTGCTCCCGGGTCTCCTGGCCCGCCTCGACGTGCTCGTCAGCATGGACACCGGGGTCGCGCACCTGGCCGCGGCGGTCGGCGTTCCGGTAGTGGCGCTCTTCGGGCCGACGGATCCTGGGCTCACGGCGCCGCGGGGCGCCGGCACCTCGGTGATCTGGAAGCCCCCGCCCTGTTCTCCCTGTTTTCTTCCGGAGTGCCCCATCGAGCACCCCTGCATGCGGGCGATCACAATGGAAGAAGTTCTCGAAGCAGTCGAGGCCCGCGTGGGGGCGCGGTCAGCATGAGCACGATTCTTCACACTGAGTCTTCGCCTGGATGGGGAGGGCAGGAGGTGAGGAATCTCACCGAAGCCCGCTGGCTCCAGGACCTCGGCTGGCGCGTCCTCGTGGCCTGCCGCCCCGGCGGCGCCATTCCGGCGCGGGCCCAGCGCGCGGGCATCACGGCGTTCCCCCTTCCCATGCGGGCCCCCTGGGATCTCTCCTCGGTGGTGAGGCTGGTCGGCCTGATCCGGAGGGAGCACGTCGACCTGGTCCATACCCACAGCTCGGTGGACGCGTGGCTCGGCGGGATGGCGGCCCGGCTCGCCCGGATTCCGGTGGTCAGGAGCCGTCACGTTTCCATCCCCATCCGGCGACGGCTGAACCCCGTGTACACCCTCCTGGCGGATCGCGTCATCACGAGCGGGGAGGCGATCCGCCGCCTCGTCATCGCTGCCGGCGTGGGCCCGGACAGGGTCGTGGCTGTTCCCGCGGGGGTGGACCTGGCGGAGTTCTCGCGGCCCGGGGCGGGCGATCGGGTCCGGCGCGAGCTGGGGCTGGGACGCCCCGTCATCGGATCCATCGCGATGTTCCGCGGCTCCAAGGGCCACGACCTGCTCCTCGAGGCGTTTGATCGGCTCCGGGGCCAGTTTCCCGACGCGCGGCTCTTGCTGGTCGGCGACGGCATCCGGCGCCCCTGGGTCGAATCGCTCGCGCGCGAGCGGGGGCTCAACGGCTGGGTGACGTTCACCGGTTTCCGTGAGGACGTCCCCGACCTGCTGGGCGTCATGGACTGCTTCGCCCTCGCCTCCACGCGCACGGAGGGCGTGCCCCAGTCGCTCCTCCAGGCCCTCGCGGCCGGCGTGCCCGTGGTCGCGTCGGCGGTCGGAGGCATCCCCGAGGCGATCGAGGATGGCGCCACCGGGCTGCTCGTCCCCCCGGGGGATCCCGGGGCGCTGGCCGCGGCCCTCGGGGCCGTGCTCAAAGATCCCGAAGCGGCGCGCCGGCGCGCCGCCGCCGGGCGCGCCCTCGTGGCGGCGCGCTTTTCCCGCGACCGCACGATGGGGCGGCTCACCGCCCTCTACGTGGAGCTGATCGCTCGGTGAGATCCCTCTCGATTCTTCACCTCGCGGCCAACCGCTGGTGGACCGGGAGCGCGGATCCGATCATCCGCCTTGCCCGGGGGCTCGAGGAGCGGGGACACCGGGTCAGGCTGGGCGTGACTCCCGGGGACCGTTTCGAGGCCAAGGCCCGGGAGGCGGGGATGGCGCTCGTTCCGGGCCTGGCCCTCACGGTTCGCTTCTCGCCGATCGCCGTGGTCAGGGATGTGGCCCGGCTCCGGCGGCTCGTGCGGGACGACCGCGTGGATGTTCTCCACGCTCACCACTCCCACGACCACTGGCTGGCGACGCTGGCGCGCGGGCCGGCGGTGGTGATCCGCACGTTCCACACCGCCCGCGCGGTCAGGGGAGGCTGGCCGTCCTCGGCGCTCTACCGCCGGACGGACGGGGTCATTGCGGTGAGCCGGCAGATCCAGGCGCGCTGCCGGGCCGTGGGGATCCAGGAGGAGCGGGTCTGGACGATCGGTGGCGGCGTGGATCTCGGCCGCTTCACTCCCGACGCCGACAGGGCGGCGGTCCGCCGAGAGTTCGGGCTCGGGCCTGGACCGGTGGTCGGCTCGGTGGCGAGGCTCGCGCCCACCCGCGGCCACGAGCTGCTCATCCACGGCTTCGCGCGACTCCTGGGGCGACTGCCCGACGCGCGGCTGCTCCTGGTCGGCAAGGGCGAGATGCTGGGGCGCCTGCAAGCCCTCGTGGCCGGGCTCGGCCTCTCCGGGAAGATCATCTTCAGCGGCTACCGCGACCACGATCTCCCCGAGGTGCTCGCCGCGATGGACTGCTTCGCCTTGATGGGAGCGGGATCGGACGAATCGTGCCGGGCGGCCCTGGAGGCCATGGCGGCGGGCAAGCCGGTGGTGGCGCGGCGCGTGGGTGCCCTTCCCGAGACGGTCGTGGACGGCGAGACGGGCGTTCTCCTGGGGGCCGACCAGCCCGAGGCCGTGGCCCAGGCTCTCCTGGAAATTTTGGCCGAGCCCGAACGGCAGCGGCGGATGGGAAAGGAGGGGCGCCGCCGGGCCGAGGCCGAGTTCAATCCCGAGCGCCGCGTCCAGCAGGTGGAGCAGGTGTACGGGACCGTTCTCCAGCGACGCGCATGAGACACCGCACGTCATTCAGCGACGCCACACCTGTTCGAGCGCCGGCTTGGCCGGCGCAACCCTGGGGGGGAGGCGTCGGAAGGGGGGCGGAGCCCCCCTCCGAGTGAGGGGATGAGTCGGCTGAGGATCCTGCACCTGATGAGCTGCCGCGGGTGGAGCTCCGACGCCTACTGGGCCACCCGCGCCGTCGTGGAGCTCGAGCGGGCCGGCCATGACGTGACCCTCTGCTGCCGCGCGGGCACCGAGGCGCGCGTCATCGAGCGGGCGCGCGAGATGGGGGTCGGCCGCGTCGTGACCCTCGGCTTCAGGAGCGGGTTCCGGCCGCGCGACGACCTGGCCGACGTGGGGCGGCTCAGGCAGTGGCTCCCGCACTTCGATGTCCTCCACGTCCACCGCGGCAAGGAGCACTGGCTCGCGGCTCTCGCCAACCGGCTCTCGAAGACCCCGCGGCCCCTCTTCCGCACCCGCCACATCGTCCATGCCGTCCGGCCGCACGCCGCCAACCGCTGGCTGTACGGCGCCGCGACGAACTTCGTCGTGACGGTCACGGAGGCGATCCGGCGCCAGTACGTGGCCTCGGGGCTCCTGCCGCCGGAGCGGGTCGTCACCCTTCCGGGAGGCGTGGACGCCGAACAGTTCCACCCCGGTCTCGACGGCGGTCCGCTGCGCGGCGATTTCGGGATCCCGCGCGGCCGGCTGCTGGTCGGGCTGGTGAGCGGGCTTCGCGTGATGAAGGGTCACGAGGTGGCCGTCCAGGCGGCCTCGCTCCTGGCTCAGGATGACGTCCGCCCGCACTTCCTCTTCATCGGGAAGGGACGGCGGGAGGAGCGGATTCGCGAGCTGATCCGCGCCGGCCGGCTGGAGGACCACGTGACCCTGGTCGGGTTCGTCCCCGACCTCCCCCGGGCCATGGCGGCGCTGGACATCGCGCTGTACGTCCCGCTGGAATCCGACGGCATGAGTCGCGTCGTGTTCGAGTGCCTGTCCCTCGGGCGGCCGCTGGTCGCGAGCCGTGTGGGCGTGGTCCCGGAGATCCTGGTGGACGGCCGCGATGCGCTCCTCGTGCCCGCCGGCGATCCCGAGCTGCTCGCCGCCGCGATCAAGCGGCTCGTCGCCGACCCGGTGCTCCGGACCTCCCTCGGCTTCGCGGCGCGCCGGCTGGTGATGGTGCACTACTCGGGCGCGCGCGTCGCGGCCCGGCTGGCCAACCTCTATCGGGCGGTCGTCCGCGGGCTCACGGAGTGAAGATCTCCGTCCTCTGCTTCGACTGTTCGGACAACGCGGCGGGGCGGGCCGACCTCCTGGCTCGCCTTCTTCGCTCGGCATACGACGTCGAGGTGGTGGGGCCGAGATTCAGGGGCGACGTCTGGGCTCCCGTCCGAGACGGCCGCGTGAAGTACCGGACGGTCCCGGGCTCGAGATATCCGGCCTTCGTCGGAACGGTTCCATCGCTCGTCAGGCTGGCCGACGGCGACCTCCTCTACGCCTCCAAGCCGAGGCCGACGAGCTACGGCATCGGCCTCCTGGCGCGCCGGCAGCGGCGGCGCCCGCTCATCCTCGACATCGACGACTGGGAGGTGGGCTTCTTCTATCGCGCGGGCGCGTGGGGGCGGCTCGGGCGCTTCCTGAACCTCGCCAATCCCAACGGGCTTCCGTGGACCTGGCTCATGGAGCGCCTGACCGGCCGCGCCGAGGCCGTCACGGTGGCCTCGAGGTTCCTCCAGGAGCGCTTCGGGGGGGTGCTCGTGCCGCACGTCCGCGACACCGACGAGTGGCGGCCGGAACGCCACCCTCCCGACCCGGGGCGGGCGCGGCTCGGGGTCGGGACGGAACGCGTGGTCATGTTTCTGGGAACGCCCCGCGCCCACAAGGGCATCGACGACCTTTCCGAGGCGATGCGCATCCTCGCCAGGCCCGATGTGGTGCTGGCGGTCGTCGGGTGCGCTCCGGACAGCGCCGCCGGCCGCCGCCTCGCTCCCCTCGGGAGAAGCGTGAGGCTGGTTCCCGATATCCCGTTCGCCGATGTGCCGCTCTATCTGGCTGCCGCCGACGTGGTCGCGGCTCCCCAGCGGCTCGGCCCCGACACGCTCGGGCAGGTTCCGGCCAAGGTCTTCGACGCGATGGCGCTCGGCCGTCCCATCGTTTCGACGCGGGTCTCGATGATCCCCGAGATCCTGGACGATTCGGGGGTCCTCGTCGCGCCCGGCGATCCGGCCGGGCTCGCCCGCGCGATCGCCTGGCTCCTCGACCATCCGGCCGAGGCCGCCGCCCTCGGGCGGAAGGCGCGCGAGCGCTGCGTCGCCCGCTACAGTTACGCCGCCGCCCGCCGCGTCCTGCTGCCTCTCGTCCAGGCCGCCATCGATGGACCGAAGCACCAATGATGGCAACTCGCATCGGCCAACGACACCATCGAGGCGCCAATTGAAGCTCGCCATCATCTGCCGGCCGTTTGTGTTCCACGGGGGGATCGAGAACGCCACGGCGGGCCTCATCGAGGGGCTGCTGGCCCAGGGGCACGAGGTGCACCTCTTCTCCACGGCCGGCCAGCCGGACATTCCCCATGTGAGGGTCCATCGGCTCAAGGTGATCGCGGTGCCCTCGCTGGCGCGCGTCGTGTCCTTCGCCCTGGCCGCGAAGGCGGCGGTGTCGCGCGACCGCTTCGACGTCATCCAGAGCCACGAGCGAACCCTCGTCCAGGACGTCTACCGGGCCGGGGAGGGCTGCCATCGGGCCTACCTCGACGTCAAGGCCGGCCATCTGAGCGCGCTCAAGCAGGCGGCATTCAGGGCCAACCCGTACCACCGCGCCCTGCTGTCGCTCGAGCGGAGGATCTTCTCCCCGATCGGCACCCGGCACATCGTTGCGATCTCCCGCCTGGGCAAGGCCGAGATCCAGCGCCTCTACGGCCTTCCCGATTCCCGGGTGAGCGTGATCTACAACGGAGTGGACCAAGAGCGCTTCCACCCGGCCAACCGCGAGCGCTCCCGCGCCGGGATGCGCGCCGCGCTCGGCATCCAGCAGAGCGCCTGGGTCGTGCTCTTCGTGGGCTCGGGCTTCGAGCGAAAGGGCCTCGGCCCCCTCATCGAAGGGTTCGCGCTGACCAAGACCCCCGAGAGCCGGCTCGTCGTCGTCGGCAAGGGGGAGCAGGCTCCCTACCATGCTCTGGCGGCCCGGCTCGGCGTCGCCGAGCGCGTGGTGTGGGCGGGGGCCCAGCCCGCCGTCGAGCGATACTACGCCACCGCCGACGCCGTGGCGCTCCCGGCCCTCTACGAGCCGTTCGGCAACGTCCACCTGGAGGCGCTCGCCTCGGGGCTTCCGGTGCTGGCCTCGGCGCGAGCCGGCGGCTCGGAGGTGGTGAGCCACGGGAGGAACGGCTGGATCGTTCAGAACCCAGAGGACGCCGGCCAGATTCGCGAGGGGCTCGAGGCGCTGCGCGAGGTGGGCGGAGGCTGGCGCGACGTCGCCCGGGCTGCGGCGCTCCCGTTCACCTTCGAGGCCCAGGCGCGCGTGTTCACCGACCTCTACCGCACGCTCGCCCCCCGCTGAAACGGGATTTTCCATTGAAAAATCGAACCGTTCGGATTACACTGCCCGCAGATGCCAGGCCAGTCGGCCGTCTTCATCGACCGCGACGGGACCCTGACGGAGGAAGTGGGGTACGTCAATCATCCCCGGCGCCTTCGCCTCCTCCCCCGGAGCACCGAAGCCATCCGCCGCCTCAACCGGGCGGGGTTGAAGGCGGTGATGGTGACGAACCAGAGCGGCGTGGCGCGCGGCTACTTCAGCGAGGAGGTCCTCCAGGCCGTGAACGAAGCCCTCGTGAGCCAGCTCAAGGCCGAGGGCGCCTACCTGGACGGCCTCTACGTCTGCCTCCATCACCCCACCGAGGGGACGCCTCCGTACCGCGCCGTCTGCGACTGCCGGAAGCCCGAGCCGGGCCTCTTGCTGCGCGCCGCGGCCGACCTCGGGCTGGATCTGGGGCACTCGTGGGTCGTGGGCGACAAGATCATCGACATCATCGCCGGCCGGCGCGCGGGAGCGCGGTCGATCCTGGTGCTGACGGGCTACGGCCTCGGCGAGCGGGAGTACCGCCGGTCGCTGTGGCCGAGCGAGCCCGACCACGTGGCGGAGGACCTCCTGGACGCAGTGGACTGGATTCTGGCCCTGGGTGGCCGCTGATGTTCGATCCCCAGCGCCTCAGCGCGGCCGTCGAGCGGTTCAAGGGCAAGACGGTTCTCGTCGTCGGCGACCTGATCGCCGACGAGTACATCTACGGCAAGCCCTCGCGGATCTCCCGTGAGGCGCCGGTGCTGATCCTGCGCTTTTCCTCCCGCGAGGTGCGGCTCGGCGGGGCCGCCAACGCGTCCCATAACGTCCACGGCCTCGGCGCGCGCGTGATCCCGGTGGGGGTGCTCGGCGCGGACGCAGCCGGCGATGAGATGCTCGACCTCTGCCGGTCGCGGGGGATGCCGACCGACGCGATCGTGCGGACCAGCGAGCGTCCCACGGCCGTGAAGACGCGAATCATGGCCGGCGGCTATCATGCGACCCGCCAGCAGGTGGTGCGCGTGGACCGCGAGCCGGCGCCGGTGCTCGACCCGGCGACGGAGGGGATTGTGATCAAGCGCATTGCCGCCCTTGGGGGGACTGCGGACGCGATCCTCCTGTCTGACTACGGCTACGGTCTGGTGACTCCCGCAGTCCTGGAGCAGGTGATGGAGGTCGGCCGGAAGCGGGGGAGCCTCCTGACCGCCGACAGCCGCTACGATTTGCTCCGCTTCCGCGGCGTCACGGCGGCGACGCCCAACGAGTCCGAGGTCGAGGGCCTCGTGGGCGGCCCCCTGGAGGATGAGCCGGCGGTGGAAAAGGCCGGCCGACAGGTGCTGGAACGGCTGGATTGCCGCTACCTGCTGGTGACGCGGGGAAACCGGGGCATGGTGATCTTCGAGCGAGAGGGACCGGCCACCTTCCTCCCCATCCACGGCAGCGATGAGATCGCCGACAACACGGGGGCGGGCGACACCGTGATCAGCACGTTCACCCTCGCGCTGGCGGCCGGGAGCCCTCCGGTCGAGGCCGCGTGGCTCGCCAACGTCGCCGGCGGCGTCGTCGTCATGAAGCAGGGGACCGCGCCGATCGGCCGGGCCGAGCTCCTCCACGCCCTGGCGAGCGATGGCACGCCGCGTGAGCCTTGAGGAGGCGGCCCAGATCGCGGCGCGGCTCAGGGCGGAGGGACGGCGTCTCGTTCTCGCCAACGGCTGCTTCGACCTCCTCCACGTCGGCCACGTGCGCTATCTGGAAGGGGCGCACCGGCTCGGTGACGCGCTCCTCGTGGCCGTGAATTCCGACGCGTCGGTGACGCGACTCAAGGGGCCGGGCCGGCCGATCATGCCGGAGGGCGAGCGGGCCGAGATCGTGTCGGCGTTGGGCTGCGTGGACTATGTGCTGGTCTTCGCCGACGACACGGTGGATGGGCTCATTTCCCGCCTCAGGCCCGCGGTGCACGCCAAGGGGACCGACTACACGGAGGAAACGGTTCCCGAGCGCGCCTCCGTGCTCGCGGCCGGAGGCGCGGTGGCGATTGCGGGGGACCCCAAGCGCCATTCCACCCGCGATTTGATCCAGACGATCGTCCGGGCCTTCGGAGCCCCCCGATGAAGATCGCGATCGTCAAGCTCTCTTCCCTGGGCGATGTCCTTCACGCGCTGCCCGTGGCCCACGCCCTCCGCCGTCACTTCCCCGAGGCGCATCTGACGTGGATCGTGGAGGCGCGGGAGCTCGCCATCCTCAAAGGCCATCCCGACCTGGACGCGGTGGTGCCGGTGGACACGCGGCTCTGGCGGCGCCTGATCTGGCGCCCGGCGGGGGCGGTCGAGGTGGGCGGGAAGCTGTCGCGCCTCACCGAACGGATCCGCCGCGCGCACTTCGATGTGGCAATCGACCTCCAGGGGCTCATCAAGAGCGGCCTGCTCACGGCCTATACCGGCGCGCCGCTCAGGATCGGCTTCGCGTTCGCACACTGCCGGGAGCCCCTGAACGCCCTCTTCACCAACCGTCGGGTCACGCCCCCGCGGGCGGCCGTCCACATCGTCGAGCAGTACCTGTCGCTCCTGGCGCCCCTCGGCGTGCGCGCGGCGCCGCCGGTGTGGGAGCTGCCCTTTGACCCCAGGGCGGAGCAGCACGTCGAGGAGTTCCTGGCCGAGCAGGGCGTCAAGCCCCGCGACCGCCTCGTCGCGCTGAATCCGGGAGCGGGCCGCCCGTCGAAGCGCTGGCCGGTCCAACATTTCGCCCGAGTCGCCGAGAGGCTGGCCGTCGAGGCCGGCGCGCGCGTGCTGCTCCTCTGGGGCCCCGACGAGGAGGCCATGGCGCGCGCCATCGCCGCGGGGATGACGGCGCGGCCGCTCCTGGCGCCGCCGACGACCATCCCCGAGCTCACCGCGCTGCTGCGCCGGTGCGCCCTGATGGTGGCCGGCGACACGGGCCCGCTCCACCTGGCGGCGGCGCTCGGCACCCCGTCGATCGGGCTCTACGGCCCGACGCGCGCCGAGCGCAACGGCCCCTACGGCCCGCGCTGCCGGGCGCTGCAGAGCCCGAACGGCACGCTGGCGGCGATCGGCCCGGACGAGGTCTTCGGGGCGGCGGGGGAGCTTCTGGAATGACCTCCTCCGAGCGCACCATGACGCGGTTCTCGGTCACGGTGATCACCTGGAACGAGGAGGAGCGGCTCCGCCCGAGCCTGGAGAGCGTCGCCTGGGCCGACGAGATCGTCGTCGTGGACGCCGAGTCCACCGACAAGACCGTGCAGGTGGCGCGGGAGTTCACGGACCGGATCTGGGTCAGGCCGTGGCCGGGTTTCGCCGTGCAGAAGAACTTTGCCCTGGAGCAGGCGGCGGGGGAGTGGGTGCTCTCGCTCGACGCCGACGAGCAGGTGACGCCTGAGCTGCGTCGCGAAATCGAGGGGGTGATCGCCCGGGGCGGTCCTGCCGACGGCTACGCGATCCCGCGGAAGAACGTCTTCTGGGGCGCCTGGGTCAGGCACGGGCGGCTGTATCCGGATTATCAGCGTCGCCTGTTCCGTCGCGGGCGGGGGCGCTTCGTCGAGCGCGCCGTGCACGAGTCGGTGGAGATCCAGGGGTCGGTGGGGCGGCTCGAGGCCCCGCTGCTGCATCGCTCGTACCGGAGCCTGGAGGAATTCGTCCAGCGGTCGAATCGGTACTCGACGCTCGCCGCGGAGGAATGGATCCGGCAGGGCAGGCCCGTCCGCCCCCGGGATTTTCTCGTGCGCCCCTTCGGGAGGTTCCTCTCCATGTACCTGCTCCACCGCGGCTTCCTGGACGGCTGGCGGGGGCTGCTGCTGGCCGGGCTCTACGCGCACTACGTCTTCCTGAGGACGGCGAAAGCGTGGGAGATGCGCCATGCGCGATAGAGTCCTCTCGGGGATGCGGCCGACGGGCAAGGTCCACCTGGGCAATTACCTGGGGGCCATCGCCAACTGGGTCAAGCTCCAGGACGACTACGACTGCTTCTACTTCGTGGCCGACTGGCACGCGCTGACGGACGACTACTCGCACTCGAAGGAGATCCCGGAGAACACGGTCGAGATGATCGCCGACTGGCTCGGCGCCGGCCTCAGCCCCGAGCGCTCGACGCTCTTCGTCCAGTCGCTGGTGCCCGAGCACGCCGAGCTGCACCTGCTGTTTTCCATGATCATCCCCGTCTCGTGGCTCGAGCGCGTGCCGACCTACAAGGAGCAGATCGAGCAGCTCGAGCTCCAGTCGCCGTCGTACGGGCTGCTGGGCTACCCGCTCCTCCAGGCCGCCGACATCCTGATCTACAAGCCGCGGTACGTGCCCGTGGGGGCGGACCAGCTCCCCCACATCGAGCTGACCCGGGAGGTCGCCCGGCGCTTCAACAACGCCTTCGGTCCGGTCTTTCCCGAGCCCGACGCCAAGCTCACCGAGATCCCGAAGGTGCCCGGGACCGATGGCCGGAAGATGTCCAAGAGCTACGGCAATGCCATCTACCTCTCGGACCCGGTGGACGTGATCACCCCCAAGGTCAAGAGGATGATGACCGACCCCGCCCGGAAGCGGCGGAGCGATCCCGGAAATCCCGAGATCTGCCCGGTCTTCGACCTCCACAGGATCTTCACCCCGGACGGCCCGCGGGAGGCCTGCGCGGTGGGGTGCCGGACCGCGGGGATCGGCTGCCTGGACTGCAAGGCGGTCCTGCTGGAGCACCTCCTCCCACGGCTCGAGGGGATCAGGGAGCGGCGGCAAAAATTCATTGAAAAACCCAATGAGATCGTGGAGATCTTAAGGGAGGGCTCAAAGAAAGCTCGAAGATTCGCGCAGGGGACGATGGACGAGGCGCGCCGCGCCCTTGGGATGGATCTATGACCGAGGCCGTCACCACCACCGACACGGCGCCGGGGCTGAGAGTCCGAGTGGAGGCGTTCGAGGGGCCGCTCGACCTCCTGCTCCACCTCTGCCGGACCAACGAAGTGGACCTGAGCCACCTGCCCATCCGGACCATCACGGATCAGTACCTGGCCCACCTCGAGTCCATCCAGTTCCAGGATCTGGAGACGGCCGGCGCCTTCATGGTGCTGGCCGCGACCCTCATCTACCTCAAGTCCAAGCTCCTGCTCCCGCCCGACGAGAGCCAGGAGGAGGCGCTGGACGAGGAGGGTGAGCTGCTCCGGGAGGAGCTCGAGCAGCGGCTTCGCGAGTACGCGCGCGTCAAGGCCCTGGGCCTCTGGCTCGCCCGGCGCGAGGCCGAGCAGGCGCTCCTCTTCGGCCGCTCGTGGAGCGAGCTGCCGCCGGCCGAGGAGATCCCCCTGGAGGATCTGAGCGTCCACCTCCTGGAGCGCGCTTTCCGGCGCCTGCTGGAGGAGGCGCGGGGCCAGGCGGCGCGCGAGGTGGAGCCGAACCCGCTCTCCGTCCTCGAGCGCATGGGCGAGATCCTTTCCCTCCTCCGCCACACCTGGTCGCTCCTCTTCTCGTCGGTGGTCGGCAGCGAGCGCGCCCGCTCCGAGCTGGTCGTGACGCTGCTCGCGCTGCTGGAGCTGGTCCGGCTGGGCCAGGCGCGGGCGCGGCAGGCGGAGCTGTTCGGGGAGATCGTGATCGAGCGGAACGACTCGGAGGTGACCAATGCCCCAACCCATTGACGTCGTCGAGGCCCTCCTCTTCGCGTCCGACACGCCGGTCGAGGTCGAGCGGATCCAGGAGGTGCTGGACCTCGGGAGCGAAGCCGAGGCCCGCGCGCTCCTCGAGGATCTCCGGGCGCGCTACGACGCCGAGGAGCGCGGGCTCCAGATCGTCGAGGTCGGCGGGGGCTTCCGGATGGTCACGCGCCCGGAGGTGGCGCCGTGGCTCGTCCGCCTCGCCAAGAGCCGGACCCGGAGCCGGCTTTCGCGCTCGGCGCTCGAGGCCCTCGCCATCGTGGCCTACCGCCAGCCCGTGTCGCGCCCGGAGATCGACGTGGTCCGCGGGGTGAACTCGGACGCCGTCCTCGAGAGCCTCCTGGACCGCCGCCTGATCCGGATCGCGGGACGCAAGGATGCCCCGGGGCGGCCGTTCCTTTACGAGACCACGCGCGAGTTCCTGGTCGCCTTCGGGCTCCGCGATCTCACCGAGCTGCCCCAGGTGGAAGGGGACCTGCCCCAGCCGGCGCCGACCCCCGAGGGCCAGGCACCAGGCGTCACCGCCAGTGGAGAAACGGCTCAGCAAGATCCTGGCCGAAGCGGGGCTGGCCTCGCGCCGGGGGAGTGAGCGGCTGCTCGCCGAGGGGCGCGTCACCGTCAACGGCCAGACGGTGACGACCCAGGGCGCCACCGCCGATCCCGAGCGCGACGTCGTCGCGGTGGACGGTCGCCCCATCCCGGCCTCGGAGCCCAAGCGCTACGTCCTCCTGAACAAGCCCCGCGGGTACCTCACGACCCGCAGCGATCCGCGCGGGCGCCCGGTCGTGCTCGACCTCGTGAAGCACGAGCGCGCCCGGCTCTTTCCGGTGGGGCGGCTCGACTTCGACGCCGAGGGGCTGCTCCTCCTCACCAACGACGGCGCGCTGGCCCAGCGCCTTCTCCACCCGCGCTTCGAGGTGGAGCGAGTGTACGACGTCGAGGTTGAGGGGCGCGTGGCGGGCGGCGACCTGCCGCGGTGGGAGCGGGGCGTCGTGCTCCCCGACGGCCCGGCGAAGCCGCGTCAGGTGAGGCTCCTCCGGCACACGTCCGAGACCACCTGGCTCAGGCTGGCCTTCGCGGAGGGGCGCTACCGGGAGGTCAAGCGCTTCTGCCAGGCCCTGGGGCATCGCGTGGTGCGCCTGCGCCGGGTCCGCTTCGGCCCCCTCCGGCTGGGAACCCTGGCGCCCGGCGTCGCCCGCCCGCTGACCCGCGAGGAGATCGCCCGGCTGAGCGCCCTCTGACCGCTCTTGCGCCGTCCGGGGCGATCGACTATACTGGTTCGGATTCGCGGACCGTCGGCAGGTGTAGGAGCCCTTATGGACCTGGACGAATTTCGTTCCAGGATCAATGATCTCGACGAACAGATCCTCAAACTCCTCAACCAGCGCGCAGAAGCCGCCCTCCGGATCGGAGAGCTTAAGCGGCGTCAGGATCTCCCTTACTTCGTCCCCGAGCGCGAAGCGGAGATCGTCCGGCGCCTGCTGGGCCTGAACCCCGGCCCCTTCCCCGCCGAGGGGATCAGGGCGGTCTGGCGGGAAATCCTCTCGGCCTCCCTGGCCCTCGAGCACCCGCTGTCCGTCGCCTACCTGGGCCCGCCAGCCACCTTCAGCCACCAGGCCGCCGTCCTGCGCTTCGGCTCCTCCGCGACCCTCGTCCCCGCGTCGAGCCTCGCGGAGGTCTTCGATGCGGTGGAGCGGGGGCGCGCCGAGTTCGGGGTCGTGCCCGTGGAGAACTCGACCGAGGGGTCGGTCAACGTCACGCTGGACCGCCTCATCGACTCGGAGCTGCTGATCGCCGGCGAGCTCTCGCTGGAGATCAGCCACCACCTCCTGAGCCGGGCGGGGGACCTCGGCGCCATCCGGATGGTCTGCTCGCACCCGCAGGCCCTGGCTCAATGCCGTCGGTGGTTGGCCCAGAGCCTCCCCGAGGTGGCACTGGAAGAGGTTTCGTCCACGTCGGCGGCCGCCGAGCGCGCCGCCGGCGACCCGGCGGTCGCGGCCGTGGCGAGCGAGCTGGCGGCCCGGCTGCACGACCTCCCCGTCCTCCGGCACCGCATCGAGGACAACCCCTCCAATTCCACCCGGTTCCTCGTGCTGGGGCGGCGGGCCCTGCCGCCCACCGGGAAGGACAAGACCTCCATCCTCTGCTCGCTGAAGCACGAGGTGGGGGCGCTCTCCATGTTTCTCGAGCCCTTCGCCCGTCACGGGCTGAACCTGACGAAGATCGAATCGCGGCCGACGAAGCGGCGTCCCTGGGAGTACGTCTTCTTCGTGGACTTCGAGGGGCACGTGGACACCCCGCCGGTACAGGCGGCGCTGAGCGAGGTCCGGGAACGCTGCCTCTTCTTGAAAATTCTCGGCTCGTATCCGACCGCATAAGGAGCCATCATGGAAACGCCCTGGGAGTCGCTGGCTAACGAACACATCCTCGGGATCGCGCCCTACGAGCCCGGCAAGCCCATCGAGGAGCTGGAGCGGGAGCTCGGCATCCAGTGGGCGATCAAGCTCGCGTCCAACGAGAACCCGCTGTCCCCTTCGGATCGGGTGCAGAAGGCCATCGCCACGGCGCTGCCCAACCTGAACCGCTATCCGGACGGCAGCGGGTTCTACCTGCGCCAGGCCCTGGCCAAGCGCCACAACGCGGCGCCCGAGCAGATCGTCCTGGGCAACGGCTCCAACGAGCTGATCGAGCTGATCGTCCGGGCCTTCCTCCGCCCCGGGGAGGAGGCGATCATCCCGCACCCGTCCTTCGTGGTGTACCCGATGATCGTCCAGGCGGCGGGAGGCATCCGAGTGGTGATCACGCTGAAGGACCACCGCCTCGATCTGGAGGCGATGGCGCGGGCCGTCACGCCGCTGACGAAGCTGGTCTTCATCGCCAACCCCAACAACCCCACCGGGACCATCGTGACGGCGGCCGAGGTCGAGCGCTTCATGGCCGGGATTCCGCCGACCGTCGTCGTGGTCTTCGACGAAGCCTATATCGAGTTCGCCATGGGGCCGGATTTCCCCGACACCTTCGCCTACGTCCGCCAGGGCCGGAAGGTGTTCGTCCTCCGCACGTTCTCCAAGGCCGCGAGCCTCGCCGGCCTGCGCGTGGGCTACGGGATCGCCCAGGCGGACGCCATGGCGCTGCTCCACCGGGTGCGCCAGCCGTTCAACGTGAACTCCCTCGCCCAGGTGGCGGCCCTCTCGGCGCTCGAAGACGACGGCCACATCCTGGAGTGCGTCCGCATGAACGAGGCCGGGCGCCACTTCCTGTACGACGAGTTCACGGCGCTGGGGATCAAGTACGTCCTCTCCCGCGCCAACTTCATCCTCGTGGACGTGGGGCGCAGCGCGCACGACGTCTACCAGCGGCTCCTGCGCGAGGGGGTCATCGTCCGGCCCATGACCAGCTTCGGGATGGAGACGGCGCTCAGGATCACGGTGGGCACCCCCGAGGAGAACCGCCGGCTGATCAAGGCCTTGCGCAAGGTCCTAGAGGAGGTCCGCAGCGCGTGATCCGCCGGCTCACCGTGGTGGGGCTCGGGCTACTCGGGGGCTCCGTCGCCAAGGCGGCGCGGGAGCGCGGGCTGGCACGGGAGGTGGTGGCCGTGGGCCGCCGCCTCGAGTCCCTGGCCGCCGCGCGCTCGGAGCGGGTCGTCGATCACGTCACCACCGATCTCGGCGAAGGGCTGGCGGGCGCGGACTTCGCCCTTCTCGCCACCCCCGTGGCCACCGCCGAAGGGCTGCTGCCGAAGGTCTGGCAGGCGGCGGCGGAGGGGGCGGTCATCACCGATGTGGGGAGCACCAAGGGACCCATCGTGCGGTGCGCCACCGCGCTCGCCCCGCAGCGCGGCCTCGCGTTCGTGGGCAGCCACCCGATGGCGGGCTCGGAGCTCTCGGGCTACGGGGCGTCCCGGGCGGATCTCTTCGACGGCGCCCTGGTGATCGTGACTCCGACCGAGCTCACCGACCCGCTGGCCGTCAAGAGGGTTTCCGAGTTCTGGGAAGCGCTGGGCTGTCGCGTGAGCGCCATGGACCCGGAGGATCACGATCGTGCTGTGGCGGCCGTGAGTCACTTGCCTCACCTGGCGGCGTACGCCCTGGTGGAGGCCGTGGTCCGCCTCAACCCGGCCTTCTTCGGCGTGGCCGCGCGCGGCTTCAAGGACACCACGCGCATCGCCGCGAGCGACGCGCGGGTGTGGCGCGAGATCTTTCAGTCGAACCGCGCCGCCCTCCGGGAAGCCCTGGCGGCGTTCAGAACGTCGCTCGAGGAGCTGGAGCGGCTCGTGGTCGAGGCCGACGGGGAGCGCCTGGAAATGAGGCTCGAGGAGATCCGTCAGCTGAGGAGCCGCCTGACGTGAGGGTGATTGTCAAGCCGTGTCGAGGGCTCGCCGGGACGATCCAGGTTCCGGGAGACAAATCCGTGTCGCACCGGGCGGGGCTCCTCGGGGCGCTGGCGGCGGGTCCGACGGAGATCCGGGGCTTCCTGGAGAGCGAGGACTGCCTCAACACGCTCGGCGCGCTCGGGGCGCTGGGGGTGGAAGTGACGCGGAAGGGGCCCGGCGAATACCGGGTCGAGGGCGCCGGGCTCCAGGGTCTCCAGGAGCCGGACGACGTTCTCGACTGCGGCAATTCGGGCACCACGGCGCGGCTCCTTCTGGGCATCCTGGCGGGGCAGCCGTTCTGGAGCGTGCTGACCGGCGACGGTTCGCTCCGGCGCCGTCCCATGGGGCGGGTGACGCAGCCGCTGGCCCAGATGGGCGCGACAGTCGTCGGCCGGAGCGACGGGGGCCGCCTGCCGCTCGCGATCCGCGGGGCCCGACCGTTGAAGGCGCTCTCCTACCGGTCGCCTGTGCCGTCGGCCCAGGTGAAGTCGGCGATCCTCCTGGCGGGGCTGTTCGCGGACGGGGAGGTGAGCGTGGAGGAGCCGGCGCCGTCGCGCGATCACACCGAGCGGATGCTGCGGGGATTCGGCGCGAGGGTTGCCGCGGAGGGCCGGAGCGTCACGCTCGCGTCGGGGGGCGAGCTGAGAGGTCACGCGATCCAGGTGCCCGGCGACATCTCCGCGGCGGCCTTCTTTCTGGTCGCCGCCGCCCTCGTCCCCGGCAGCGCCGTGACCATTCCCGGGGTAGGGGTGAACCCGACGCGCACGGGCCTGCTGGATGTGCTCGGAGAGATGGGAGCGGATGTGCGAGTGACGGACCGGCGCGAGGGGGAAGAGCCGAGCGGGACGCTGACGGCAGGGACGAGCCGGCTCCGGGGGACGCGCGTCGGCGGGGCCCTGATTCCTCGCCTCATCGACGAGCTGCCGGTCCTCGCGGTGGCCGCGGCGGCGGCGGAGGGGGTCACGGAGGTCGCGGACGCCGCCGAGCTGCGCGTCAAGGAATCGGACCGGATCGCCACTCTGGCCGCCGAGCTCGCCAAGCTCGGCGCGCGCGTCGAGGAGCGGCCCGATGGCTTTCTGATTCGGGGCGGGGCCCGGCTCAGGGGGGCGGTGGTCCGGAGCTGGGGCGACCACCGGATGGCCATGGCCCTGATCGTCGCCGGGCTCGCGGCCGAAGGGCGGACGGTGGTGGAGGATACCCAGTGCATCGCCACCTCGTATCCGGAGTTCCTGGCGACCCTCAACTCCCTCACATCGGAGCCGTGCGCCGTTGTCGAGCCGTGAGCGACTGGCGATGGGGAAAGCTCGCGGTCGTTCGAGCGGGGGCTTTGCCCGCGCAAGCCGGGGGGGAAGGAATCGGAAGGGGGGTGGAGCCCCCCTCCGAGGAAAACTGGTGATCACGATCGACGGGCCGGCGGGGGCGGGGAAGAGCACGGCGGCTCGCGAGCTGGCGCGGCGGCTCGGCTACCGGTTCATCGACACGGGCGCGCTCTACCGGGGGATCGCCTGGCGGGTGCGCGAAGCGAAGGTGGATCCCGGCGATGGGGGGGCGCTCGGGCGCCTGTTGGCCGGGACGACGATCGACCTTGGGGATGGAGCCGTTCTGGTGGATGGCCGAGACGTGACGGGGGAGATCCGGACGCCTGAGATCGGGGAGCTCACTTCTCGGCTCTCGATGCTCGCGGGGGTCAGGGAGAAGGTCACTCCCATTCAGCGGCGGCTCGCCGCTGAGGGAGGCGCGGTGCTCGAGGGGCGCGACACCGGCAGCGTGGTCTGCCCGGACGCCGAGGTGAAGTTCTACCTGGATGCGTCCCCCGACGTCCGGGTCGTCCGGCGCCAGCGGGAGCTCGAGGCGCGGGGCCTCCCGGCCGCGCCGGAGCAGGTCCGCGCGGAGATCGGTAGGCGGGACCGGCAGGACAGGGAGCGGCCCCTGGCTCCTCTCGTTGTCCCCGACGGGGCGGTGGTGATCGACTCGACGGGGCGGTCGGTGGAAGAAGTCGTCCGGCTCATGCTCGAGGAGGTGGCGCGGCACGGGTGCTGTACGCGGTCCTGAGGCTTGCCGCGTGGCTGGTGGCGCGCCTCCTCTTCCGGGTCGAGGTGCGGGGGGCGGAGCACGTCCCTCGGACCGGACCGGCGATGATCGTCGCGAACCACTCGAGCGTGCTCGATCCGCCTATCGTCGGGGCGGTGGCGCCGCGGCCGCTCCACTTCATGGCGAAGGCCGAGCTGTTCTCGATCCCGCTCTTGGGGCGCCTCATCCGCGCGGTGAACGCCCGGCCCGTCCGGCGGGAAGGCGTGGACGCCAGGGCGCTCCGCGAGGCGCTCCGGATTCTCGAGAGCGGTCACGCGCTGCTGGTTTTTCCCGAGGGGACGCGCGGTCCCGAGGGGGTGCTGAGAGAGGGCAAGGCCGGCGCGGGGATGCTCGCGCTGCTCAGCGGGGCGCCGGTGGTCCCGGCCTACGTCGAGGGAACGGGGCGGGCGCTGCCGCGCGGCCGGGTCCTGCCGCGTCCGGCGAAGGTGCGGGTGAGCTTCGGGCCGCCGCTTGGCTTCGCCAAGGTGGAGGGCCCGCACCGAAAGGAGCGCTACCTGGAGGCGAGCCGTGAGATGATGGCGGCCGTCGCGCGCCTGAAGCAAGCAGAGCGCGTGGCCGAAGCACACAGATAGAGACAGAGACCTAGACAAAAGGGGAAAAGGGGGAAGCGTTCGAATGGACAAGGAAGAGCAGATGGCCCGCGAGGACGCGGGGACTCGAAAGGAGGGGATAGCCCAGCCGGCCGAGGAGCGGATGGAGGACTGGTTTACCCAGGAATTCTCGGACTTCGAGGAAGGCGAGGTCGTCCAGGGGCGGGTCGTCCAGGTGCGCGGGGGCGAGGTGCTCGTGGACGTCGGCTACAAAAGCGAGGGGACCATCCCGCTCGAGGAGTTCACGCGCTCGGGCACCATGCCCAAGGTCGGCGACGAGATCGAGGTCTACCTGGAGGCCAAGGAGGACAACGAGGGCCTGATCGTCCTCTCCAAGGACCGGGCGGACAAGATCAAGGTCTGGGACACCGTCTCCCGGGCCTACGAGAAGGGCGTGCCCGTCGAGGGCAGGGTCGTGGAGGTCGTCAAGGGCGGCCTGGCCGTGGACGTGGGGGTCCGGGCGTTCCTGCCCGGTTCCCAGGTGGACCTCCGCCCCGTCAAGAACCTGGCGTCGTTGCTCGGGCAGACCATCCGGGCCAAGGTCATCAAGCTCAACCGCCGCCGCGGGAACGTGGTCCTGTCGCGCCGCGCCATGCTGGAGGAGGAGCGGGAGGAGCGCCGGCGGCACACGCTCTCGGTCCTGCAGGAGGGAATGGCCCTCACGGGAACCGTGAAGAACATCACGGACTACGGGGCCTTCATCGACCTGGGCGGGATCGATGGGCTGCTGCACGTGACCGACATGTCCTGGGGGCGCATCGGCCACCCGTCGGAGATCTTCCAGGTGGGCGATCAGGTCGAGGTGGTGGTGCTGCACTTCGACAAAGAAACCAGCCGCGTGTCGCTGGGCTACAAGCAGCGCAGCTCCGATCCGTGGGAGGTCGTCGAGACCAAGTACCCGGTCGGAGCCAAGGTGACCGGCCGCGTGGTGAGCCTCACCAATTACGGGGCCTTCATCGAGCTGGAGGCCGGCATCGAGGGGCTGGTTCATGTCTCCGAAATGTCGTGGACGCGGCGGGTGAGGCACCCCTCCAAGCTGGTCAACGTCGGGGATCCGGTGGAAGTCATGGTCCTGGACGTCAACAAGGCCACGAAGCGCATCTCCCTCGGGATGAAGCAGGTGGAGCCGGACCCCTGGGGCACCATCGACGAGCGGTACAAGCCCGGCATGCGCGTCCAGGGGAAGGTCCGGAACCTCACCGACTTCGGGGCCTTCGTGGAGCTGGAGCCGGGGGTGGACGGGCTCCTACACATCTCGGACATGTCGTGGACGCGCAACATCGGCCATCCCTCCGACCTGCTGAAGAAAGGGCAGCAGATCGAGACAGTGATCCTCAACGTCGATCGCGACGCCAAGCGCATCTCGCTCGGCGTGAAGCAGATCCAGCCGGACCCGTGGGAGGTGGTGGCCGAGCGCTACCCGGTGGGCTCGCGCGTGACGGGGAAGGTCGTGCGCCTCACGGACTTCGGGGCCTTCGTGGAGCTGGAGCCGGGGGTGGACGGGCTGCTGCACATCTCGCAGATGTCCGACCGGCCGGTGGGCCGCACCGAGGACGTCGTGAACGTGGGGGATGAGCTGACGCTCGTGGTCATCCGGGTGGACCCGGCGGAGCGGCGGATCGGTCTCAGCCTCAAGGAGCTGGCCGCGGCGGTCGAGGGCGGGGAGGTCAAGGAGTTCCGGGGACGGCAGCGGCGGCGCGGCCGCGGCGAGTACGACGAGGACGAGGAGGAGTAGGCCCATGGGTTCGCGGCGCCGGACCATCTTCATCGCGCTCGGTGTGACCGTCGGCGTGGTCGGCCTCTTCTTCCTCACCGTGTGGGTGCTCATGTCGGTGCTGGAAGGGGGCGGGCTGCCGGTCGGCCAGAAGGTCGCGGTCGTCGAGCTGGAGGGCATCATCGTCCAGGCCGAGCCCATCGTCCGCGAGCTGAACGAGCACCGGGAGAATCCCTCGGTGCGCGCGGTGGTGATCCGCGTGAACAGTCCCGGCGGGGTCGTCGCGCCCACCCAGGAGATCTACTCGGCGATCCAGCGGCTCAGGAAGAGCGGCAAGCCCGTGGTGGCGTCGCTGAGCTCGGTGGCGGCGTCGGGCGGCTATTACGTGGCGACCGCCGCGGACCGGATCTACGCCAACCCCGGCACCCTGACCGGGTCCATCGGGGTCATCATGCAGGTAGCCAACGTGGAAGGCCTCCTCAAGAAGGTGGGGGTGGATTTCGTGGTGGTCAAATCGGGGCAGTACAAGGACGTCGGCAACTTCGCGCGCGCGATGACCGCCGAGGAGCGCCGAATCCTCCAGGCGCTCCTGGACGACGTGTACAACCAGTTCGTGGACGCCGTCGCCCGCGGGCGGAAGCTCGACAAGGCGACGGTCGAGAGCTTCGCCGACGGCCGGGTCGTGTCGGGACAGCAGGCGAAGGAGCTCAAGATGATCGACGCCCTGGGCGGGCTGGACGAAGCCATCGAGGGGGCGGCGACGCTGGCGGGGCTTCCTCCCAGGCCGCGGCTCATCCTGCCCCGGAAGCGCTTCTCGCTCTCCGACCTCCTGAAGGATCAGCTGGGGCTCCCGCTGCCGGATGCCCGGCAGCTGCTTCCGGGCTTTCCCGCCTTCAAGACCCCCCTGTACCTCATGGACTAGCGGTGTAACTCCTCAAAGTTCTTGACAATCTTTCAACCCCCGTGATAGCGTGAGGGTCGAATTTCCGGGCCAACCGGGGCCGGTGAGGGGAGTGCCCGAGGGAGTGGATCATGACGAAGGCTGACCTGATCGACGAAGTCGCGAAGGTGTCCAACCTGACGAAGAAGGAAAGCGAGACCATCGTCAACACCGTCTTCGACAACATCACGGACGCCTTGGCCAAGGGCGACAAGGTCGAGCTCCGCGGCTTCGGGAGCTTCAGGATCCGCCAGCGCAACGCCCGCAAGGGTCGCAACCCGAAGACTGGCAGCAGCGTCAGCGTTCCCGAAAAGAGGGTCCCGTTCTTCAAGGTGGGGAAACGGCTCCGGGAACTCGTGAATACGTGAGCCGCCCGGGTGGAGCGCCTCTGGGCCCCCTGGCGGATGTCTTACGTGGGGGGCGCCGACCGCACTGACGGCTGCCTCTTCTGCGACGCGCTCGCGTCCTCCGATGACCGGAAGGTCCTCGTCCTGCTGCGCCGCCCCCTGGCCTTCTTGCTCCTCAACGCCTTCCCCTACGCCTCCGGCCACCTGATGGCCGCGCTGACCCGCCACGTTGGGACCCTGGGGGAGGCCACCGCCGCCGAGCTCGGCGAGATCATGGCTCTCGTCCAGGCCGCCATCCGGGCCCTGGATCGCGTCTATCATCCGGACGGCTACAACATCGGGATCAACCAGGGGCGGGTGGCCGGCGCGGGCGTGGAGGGGCATCTGCACGTTCACATGGTCCCGCGCTGGAACGGCGACACCAACTTCATGCCGGTGCTCGGGGAGGTCCGCGTCCTTCCCGAATCCCTGGACGCGACGTATGACCGGCTGTCCGCCGCCCTGGCCGAAGGCGACTAGTGTTGTGTGTCGGCAGTAGCGCCCGCGTTGGGACGGCCAGCGGGTGGCGCGGCGAGCGGGGCGCCCCGCGGCGCGGAGCGGACCGCCTCGCGGGCGCCGGCTTTCGGCAGGAGGAGAAACAGCTCAGAAAGGGCGTCTTGCTCGCGGGAGCGAGCACCGTGGGGCTGCTCGCGGCGACAGGCCCTGCTGGCCGTCCCATCGCCACCGTGACGGGACACTAAGTGGCGACGACGCCGGAGCTGACACCGGTGATGAGGCAGTACCGGGAGCTCAAGCTCCGCTACCCCGACTACCTCCTCCTCTTCCGCCTCGGCGACTTCTACGAGCTGTTCTTCGACGATGCCCGCGTCGGGGCCCGGCTCCTCCAGATCGCGCTGACGTCGCGCCAGAAGGGGGAGGGGGCCATCCCCATGGCGGGCATCCCCCACCACGCCGCCGACAGCTACATTGCCCGGCTCCTCGCCGTGGGGCAGAAGGTCGCGGTCTGCGAGCAGATGGAGGCGCCGGGGAAGGGGCGGAAGCTGATCCGTCGGGAGGTGGTGCGGGTGATCACGCCCGGCACCGTCACCGATACCCAGTTCCTGGAAGGCGCGTCGAACAACTTCCTACTCGCTCTGGTCCGGGGCCGGGAGGGGCTGGGTGTGGCCCTCGTGGACGTGTCCACGGGCGAGTTCTGGGCGGGAGAGGAACCGGGCCGGGCCCCGGCGCTCCTCGACTCCGCCCTCCTGAGACGGCCCGCCGAGGTTCTGCTCCCCGGGACGCTCCAAGAGGACAAGCGCTTGGTGGAGCGCCTGAAGGCCGGTGGCGCGACCCTCACGACCGCCGCCGCCGCCCCGCCAGGGCTCGCCGCGGCCCGCGAGATCCTCTGCGCCCAGTTCAGGGTGCCGGCGCTCGAGGCCTTCGGCCTCGGCGGCATGACGTGGGGGATCCAGGCCGCCGCGGCGGCCCTCGGCTACCTCCAGGAGACCCAGGGGGATGCGCTCGGCCACCTGACCCGGCTCCAGCGCTTCGTCCCGGGAGACGCCCTGCTGCTGGACCGGAGCGCCGTGGAGACCCTCGAGCTGTTCGAGACCCTCCAGGATCGGTCCGCCCGCGGCTCGCTCTTCGCCAGCCTCAACGAGACGCGTACTGCCATGGGGGCCCGACTGCTCCGGCAGTGGCTGCTGCGTCCCCTCCTGAACCTGGACGAGATCGGCGGCCGCCAGGCGGCGGTCGCCGCGCTGGTCGAGGCGCCCGCTCTTCGCGCGGAGGCCGCTGGGCTCCTCGGCACCATCGGGGACCTGGAGCGGCTCTCGAGCCGGGTCGCGCTCGGCGTGGCTCACTGCCGCGATCTGATCGCGCTGAGAAATTGTCTCGCACCACTGCCGCGGCTGAAGCAGGTTCTCGCCGGGCTTCCCGCGCCGCTCCTCGGCGCGCTGGCCGGGGAGCTGGCCGACCTTCAGGCGATCGCCAAGCTCCTGGCCGACGCCCTCGAGGACGCCCCGCCGCTCGGTCTCCACGAGGGAGGCCTGATCCGCGAGAGCTGGAGCCAGGCCCTCGCCGACCTCAAGCGCGAGGCTCGGGAGGCCCGGCAGTGGATCGCGGGGCTCGAGGCCCGCGAGCGCGCGCGAACGGGGATCGGGACGCTCCGGGTGCGCTTCAACCGGGTGTTCGGCTACTCCATCGAGGTGTCGAACGCGCACCTCGCGAAGGTCCCCGAGGACTACGTCCGGCGCCAGACGCTGGTCGGGGCGGAGCGCTTCGTCACGCCGGAGCTCAAGGAATACGAGGCCAAGGTGCTCGGGGCGGAGGAGCGGATCAACCGGCTCGAGTTCGAGCTCTTCGAGGAGGTGCGCGCCGCCGTGGCGAGAGAGGCGCCTGCCCTCCTCGCCACCGCGCGGGCCATCGGCGCCCTCGACGTGCTGGCCGCCCTCGCCTCGGTCGCCCACGCCCGGGGCCACGTGAAGCCGGAGGTCACCGATGGCCGAGAGCTGGTGGTCGTGGACGGGCGCCACCCGGTCCTCGAGGCGGTCGGCGCCCGGCCGGTGATCCCCAACGACCTCGAGCTCGACGGCGAGGAGGGGCAGATCATCGTCCTGACGGGTCCCAACATGGCGGGCAAGAGCGTCTATCTCCGCCAGGCTGCCCTCCTCGTGATCCTCGCCCAGATGGGGGCCTTCGTGCCGGCGCGGGAGGCGCGGATCGGGCTGGTGGACCGGATCTTCGCGCGGGTCGGCGCCCAGGACAACCTCGCGCGCGGCCAGAGCACCTTCCTCGTGGAGATGCTGGAGACCGCGAGCATCCTCCACAACGTCACGCCGAAGAGCCTCGTCCTGCTCGACGAGGTCGGGCGGGGCACCTCCACGTTCGACGGCCTGGCGATCGCCTGGGCCGTGACCGAGGAGCTCCACGAGCGCGGCAGGGGCGCCAAGGTGCTCTTCGCCACCCACTACCACGAGCTGATCCAGCTGGCCGAGCGGTTCCCGCGCGTCCGGAACTTCCACGTCGCGGTGCGCGAGTGGAACGACGAAATCGTTTTTCTTCACAAGGTACGTCCGGGCGGGACCGACAGGAGCTACGGGATCCAGGTCGCCCGGCTGGCGGGGCTCCCCGCGGCGGTGATCGAGCGGGCGAAGGGGCTCCTCGGCGAGCTGGAGGCCGCGCGGCCCCTCCCCACGCCTTCGGCGTCGGAGGCCCCGCCAGCGGCCGCCCCTGAGCCCGGGGCTCAGCTCGCGCTCTTTCCTGCCGCGCCCCACCCGCTGCTGAGGGAGCTGGCCGCGCTCGATCTCGCCGGCCTGACGCCGCTTCAGGCGCTGAATCTCCTCGCCCGCTGGCAGGCCGCGCTCAAAGAAGAGGCATGAGCCGGATCATTCGGCTGCCCGATCACCTCGTGAATCAGATCGCGGCCGGCGAGGTCGTGGAGCGGCCCGCCTCCGTGCTCAAGGAGCTCCTGGAGAACGCCGTGGACGCCGGCGCCGGACGGATGGAGGTGGATCTGAAGGACTCCGGCCGGCGGCTGATCCGGGTGGTGGACGACGGCATGGGGATGACGCCGGACGAAATGGAGCTGGCGCTCGAGCGCCACGCCACCTCCAAGATCGCCTCCGAGGCCGACCTCCTGGCGATCCGCTCTCTAGGGTTCCGGGGGGAAGCCCTCCCCGCCATCTGCGCGGTCTCGCGCTTCTCGCTCATGTCGCGGGCCCGCGGGTCGGAGCGAGGCGCCATGCTGAGAGGGGAGGGGGGCGAGATTCGGCAGCGCGGGGCGGTGGAGTGCTCGGAGGGGACGACGGTGGAGATCGCCGACCTCTTCTTCAACACTCCGGCGCGGCTGAAGTTCCTGAAAAGCCCGCACGCGGAGCTGGCAGCGGCGCTCCGCGTGGCGACCCAGCTCGCGCTGGCCCAGCCGGCGCTCCACCTCCGCCTGGCCCACAACGACCGCGGGGTGCTGACGGCTCCGAAGGCATCATCGCTCAGCGACCGGGTCGGGGCGCTCCTGGGCTACGACCTGGCCGGGCGGCTTCTCGAGGTCAAGCGCGAGGAACGGGGCGTGACGGTCCGGGGCCTCGTCGGCCCGCCCGCGGTCGCGCGGGGCAACCGGGACGATATGGTCCTGATCGTGAACGGCCGGCCGGTGCGCGATACCCAGCTCATCCAGACCCTCCTCGAGGCCTACCGCCCGCTCCTCGCGCGAGACCAGTTCCCCGTCGCCGTCCTGACGCTGGAGGTCTCCCCGGCGGACGTGGACGTCAACGTCCACCCGACCAAGGCCTGGCTGAGATTCCGCCAGCCGCGGCTGGTTCAGGAGCTGGTGTTCGCCGCCGTCCAGGACGCGCTCAGGGCTCCCGAGGTCGTGTCCTCGCATCGCCCCCTTCCTCCGGCCGCTCCGCTCGCTGACGCGGCGACGCCTTCCCCGGGAGAGCAGGCCGCCCTCTTCGAGGAGGCGCCGGCGGGCTACACAGCCTCCCTCTTCGGGGCCGTCGTGGGGCAGCTCGGGGACACGTTCGTCGTCGCCGCCAACGAGGAGGAAGTGTTCTTCGTGGATCAGCACGTGGCCCACGAGCGGGTGCTCTTCGAGCGCCTCAAGGCCGACCTGGCCGCGGGCCCGCTGGCGTCCCAGGAGCTCCTGTTTCCGCTCACGCTCGAGCTCGGGGCCGCGAGTCGGGCTCTTCTCGAGGAGTGGGCCCCGGCCCTCGCCGACCTCGGCTTCGACCTCCAGGGGTTCGGCGGCGCCAGCCTCCTCCTCCGCGCGGTGCCGGCGCTGCTCAAGGGCGAGGAGCCCCGCCGGCTCCTCGAGGCGCTCGTTGACGAGGTCGCCGCGCCGCGCCCCTCCGGTCCGCCGCTGGTGGATCGGGCCCTCGCGTTCGTCGCGTGCCGCGCCGCGATCAAGGCGCATGCCCCCCTCGACCGGGAGGAGATGGCCCGCCTCCTGGCCGACCTCTCGCAGACGGAGACCCCGTACTTCTGCCCCCACGGCCGTCCCATCGTCTCGCGCCTCTCCCTCCGCGAGATCAAGCGGGAGCTCCGGCGCACGTGGTGAACCTGCAGCGGTATGATCAGGGTATGAACCACTCGACCGATCCCGAGCATGTTCGAGCGCGGGCTTTGCCCGCGCAACCCCTGGGGGGAGGCATCGGAAGGGGGGCGGAGCCCCCCTCCGAGTTTCCTCCACCGCTCGTGGTGATCACCGGGCCGACCGGGGTGGGCAAGACCGAGGTGGCCGTTCGCCTGGCCTCGCGTCTCCGGGTCGAAGTCGTCAGCGCCGATTCGCGCCAGGTCTACCGGGGGATGGACGTCGGCACGGCGAAACCCACGGGGGCGGAGCGAGCGGCCGCGCCTCATCACCTGGTGGACGTGGTCGATCCGGAGGAACGCTACCACGCCGCCCGCTTCAGGGCCGAGGCCCGGGAGGCCATCTCGGCGATTCTCGAGCGCGGGAAGCTTCCCTTGGTCGTCGGCGGCACGGGGCTCTACGTCCGGGTGCTGCTGCGCGGGCTCCTGCCGGCGCCGCCCGCCGATCCCGAGGTGAGGCGCGAGCTGAAGGCGTTCCTGGAGCGCGAGGGAGTCGAGGCGCTCCACACGCGCCTGGGCGCCGTCGACGCCGAGGCGGCCCGCCGCATCCATCCCCGCGATCGCGTCAGGATCATCCGCGCCCTCGAGATCTATCGCCTGACGGGGTTGCCCCTGGGGACGCCGACCCACTGGCGCCAGAGCCGCCCGGAATGGACGACGCTCGTGGTCGGGCTCACACGCCCGCGCGCTTCCCTCTACGCCGCGCTCGACGCGCGGGTGGATCGGATGGTGGTCCGCGGGCTCAAGGAGGAGACGCGCGGCCTTCTTGATGCCGGCTACGGCCCGGCGCTGCCGGCCATGCAGGGGATCGGCTACCGGCACTTCGTGCGGGTGTTGCGGGGCGCCTGGTCGGAGTCTGAAGCCATCCGCACGATGAAGCGCGACACCCGGCAGTACGCCAAGCGCCAGTGGACCTGGTTCGCCCGCGAGCCGGGGATCCGCTGGGTGGACGTGGAGGCGGCCGGGGGCCTCGAAGGCGCGGCCGCGCAGGTGGAGAAGTGGATACTCGAGGAAGGGCTGCTTCCTTGAAAGGGCCAGCGGGTCGGATGTTCGACACCAACGGCAATCCCGAGCGCGCCCTCCTCGTCGCCCGCCGCCTTCCCAAGCAGACGCGGGGGGAGATCCAGGAATCGCTGGCCGAGCTGGCGCGGCTGACCGCGTCGGCCGGGGCCGTGGTCGCGGGGGTCCTCAGCCAGGACGGCTCCTCCCACTCCTCGCGACTCTACCTCGGCACGGGCAAGGTGGAGGAGCTCCGCGCCCTCGCACGCGAGCAGGGCGCCGACGTCGTCATCGCCGACGACAACCTCACCCCGTCCCAGGAGCGCGACCTCTCGAAGGCGCTGGGGCTCAAGGTGATCGACCGGCGCGCGCTGATCCTCGACATCTTCGCCCAGCGGGCGCGGACCAGCGAGGGCAAGCTCCAGGTCGAGCTGGCCCAGCTCACGTACCTGCTTCCGCGGCTCGTGAGGCGGTGGGCGCACCTGGAGCGGCTCGGAGGCGGCATCGGCACCCGGGGACCCGGCGAGACGCAGCTCGAGTCCGACCGGCGCATCATCCGGCGCCGCATCCTCCAGCTCCAGGGCGAGCTCAAGCGCGTCCAGCGTCACCGCCGCCTCCTCCGCGACCGCCGCCGCGCGTCGGGATGGCCGGTGGTGGCGCTGGTGGGCTACACCAACGCGGGAAAAACGACGCTCCTGAATCGTCTGGCCGGGTCCGAGTTCAGGGTGGCGGACCAGCTCTTCGTCACCCTGGATCCCGCCGCCCGCCTGGTGGCCCTGCCGAACCGCCAGCCCTTCATCCTGACGGACACGGTCGGCTTCATCAGGAAGCTTCCCCCCGAGCTGATCGCCGCGTTCCGGGCGACGCTGGAGGAGCTCTACGACGCCGATGTGCTGCTGCACGTGCTGGACGCCAGCCATCCGGGGGCGGGGGAGCAGATGCGGGCGGTGGAACGACTCCTCTCCGATCTGGATCTCGGCGACCGCCCCGTGGTCCTGGCGCTGAACAAGGTTGACCGCGTGGAGGAACCGCGCGACCTCGAGCGACTGAGCCAGGAATCGGAGGGGATCCCGGTGTCCGCCCTCACGGGAGCGGGGCTCCGTGGACTGCTCGCCGCCCTCGAGGGGGCGCTCCGCCCCCAGGTCGGCCAGGTGACCCTCCGCATTCCCTACGCCGATGGCCCGGCGCTGGCCCTCTGCTACCGGCGGGGCCGGGTCTTCCGGCGGGAGGACGGCGAGGCCGGCGTGCTGCTCGACGTGGCGCTGCCACGCCCGCTCCTCGGCCAGATGGCCGCATATCAGGTGAAGCGCGGCTGATCCCCTCACCTTCATCCTCTCTCCCCCGAGGGGGAGAGGGTAGGGTGAGGGGGGAGAGGAGAAGAGGTGAGGGGCGTCGGGTAGCGCGGGGTGCGGGGGAACGATGCTAGAATGGAAGTCCGAGGTACTCGGTGGGACTCGCCAACGGGCTGACGGTCGTCCGGATCATCCTGATCCCCGTGTTCGTGACGCTCCTGGTGTACCGGCGTCCGACGACGGCGCTCGTCGTCTTCCTGCTGGCCAGCCTCACCGACACCCTGGACGGCTACTTCGCCCGCCACCGGGGAGACCAGACCCGCCTCGGCGCGTTCCTGGACCCGATGGCCGACAAGCTCCTCCTGACGGCCTCCTTCATCACGCTGACCTACCTCAAGGCCATTCCGTTCTGGATCACCGCCGTGGTCATCAGCCGGGACCTCGTGCTGATGCTGGGGGCGGTGCTGATCCACATGTCGGGAGGGACGATCCACCCGTCCCCGACGTGGCTCGGCAAGGCCTCGACGTTCTTCCAGATGCTGACGGTGCTCGCCGCCATGGTGATGGTCTACATCTTCGAGCTGCCGGCGGCGGCCAAGCCCTTCTTCTGGATCACCGCGGCCTTTACCACGGCGTCGGGGATCCAGTACCTCTACCAGGGAACCCGGCTGCTCAATCCGCCCGGTCCCCGGGAGCCCCATGAGCCCCCCCTCGTCCGCTGACGGCGTGATCGTCGCGCGGGTGCGGCGGAGGAGCCCCGCCGCCTCCGCCGGGCTCCTGGCCGGCGACCGGCTCGTCGCCATCAACGGCGTGCCCCTCCGGGACAGCATCGACTTCCACTTCCAGGCGGGGGAGGAAACCCTGCGCCTGGAACTCGAGCGTGAGGGATGCGCGGCAGCGCTCACCATCCACCGCCGGGCGGGACGCGAGCTGGGTGTGGAGCTCCTGCCGCCCCGTCCCGCCGAGATTTCCACCTGCGCCAACAAGTGCGTCTTCTGCTTCATCCACCAGCTCCCGAAGGGGATGCGCCGGAGTCTCTACGTCAAGGACGACGACTACCGGTTGTCATTCCTTCACGGCAACTACATCACGCTCACCGATCTGCCCGAGGAGGAGCTGCGGCGCATCGAGCGCCAGCGCCTGTCTCCGCTCTACGTGTCGGTCCACTCGACCGACCCGGAGCTCCGCCACGCCCTCCTGGGCTCGCCCCGCATCAAGGGCGATCTCCTCCCGCGCATGAGGAGGCTGGCCCGGGCCGGGATCCGGCTGCACTGCCAGATCGTCCTCTGCCCGGATCTCAACGACGGGGCGCACCTCGAGCGGAGCGTGAGGGAGCTCGGCGAGCTCCATCCCGGCGTGGCGACCGTCGCGGTGGTGCCCGTGGGGCTCACGGCCCATCGCGAGCGCCTGCCCCGGCTCCGCATCCACACGCCGGAGGAGGCCCGTCAGGTCGTGAGAACGGTGGAGGGATGGCAGCGCCGGTTCCAGCCGCGGCTGGGCACGCGCTTCGTGTTCGCCGCTGACGAGCTCTATCTCGCGGCGGGGCTCGAGCCCCCGGGGGCCGGCGACTACGAGGGATATCCGCTCGTCGAGGACGGGGTGGGGCTCGTGCGTCGCTTCAGCGACGCGTTCCTCCGTGCCCTCCGCCCGCTGCCGGCGGCGGTGGACCCCGCCCGCGCCGTGAGCGTCGTCAGCGGAGAGATGTTCGCCCCGCGCCTGACCGCGCTGCTGGAGAAGGTGACGGTTGAGGGGCTCCGTGTCACCGTGCGCCCCATCGCCAACGAGTTCTTCGGTGGCAACATCGGCGTCGCCGGTCTCTTGACCGGGCAGGACATCCTGAAGCAGCTCTCCCGTGTGCCGCTCGGGGACCTCGTCCTCATTCCCGCCGTGGCGCTCAGGGACGCCGCCGGCGTCTTCCTCGACGACCTCACCCCAGCCGACCTGGAAGCCCAGCTCGGGGTTCCGGTGGTGGCGGTGGAGCCGGCTCCCTTGGCGTTCGTGAAAGTGCTGGTCGGCACGATCCCCCGCCGCTGATGCAGAAGCCGGTCGTCGCGATCGTCGGGCGGCCCAACGTGGGCAAGTCCACCCTGTTCAACCGGCTGGTAGGGGGGCGCCGGGCGCTGGTCCGTGACGTGCCCGGAGTCACCCGCGACCGTCTCTACGGCCGCGTCAGCTTCGCCGGGTGGGAGGCGACCGTGGTGGACACCGGCGGGTTCGACCCCTCCGCCGAAGAGGATCTCGTGCAAGCGGTCAGTCGCCATGTCAAGGCCGCGATCCAGGAGTCAGACCTCGTCCTCTTCGTGGTGGACTGCCGGGCCGGGGTGACGCCGCTCGAGGAAGAGATCGCCGGAATCCTCAGGAAGAGCGGCCGGCCGGTCTTCGTCGCCGCCAACAAGGCGGAGGGGCCGGCGCAGGAAGCCCTGCTGGGGGAGGTGTACCGGTTGGGGTTTCCGCGCGTGTTCGCCGTGTCCGCCGACCACGGCAGGGGCGTGGCCGAGCTGCTCGAGGCGCTGAGCCAGGCGGCCCCGGGCGCGGCGCCCGCTCCCGCGCCGGGAGGGGAGGGCCTGAGAGTCGCGGTCGTCGGGCGCCCCAATGTCGGAAAATCCTCTCTCGTCAACGCGCTCCTCGGGTCGGAGCGCGTCCTGGTCCACGAGGCCCCGGGGACGACCCGCGACGCCGTGGACACGCCCTTCTCCTTCCGCGGGCGCGACTACGTGCTGATCGACACGGCCGGAATCCGGCGCAAGGGGAAGGTCACGACGCCGCTCGAGAAGCTCGCGGTGGTCATGGCGCTCAAGAGCCTCGAGCGCTGCCAGGTGGCGATCGTGCTCCTGGACGCCTCCGAAGGGGTGACCGCCCAGGATGCCCACATCGCCGGCTACGCCCACGAGGCGGGGCGCGCCATCGTCATCGCGGTGAACAAGTGGGATCTCGTCCCCCGCGGGATGGTGCGCCGCGCCGAGGTGGTGGCGCAGATTCACGACCGGCTCCCGTTCATCGAGTACGCCCCGGTGGCCTTCACCTCCGCGGTGACGCGCCTGGGGCTCGAGGAGCTGCTCGACCTCGTGGAGCAGGTCGGCGAGGAGGCGGTGAAGCGGATCCCGCCGGGGCTCGTCACCAAGACGCTGGGGGCGGCGATGGAGCGGCGCCCGATCAGCATTCGGGGCGTTCCGCTGACCTTCCATTCGGCTCTCCAGGTGGGGGTGGGGCCGCCGACGTTCGCGATCCGCGTCAACCAGCCCGACAAGATCCACTTCTCTTACGAGCGGTACCTCGTCAGTTCCGTGCGCCAGGCCTTCGGGTTCGCCGGCTCCCCCGTGCGTCTGCTCTTTCGCCGCGCCCCCGTGCGGAAGCGACGGAGGCGCCCGTGAAGCGGCGCCGTCGCCGCCGGAGTTCGCGGGTCGGTCTCGCTCTCGTCGCGGGGGTGGCGGTGGCGATCGCGGCGCTCCTTGTCGCCAGCCCCCGCCACCGCGCCTACTACAGCCGGCTCGTCGGCGGGGCGCCCGGCGCGCCGGAGGTCCCTGCGCCCGCGCCTCCGCTCGCGGCCCTCCGTCCGGTCCCCGCGCCTCCGCCGGCGGTTCCGCCCCGACCGACCCAACCGGCGCCCGCGAGCCCACGGCCGCCGGGCTACGCCATGCCGATTCCGTCCGAGCCGAGCCGGGGCGCGGCCGCGCCGCCCGCCGGGCCGAAGCAGAAGATCCCGCCCCCCTCCACTCGGTCGAGCCTGATGGTGGCGAAGGTCCCCCGCGGGGGACCGGGCGAGCAGGTGGCGGTGAAGATCGTGGACGAGATCCCGGCCCGGCTCCCGTTCGCGGGGGTGCCGCTCGCCTGGGAGCTCAAGGAGTTTGCGGGCCGGGCCCACGTGGAAGTGGTGTTGGACGAGGACCGGGTCGTCTTCCGCCTGGCGAGCGAGCGGAGCTCGTACGCCCTCTACCGCGACGTGATCCTGGACGTGAAAGACTTCCCGTTGCTGACGTGGTCGTGGAAGGTCACGAAGCTGCCGGCCGGGGCCGATATCCGGGAGCGGACCACCGACGACCAGGCGGGACAGGTGTACGTGATCTTCCCCCGCTGGCCGTTCCCCCGCATCAACAGCGACGTCGTCGGCTACATCTGGGACAGCCGGGCGCCGCCGGGGCTCCGCGTGGCGAGCTCCCAGTCCACCAACGTGAAGCTGGTGGTCCTCCAGAGCGGAAGCGCGCGGCTCGGCCAGTGGGTCCGCGAAGAGCGGAACGTCCATCAGGATTACGTCGAGCTCTTCGGGAAGGAGCCCCCGCGGGTCGGCCAGATCGCGATCATGATCGACTCCAACGACACGCGAAGCGAGGCCGAGGCGTTCGTGGACGACCTCGCGTTTCGTCGGGCGACGCCCCCAGCCTCAAGCGCCGCCCCTTCGGGGTCGCGCTAACTCATCAGAACCCAAAGCGAAATCCGTTTGTCACGGTTTGCGTCCATGGTAATATGAACGCCGTCTAACCTCCGCCCGAGGGTGGCCAGATGAGCCCTGAGCGCGACGACTACGAAGACGAAGAAGAGGAGTACGAGGAAGAAGAGGAAGAGACGCGGAGCATCTTCGCGAACCCCTGGTTTCGCGCAGCGCTCGCGGTCCTCATCCTCGCCGTAGTGGGCGTCCTCGCACTCCCCTATGCCCAGGAGTGGTGGGCGGCGCCCTCGAAGCCCCCCGTCACTGTCGGCAAGCCTCCTCAGGCCCCGGTGGCCACGCCTGTGGCTCCGCCCGCGCCTCCGGCGCCCCCGGCCGTCGCTCCGCCCGCGCCTGTGGCCCCCGCGCCGCCGCCCAAAGTCGCCCAGAAGCCCGCTGAGCCGGCCAAGCCCGCGGTGCCCGTCGCGCCGGCGGCTCCGGCGCCCAGGGTCGGCGAGAAGCCGGCGGCGCCCGCCAGGCCGGCGCCCCAGGTGGCCGCGAAGCCTGCGGAGAAGCCCGCCGAGCCCGTGGCCAAGCCTGCCGCCCCCCCGCCGAAGGGCACTTACTGGGTTCAGGTGGGCGCCTTCAGCGACGCCAAGAACGCCTCGCGCCTCGCGACCCAGCTGAAGGATCAGAAGTACTCCGTCCAGGAAGCGACGGTGACGCGGGGCTCGGGCGGGGGAAGCGGCGGCAACGAGATCTTCGTGGCGGGGGCCAAGCAGCGGGACGTGTACGACAAGGTCAAGGCTAAGGGCCTGCGGGTGGACGCCGTCAAGGGGGGCGCTGTGGTGCGGCCGCCGCTGCCGCTCAAGGATGCCGTGGCGCTGTCCAAAGAGCTGGCCGGCGCCGGGATGACCGTGAAGATCCGACGCGTCGGCGGCGGTGGGGGGGAGAAGGCGACGTTTCACCTGGTGAGGGTGGGAGGCTTTGCCGATCGGAAGGAGGCGGTGGCCGCCCAGCAGGAGCTCGGCGGCAAGGGCGTCCCCGGGTTCGTCGTCAGGGGCGCCCCGCGCTGATGCTCCTCCCTCGGGCCTCCACCCACCTTCGGTGGATACCCGGCTCGCCGGGCGAGGCGAGCTGATGAGCGACGTGGACACGCTCGTCGTCCTGGTCACCGTGCCGTCCGCCGACGTGGGGGCGACGCTGGCCCGGACCCTGGTGGAGGAGCGCCTGGCGGCGTGTGTGAACGTGGTGCCCGGCGTCCGCTCCATCTACTTCTGGGAGGGACGGCTCCAGGACGAAGGGGAGGGGCTGCTGGTCATCAAGACCGGCCGCGAGCGCTACGCGGCCCTCCAGCGCCGGATCCTCGCCCTGCACCCGTATTCGGTTCCCGAGATCTTAGCCTTGCCCGTGGAATCCGGCTCGCCGGCCTACGTGGCGTGGGTGCGCGAGACGGTCGGAACGGGAGGGAGGTGATCCCCCTGACGAAAAACGATCTGATCAATGCGGTCGCGGCGCACGGGCTCTCGAAGCGGCAGTCCGCAGCGGTGGTGGAGTCGGTCTTCGACCTCGTCTCCAAATGCTTCGAGCGCGGGGAGGATGTGAAGATCGTCGGGTTCGGTCACTTCCGGATCCGGAAGAAGGCATCCCGGCGCGGACGCAACCCCCAGACGGGCTCCAGCATCGAGATCACCGCCCGGAGGGTGCTGACGTTCAAGCCGAGCAAGGGATTGAAAGCCCGGATCAACCAGTAGCAGCCGTCGGGCGCCATGGTGCAGGCGATTCCCGATAAACTGTACTTCCGGATCGGGGAGGTGGCGGACCTCACCGGCGTGCCGGCCTACGTCCTCCGCTACTGGGAGTCCGAGTTCAAGCTCCTCCATCCCAAGAAGAACGAAGCCGGCCAGCGCCTCTACCGCAAGCGGGACGTGGAGCTGGTCCTGCGGATCAAATCGCTCCTCTACAACGAGCGCCTCACCCTGGAGGGCGCCAAGAAGCGCCTCCTGGCCGAAGCCCGCGGGGAGGCGGAGCCGCCCGAGCCCGGCGCCCGGGCCCCCGCCCACGGCGAAGCCCTCGAGCGCATGCGCGGCCGCCTGGAGGCGATCCGCTCCCTCCTCTCGCGCGACCACCGCGGCCGCGGCCCTTGAGTTCCCCCGCTCCCTCCCGTACAATACCTCGTGGTCCGGGGCGTGGCGCAGCCTGGTAGCGCACTTGCATGGGGTGCAAGGGGTCGCTGGTTCAAATCCAGTCGCCCCGACCAATAACTCTTACCAGGAGATTTCATGGCGGTAAGGTTCACGTTTGGAATACTGGAAGGACGGGAACTGGCTTGTGGGGCAGGTGCGGGAAGTTCCCGGTGTCTTCAGCCAGGGGCGGACGCTTCGAGAGCTTGAGGAGAACATCCGGGACGCCTATCAGCTGATGCTCAAGGGACGGCGCGTCGTTCGGCGCCGCGCCCGGCGTAGGCCCATCGCGCTTCCTGCTTGAAGCGCGAGGAGTTCATCTGGTCGAAGCGCGCCGGTTCCCCGTCACTCCGAGATCGCGAACAGCCTGTGTAAGCTGATCCGGAAGCACCCCGATCTGCCCTTTTTTATGTCGACGCCACTGGTGCTCGTCACGAACGACGACGGGATCAACGCGCCAGGCCTCGCGGCGCTGGCCGAGGCGCTCGCCCCGCTGGGCGACGTGTACGTGGTCGCGCCGGAGCGGGAGCAGAGCACGGTCGGCCACGCGCTCACGCTGCACCGCCCGCTGCGCGTGGATCGCCTGGGGGAGCGACGCTTCGCGGTCAACGGCACGCCGTCGGACTGCGTGAACCTGGCGGTGCTCGGGCTCCTGCCGGCCGAGCCCAAGCTCGTGGTGTCCGGGATCAACCACGGGTCGAACCTGGGCGACGACGTCACCTACTCCGGGACCGTCTCGGCGGCGATGGAGGGCACGCTGCTGGGGATCCCGGCGATCGCGGTCTCCCTGGTGGGGCCGGAGCAGGGGGGCTTCGAGGAGGCGGGGAAGATCGCGCGGCTGATCGCCATGCGGACGCTGGTGGAGGGGCTCCCGGCGAAGACGCTGCTCAACGTCAACGTCCCCGGCGGCCGCCCGAAGGGGATCCGCTTCACGCGGCTCGGCCACCGGGTGTACAAGGAGAAGATGGTCGAGGAGAAGGACCCGCGGGGCAAGACCTACTACTGGATCGGCGCGGGGCCACCGCTGTGGGATGACCGGGAGGCCACGGACATCATCGCCGTCCAGGACGGGTACGCCGCGGTGACCCCGCTCCACCTCGACCTCACCCATTACGGGGCGCTCCGGCGCCTCGGCGAGTGGGAGGCGGCCCTGAACGCTCAGCTTCGGCCGCGCCGGAAGCGGTAATCTTGATGCTGGGGGCGCCGCTGCCGCGCGATCTCCCGGGCCCGCCGACGGCCCGCTTCGCGCGCGAGCGCGAGCGCATGGTCGAGGAGCAGCTCGTCCGGCGGGGGATCACCGACGCGCGGGTGCTGGAGGCGATGCGCAAGGTCCCGCGCCACCTCTTCGTGGAGGAGGCGCTCCGGGATCGCGCCTACGGCGACCATCCGCTGCCCATCGGCGAGGCGCAGACGATCTCGCAGCCGTACATCGTCGGGATCATGACGCAGCTGGCTCACCTGACCGGCAGCGAGAAGGTGCTGGAGATCGGCACGGGCTCGGGGTACCAGACCGCCGTCCTCGCGGAGCTGGCGCGGCGGGTTTGCTCGGTCGAACGGATCGCTTCGCTCGCGGCCCGCGCCCGCGCTACCCTGGAGGCGTTGGGGTACACCAACGTCTGGGTGCGGACGGCCGACGGAACCTACGGCTGGCCTGACGAGGCGCCGTTCGACCGGATCATCGTCTCGGCGGCGGCCCCGGCGGTGCCCGAGCCCCTGTTCGAGCAGCTGGTGGAGGGGGGACGGATGGTGCTGCCCGTCGGGGATCCGTTCGCCCAGACCCTCACGGTGGTGGACCGGGTCGGCGGGGAGAAGAAGATCTCCGCTGATTCGGGGTGCGTGTTCGTGAAGCTGATCGGCAAGTACGGGTGGGAGGCCTGAGGCCCACGCGGCGGGAGCCAAGTGGAAGATCGGGGCGTAGCGCAGCCTGGTAGCGCGCCTGCTTCGGGAGCAGGAGGTCGCTGGTTCAAATCCAGTCGCCCCGACCAATCTCTCTCCTGGCAGCTCGGCGTCGTCGGCGCCTCCGACTGTCCTCCCGCGGTCGCCGAGCTCGCGCAGTCGGTAGGCCGCGCGGTCGCGGCCGCCGGGGCCGTGCTGGTCACGGGCGGCCTCGGCGGCGTGATGCAGGCGGCGGCGCGCGGCGCCCGGGAAGCGGGCGGGCTGACCGTCGGCATCCTTCCCGGCCCGAGCCACCGGGACGCCAATGCCTTCGTGGACGTCGCGATCGTGACCGATCTGGGCCATGCCCGCAACGCCATCGTCGTGCGCTCCTCCCACGCCGTCATCGCGCTGCCCGGGGAATTCGGGACGCTCTCGGAGGTGGCCCTGGCGCTCAAGATGGGGATCCCGGTGGTCGGGCTCGGAGCCTGGACCCACCTGGAGGGCGTGATCCCGGCCGAGGGGCCGGACGCGGCGGTGGCCCGGGCGATCGAGCGGGCCGAGCAGGTGCACGCCAAGCCGCGATGAGCTCGCCCCTCCCCCGGAGCGGTGCGGAGATCCTCGTGGGCGGCGACGTGCACGGAGTGGGCTACCGGAACTTTGCCCAGCGGAAGGCGCTCCAGCTCGGGCTCAGGGGCTACGTCATGAACCTGAAGGACGGCCGGGTCCGGGTGCGCGCGGAGGGTCCGCGCGAGACCATCGAGGACTTCGTCCGCGATCTGGAGAAGGGCCCGCCGCTGGCCCGCGTGGAGAAAGTCTCGGTGACGTGGCTTCCGCCGACGGGTCGGTTCGCCTCCTTCGGCATCCGCTTCGCCGAGTTCGACACATGAGCGGGAAGGCCCGCCTGAGGACACCTCGGTGCCATGAGGGATTCGGATCTCCACGACGATGACCTGCAAGATCTGATCGAGCCCGCCGAGATCGCGGGACCGGAGGGCGGCCGGGCTGCCGTCAACCTCGCCGAGTACCTGCGGGAGATCTCCCGGATCCCGCCGCTCTCCCCCGAGGAGGAGCAAGCCCTGGCCCGCCGGGTGCTGGCCGGCGAGGCCGGGGCCGAGCAGCGCATGATCGAGGCCCACCTCCGCCTGGTCTTGGCAATCGCCCGGCGCTACCGCCACCGGGGGCTGCCTCTGCCCGACCTGATCGCCGAGGGCAACCTGGGCCTCCTGAGGGCCGTGAGGACGTTTCGCCCCCACAAGGGCACGCCCTTCTCCACCTATGCGATCTGGTGGATCCACCAGGCGGTGGTGCGGGCCCTGGCCAATCACGCGCGTGCAATCCGGCTGCCGGTGCACGTGCAGCTCTTGCTGGGGCGCTACCGGAAGGAGCGGGAGCGGCTCACCCGGAAGCTCAGCCGGCCACCCTCGCGCGACGAGGTCGCCCGGTCCCTCGAGATTCCAGCCGAGCAGCTGGCGGAACTCGAGGAGATTCCCCCAGCCGAGCCGCTCGGCACCCTGCTGCGGGATCGGAAAGACCTGACAGGGCTCCTGGACGATCTGCCGGAGCGTGAGCGGAGGGTGATTCGCTTGCGGTTCGGGTTGAGCGGGGAGGAGGCGCTGACGCGGGAGGCAGTCGGTCGGCGGCTGGGGCTTTCGCCGGAGCGCGTGCGGCAGATCGAGGGCGCCGGGCTCAGGAAACTACGCGCTTTGTTCGCCGAGCAGGGCGTGGATCTGCCGGATCTCTTCTAGCGGCGCTTACTGGGGGGCCGTGACCGCCACGCCCCCGTTGTCGCCGTTGGTCGCCGGCCCCGCGATGACCTGGAAAGTGCCGCAAAGTGCTCCGGGACATGCGGCGATGTTGACCGTGTAGGCTGCCCCCCAGCCCGGCGGCGGGAGGGGGAAGGCATTGAAGAACGGGCCGATGTTTTGGCCCGTGACCGGGTTGTTCTGGATCACGACCAGGGCGTTGGGAGCCGCGCCGCCCGGGTTGCAGACGTCGGCGACTGATCCGGGTAACCCAGCGCATCCGGCGGCGTACTGGACCACCGCCGCCGCGACCGTGCGGACATCTGCCGTCGCCTTGGCGGTGCGCGCGCGCGACTGGATGTTCTGGTAGAGCGGCACGGCGATGGCAGCCAGAATCCCGATGATGGCCACCACGATCATGAGCTCGATGAGGCTGAAGCCTCCCTGATTCCTGAACCGTCTCGATCTATTGAGCCTCATCTCTCTCGTCCGCTGGAACTTGTGCAGGTTCAATGCCAGGGTCCCGCTCGGGCGCCGTCCGGGCATCCCCGGGGATAAGTCTTCGAAAAACCGGGATAATCTTAGATCAACTGGAGCCCCTTCAGCCAGATTTTCCGGTCCTTGTTGACAGGGTTTTTCAAGGATGGTCAAAAAGCGTCACCCCGTCCCCTTGCTCCGCGCTGCTCTTGGCGGTTCGTGTGCTGAGAGGGCGTGGACAATCGGGGACAATTTTCTTGCCAAAGGCCGATGATCGCGCCAACCTCGGGGTGATTCAGCACATGATTCAGCACATGGCCTAGTTGCTGTCGCGGGCCTAAACGTTGCGGGGGGCCGCCCCCGGGATAGAAAGGCGGAGAAACTAAGAGCTGAACGGGGGACTTTATGCTCGTTTACGTGGACGAGAGCTACCGGGAGGCGAGCGCGCCTAATTGCAAATCTACCTTCGCCGGTGTTCTCATCCGGGAAGATCGATACCGAGCATTCGACAAGGATCTCTTCAGGCTGAAAAAGCACTTTTGGAAAATTCAAGAGCCGACAGAACTTGAGTTAAAAGGGCGCTTCTTACTTTCAGAGAGAGCGATTGAACTTCCAAAGAACCGGGAGTTCGTAAGGCAGCTCATTGCCCTTTTGAAGGAGTATGGAATTGTACCGTTCGCTCTCGTGCAGGACGGTTCGTTGCCGCTGGCCACCTTGAAAGGAGACCATTTACCATCGCTCTATCGGGCGATCCTTCGCAGAGTGGATCGCTATATGGTGGAGAAGCACGCCAAATACCATGGGGTTCTCTTCTTCGATGGGATCGACCATGGAACAAATCAGAAGGTTGCAACCAGCTTCACGAATTACATGTTTCGCCACGGTGCCGGAGGACAACTTCAACATGTGGTGCCCGTGCCGAACTTCAGCGATTCTGTCGTGACTCCAGGAATCCAAGTAGCGGACGTTTTAGCTTATTGTGTTAATGAGCGTTATGTTG
>JACPSW010000134.1 GCA_016193045.1 Candidatus Rokuibacteriota bacterium | reverse complement strand
CTCTCGATGCTCCAGAAGCCCCCGTCATCCTGAACCAAATAAACGTAGTACGTCAGCGTCATGAGCTGGCCCGCGTACATCTGGGTCCGTGGCAGCCGGTACTTTGCCTGCCCCTCGACGAGGTAAATCAGCTCGATATCTTGCATGTCCGCTGCAATCTGCGCGATCCGCGTGCTCAGGAGTCCGAACAGAGTGCGGAACCGGTCTTGCTGGGGCGGCGAGAAGAGGAGGAGGGCCGCTTCAATGTCGTTCCGGATGAGGGCAGCCTTCATGGCGTTCCACGTGGACTTGAGAAAGCTGTCCATCTGAGCTCGATCGAGAACGTTGACCACCGTGGTCACCGTGGACTGCGATCCCTGGGCGCCCGTGATGGTCGCCCTGGGGAAGTAGATTCCCGGCCCGGTGTAGGTGAAGCTCTGGCCATCCAGGCTCGGCCCACTGAAGTCCACCGTGCCGTCGCCGTCGAAATCCACGGTGACGGCGGCACCCGGGGCGCTACGGAGAGAAAACGCCACCGTCAGGGGCGCCACTCCGCTCGACGGCACAGCCACGAGGTCACTTCCGGGGGTCTCGACCGGCGTCCCGGAGAGAACGATCGACACTGGGGGCGATTCGCCACGGTTGCCGGCTCGATCCACCGCTGCCGCCTGCAGGACCCGGGGCCCCGGCCCCACCTCCTGCGGGTCCAACCGGAATCGGTAGGGCGGTGTTTCCGCCACCGACCGGGATGTCCCGTTGACCGCCACCTCGACCCGGGCCACGCCCGAGGTCACGTCCGCCGCCTCGACGAGGACCTCGATGGGGCCGACGCCGACGGCCCCGGGAGCCGGCGCGACGATCCGCACCTCGGGCGGCGTGTTATCAACCGTCACCGGAACGCTCGCGCTTCGGACGTTGCCCGCCCGATCCCGGGCGAGCGCCGACACGACCCGAAGACCGTCCGGCATCACCGCAGTGTCCACGCTCACCCTGAATGGAGGCGCCGCGTCGAACCCGACCGTCACCTCATCGAGGTGAAATTCGACACCGGCAATCCCGTTCAAGTCGGTGGCGCGGGCCTCCGCGGAAATCGTACCACGAAGAAGCGATCCCGCCTGCGGGGCCAGGAGCTCGAGTGCGGGTGGCTCGTCGTCCTGCGTGATGCTCAGCGGGAGCGGCGCCGAGGTCAGCCCCAGGCCGGTGCTGCCGGTGGCGAACACCAGCAGATGGTTGTCGGCGTTCCGCCGGAGCGGCACCGAGATCACGGCGAATCCCGTGTCATCAGCCGCCGCGACGAGGGGAAATCCGCTGCCCAGAACCGTCAGCCGAGCGCCTGCTTCCGCCCTGAGCCCGAGGATGACCTGGCGTTCACCCGTGAGGGCCGGAGGGGGCTCATCGACGACGGGCGCGCGCGGAGCCGTGAAGCGGAGAATCCGGCCGGAGTTGCCGTCGGCCAGGTAGAGCGACCCATCCGGGGCAAAGGCCAGGCCTTGCGGATCATCCAACCCCGCGGCAAAGAGGGACGCGGCGCCGTCCTCCGCAACCTTCACGATAACGCCGCGGCGCCACCGCTCCTCGGCGAGGGATTTGGCGCTAACAAAATTCGCCCCCAGCCGATCAGCGGCCAGCCCCATGGGCCCCGCAAGCTCGCCCGTCGTGACGGATTGCACGGGGCCAGCCCGACCGTCGGGCCCGACCGGAATCTCATAGAGCGTTCCGGCCGGGTGGCGCTCGCCCTTCCGTCCCCGCGCCACCGCCCGGAGCGCGTCCTCTGTCACGGCCACACCCTGAAGCCCTCGAAACCTGTCGGCGAACACCTTCGCGATCCCATCGGGCGAGAGCCGTACCACCAGCTCGGGCTCCACCTCGTCGTCATCTCCCTCCTCGCCCTCGGAGGCGAGGCGCTTCGCCGTGACGTAGAGGTGCCCGTCAGGAGCGGCGGTGACCCACCGTGGATGCCTCATCCCCGAGCTCAGCGACGTCGGGGGGCCTGCGGTTTCCAGTCGAAGAACGTGTCGTCGTCCCTCTTCGACGACGACCAGCCGGCCTTCCCGATCCACCGCCACGCCCACGGGACGCCTCAGCCGTTCCATGACGATCGTCCGCCCGCCATCGGGGGCAACCCGAAGGAGCGTTCCCGCTTTCGCGTCCGTGACGAATACCGCGCCATTTTCGTCCACCGCGACGCCTCGAAGATGCCCCAACCCTTCCGCGACGATCACCAGCGGGGTCAGTGCCCAAGCAGCCGGCTTCGATTGACGCGCCGACGCGGGCAGGAGCAGGGCGGCCAACGACAGAAGCGCGACGATTCCGATGGAGACTCGCTGTCGTCGAACCATGACACAGAAGACTCGGAGCGAACGTAGGCGGGATGCTAGCGGCCGGAGGCGGGCGTGTCAATGCCCAATAAGCGATACGCTACAGGAAGCGGACGCTCGTGACGAAGGCGGCGACGGCGAAGACGCTCCGGTTGTTGCTCTGAGGATCGGCCGGGATCATGAAGAAGCCCTGGCGCTGCCGCTCGTAGCCCACCGTGGACCCGACGAGCACCTCGCCGTCCTTGAACACCACGCGCACCTTCCGGCCAGGGGGGTGCTCCCCCTCGGCAAAGTGCTTGCGCTCGTTGTAGGCGGGGTTCCCGGCGAAATCCCGCACGAAGAACACGGCCTTGAGCCCTTCGATCCGGACCTCCACCGCCTCGTCCGTGAACGAGAACCCCGTGGTCGCTGGCAAGAGGTGAAAGGCCGGCTTGTTGGGGTAGAAATCCTGGCTGAACCCCTTGAGGATCCGGCCATCGGCGTAGTGGACGACGATCTTGCTGGGCCCCAGGTCGGCGGGCGAGGGTTGGCGAACCTCCGCGATGGCCGGGGGGGCGGACGGCCGCGCGGGCCAGGCGACCTCCCGAGCCGCCGGCGCCACGGCCGGACTCGGGACCGGCGGGGCGGCGTGCTCTTGCGGCGGTCCGTTTGCGGCTGCTGGGACGGGTGGCAGCACGGCGAAGATGGACCCGGTCTCTCCGGGCGTCCGCCTCCGCTTGCGGGGTTTCTTCCTGCGTGGTCGCGGGGCGCTGCGGGGAACCCGGAAGGCCTGAATGGACCCAATGATGAAGAGCACCCCCGCGAGGAGGCCCAGAGCGGGTAAGACGGCTGCCCACCACATCGGCACTTCCCTGCCTTCGCTTTACAGGGAGCAAACTGGTCAGGATGGCACAGTCACGTGGCGATCCACCAGGCTGAGGCGCTCGCTTCTCACTAGAACGTGAGCTTGTCGCCGGGGCTGATCGGGAAGACCTGGGTCGTCGTCTGCCCGAGGGCCTGCTGGTACTCCTGGGGCGTGCCCTTGAGCACCGGGAACGTCCCGTAGTGGAAGGGAATGGCGTGTTTGGGCTTGAGCATCTCCTTGGTCGCGTAGGCGGCGTCCTTCGGGTCCATCACGAAGTGGCCGCCGATGGGGATCAGGACCAGCTCGGGCTTGTAGTAGTCGCCGATGAGCCGCATGTCGCCGAAGAGCCCGGTGTCCCCCATGTGGTAGAGCTTGAAGCCGTTCTCGAGCTCCACGATGTACCCGACCGGCTCACCTACGGTGGAAGTGGTGGTCTTCTTCGTGGCCGGGTCGATGAGGGTGAGGTCCGAGAAGTGCTCGGCCCGGACCTGGGTGATGGTGATCTGGGGGCCGGCCGGCTGAACCTTGCCGCTCTTGCCCAGGGCCACCGCCTGCGCCGGCGGGACCCAGCCGAGCTCCACCATCACCCGGGTGAGAGTCGTGGACGCGAGGACCTTCGCTCCGGTCCGCTTGGCGAGGTCCGCCACGTCGGTGGACCCGTCGGTGCGACCGGCGCTGGCGCCGCCGATATGATCGCCGTGAGCGTGGGTCACGAGGATCAGGTCCACCTTGCCGAGCGCGTCCAGGTTCTTGTGCTGGGGAGGCGTCTTGGGGTTCGTGGTGAGGTACGGGTCGATGACTATCACCTTCCCCGCCGGGGTCGTGATCTTGGTGGCCGACTGCCCCAGCCACTGGACCTCGACTTTGGCGCTCTGGGCCCACGACGGGCCCGCGGCCAGCGTGAAGGTCATCGCCCCTGCGAACTTCAGAAACTCGCGTCGCTCCATCTCCATTGTGTATGCCTCCTTGGTGTGGGTGGGAACATGTGCTCGGATCATGGCTGGCTCCAGCTGGTGGCGTAGGCCGGGTCCTCGGCCTTCTCGGCTTCGGCAGTGAGGCGCAGCGGCCCACGGTGGACGAAGTGGACCTCTGTTGCCAAGCGCCGGCTGCCATGCCTACCGCGGCGCCCCTTCAGCACGGGTGTGAATGGCCCGCCAGATTTTCTCGGAGGTGAGCGGCATGTCCACGTGGCGGACCCCGAAGGGCACGAGGGCGTCCACGACGGCGTTGACGATGGCGGGGGGCACGCCGATGCAGCCGGCCTCCCCCGCCCCCTTGGCGCCGATCGGGTTGCGCGGCGAGGGCGTCGTGGTCTTGTCGAGGACCGGCACGGGCACGTCGGCGGCGCGGGGCACGGCGTAGTCCATCAGCGTCCCGCTCAGGAGCTGGCCGTCGGCGTCGTACACGATCTGCTCCAGGAGCGCCTGGCCCACCGCCTGGGCGAGCGCGCCGTGGAGCTGCCCCTCCACCAGGAGCGGGTTCACGACGGTGCCGCAGTCGTCCACCCAGAGGAGCCTCTCGAGGGAGATCACACCCGTGTCTCGCTCAACCCGTACCACCGCCACGACCGTGCCGAAGCTCCACATCTCGCCCGCGGCCTGGAAGAAGACCGTGGCGTCGAGCCCCGGGCTGTCGCCGGGCGCGAGGGCCTGGCCCTTGTAGGCGGCGTCGGCCACGCGCTTCCACGCCACCCGGCGATCCGGCGCGCCGACGACGTGGAATCCCCCCCGCACCCCGACGACGTCGTCGAGCGCCGCCTCCAGCAGGTTCGCGGCGATGCGCCGTCCCTTGTCGCGCACCTCCGTCGAGGCCTTGGCGAGGGCCCCGCCGCCGAGGGAAACGCTCCGGCTTCCCATGGTGCCGAAGCCCTGGGGCGCCGACTGGGTATCGCCGTGCTTGACGACGACGTCGGCGGGCTCGACGCCCAGGAAATCGGCCACCACCTGGGAGAAGGTCGTCTCGTGTCCCTGGCCCTGGGGGCTCGAGCCCGTGACGGCGGTGACGGCGCCCGTCCGCTCCACGCGCACGCTCCCGCTCTCCCAGCCGAGGCCGCACGGCTCGACGTAGGTAGACAGGCCGATCCCCAGGATCTCCCCCCGGCCGCGCGCGGCGGCCTGCTCCTTCCGAAGCTCGCGGTACCCGACCAGCGTCAGCGCCTTGTCCATGGCACGCTCGTAGTCGCCCGAGTCGTAGACCTGACCCATCACCGTCGTGAAGGGAAAGCGATCCGGCGGGATGAAGTTCTTCCGGCGGATCTCCGCCGGGTCCATGCCGAGGGCGCGCGCCGCCTCGTCCATGAGCCGCTCGATCAGGAACGCGGCCTCGGGCCTGCCCGCGCCGCGGTAGGCCCCGATGGGCGCCGTCGTGGTGAACGCGCCGCGGGCTTCGATCTCGCACGCCGGGATCACGTAGGCGCCGGGGAGGAGCCGGGCGTGGTTGTACGGGGTGACGGCGGCGCTGTTCACGAGCGCGGTGCCGAGGGGGCAGACGATCCGGGCCCTGAGCCCCAGAATCGCGCCGTCGGCGCGAACGGCCAGCTCGCCCTCCGAGACGCCGCCCCGCCCGTGGTTGGTGGTGAGGAGATCCTCGCTCCGGGAGGAAATCCACTTGACCGGCCGCGCGAGCTGCACGGCGGCCCAGGCCACCAGGACGTCCTCGCCGTACGGCGCGGTCTTGACGCCGAAGCCGCCGCCGACCTCGGGGGCGATGGCGCGGACCTTGCCCTCGGGAATCCCCAGGATGGCGGCGATCTCCGAGCGCACGCGGAACGGCGCCTGGGTCGAGGTCCAGATCGTCAGCTCCTCCGCCGCCGGATCCCAGGCGGCCAGGATCGCCCGCCCCTCGAGGGCGACGGCGGCGAGCCGCTGCTGGACGACCTTTACCTTCGCCACGCGGTCGGCGGCGGCGAACGCCGCTCCCGCATCTCCGTTCCGCCAGCTCTGGGCGAAGGACTGGTTATCCCCAAACTCTTCGAACACGACGGGCGCCCCCGGTCCGAGGGCCACCTCCGGATCCACGACGGGCGGCAGCGGCTCGTATTCCACTTCGATCAGATCCGCCGCGTCGCGCGCCTGATACGGGCTCCCGGCCACGACGGCGGCGACCGGCGTGCCGAGGGCCCACACGCGC
>JACPSW010000115.1 GCA_016193045.1 Candidatus Rokuibacteriota bacterium | reverse complement strand
ATGGGAAGATGAACGCAAGAGGACGCGGCCCCAGTGGAGCTCTCCGATGAATCGCTCTGCGAGCGCGTGGCCGGCCGGGACGAAGCGGCCTTCAACCTCCTGGTGGAACGCTACCAGCAGCGCGCCTACCGCCTGGCCTGGTCGATCCTCCGCGACGCCGAGGAGGCGCGTGATCTCTCCCAGGAAGCGTTCATCCGTCTCTACCAGGCCGCCGGGAGTTTCGGCGGGCGGGCCCGCTTCTCCACCTGGTTCTACCGGATCCTCGTCAACCTCTGCCTCGATCACCGGCGCAAGCATCGGTGGTGGCGCCGCACCGTCGGGCCGGCGCACTCCGAGGAGGGCGCCGAGGGCTCGGCGCTGGAGCGCCTGCCCGCTGCCGCGGAGGATCCCCTGGAAGAGCTGGGCCGGGGCAGGGACATGAGCCGGCTCTGGACGGCGGTGGACGGGCTCTCGCCCCAGCAACGGGCGGCGCTCCTTCTCCAGGTGCAGGAGGAATTGCCCACGGCCGAGATCGCGCTGGTGCTGAAATGCTCGGAGGCGACGGTCCGCGTGCATCTTCACCGGGCACTGACCGCGCTCCGGAAGACGATGGGAGGCACCTGAGATGGCAACGACGCCGCATCCCGACGCGCTGCTGATCGCCTATCTGAGGGGGGAGCTGGCCGAGAACGACCGCCGGAGCGTGGCCGACCACCTGGCCGCCTGCTCGGAGTGCGCCCGCGCCGCGGAGGACTTCGGGCGGATCCTCAGCGATCTGGGGAGTTCCCTGCCCGAGGCACCCCCGGTGCACTGGGGAGCGTACCGCGCCGAGCTCCGGGAAAAGCTGGAAGCCCGGCGGCGGCCCCTGGGATGGCAGTGGCTCCGGCGCCCGGTCCCGCTGGCGCTGGCCGCTGCGGCGGCGGGGGTGCTTCTGATCCTGAGCGTCCAGAGCTGGATCTCCGGCCCGCGCGTCAACGGCGACCTCGCCTCACTGGAAGAGAGGGTGGCGGCGAGCCGGCTCGACCTTCTCCGCCAGTACGCGGTGATCGAGCGTCTGGATCTCTGGGAGGACCTGGATGTCGTCCGCCGTCTGGATGAACTCTATCCCAGCCGGAAGGGCTGATGGCGGCTGGGACGGGGTGGAAAATGCTGGCCGTGCTCGCCTGTGGGCTGGTCGGGATCGCGGGGGGAACGCGCGCCGGGGCGGCTGAGACGAAGGACGACGCGGTGGACGCCGAGATGCTAAAGGACCTGGATCTCCTGAGCGAGGTCGAAGTGGCCAACGACCGCGAGTTGCTCCAGCGCCTGCGATTCTGGGAGCGGTTCCGGCTGCTGGAGCGGCTCCGGTACCTGGAGGAGGAGGAAAAGAAATGACGCGAGCCCTTCGGCTGCTGCGGCTCCTCGCGCTCGCCGCCCTCCTGGCGGCCGGCGCGGCGGAGATCGCCTGGGGCCAGCCGCAACCTCCCGTCCAGGGATTGGAGACCTTCTCCCCGGAGGAGCGCGCGCTGATCGAGCGGAACCGCGAGCGCTGGCGCGCGCTCAGCCCCGAGCAGCGGGCCCGGGTGCTCGAGAATTACCGGCACTGGAAGCAGCTATCGGCGGAGCAGCGTCAGGCCGCCCGGCAGAACTTCCAGCGCTTCCGCCAGCTCCCCCCGCAGGAGCGCGGGCGTATCCTCGAGGACTTCCGGCGCTGGAAGGATCTGCCGGAGTCCCGGCGCCAGGAGCTGCAGGGCGCCCACGAGCGGTTCCAGCGGCTCGCGCCCGAACGCCAGGAGCGCATATTGAAGCGCTTCCGCCAGTTCCAGGCCATGCCCCCCGACGAACGCGAGCGCGTGATCCGGAACTGGGAGCGCTGGCAGCAGATGACGCCCGAGGAGCGCCAGCGCGCCCGCGAGCGGTTGAGGCGGCCCCCACCGCGACCCGGCCCCAGCCGTTAGGTCCTGGGGGTCAGGTCTTGCATTGCAACAGCTCCCCCCGACGAATGTGTGATTGCAAGACCTGACCCCGCTCGTGTAGGATGCCGCCGATGAGTCTCATCGTGCAGAAATACGGCGGCTCGTCGGTGGCCGACCCCGACAAGATGAAGGCGGTCGCCCGCCGCGTGGTGGAGACCGCCCGCCAGGGACACCGCGTCGTGGTGGTCGTGTCGGCCATGGGGAAGACCACCGACTCGCTCGTCGCCCTGGCCGCGCAGATTGCGCCGAGTCCGGAGCCGCGGGAGATGGACATGCTCCTGGCCACGGGCGAGCAGGTGTCGATCGCCCTCCTGGCGATGGCGATCCAGAGCCTGGGCCATCCCGCCCGCTCCTTCACGGGGGCCCAGGTGGGCATCTTCACCGACACGGCCCACACCAAGGCGCGCATCCGGAAGATCGAGTCCGACCGCATCGCCCAGGCGCTCGACGGGGGCCACATCGCGGTCGTCGCCGGATTCCAGGGGATCACCGCCGATGAAGAGATCACCACCCTCGGCCGCGGCGGCTCGGACCTCACCGGCGTCGCGCTGGCGGCCGCGCTCAAGGCCGACGTCTGCGAGATCTACACCGACGTGGACGGGGTCTACACCGCCGATCCCAACATCGTCCCCGACGCGCGCAAGCTACCCCGCATTTCCTACGACGAGATGCTCGAGATGGCGAGCCTCGGAGCCAGGGTGCTTCAGTCGCGCTCGGTGGAGTTCGCGAAGAAGTACGGCGTCCCGCTCCACGTCCGCTCCACCTTCAAGCCGGATCCGGGGACCCTCGTGACCATGGAGGACAGGGGCATGGAACAAGCGGTGGTGACCGGCATCACCCACGACCGGGGACAGGCCAAAGTCTCGATCCTTCGGGTTCCCGACCGGCCCGGCATCGCGGCTCAGGTCTTCGGCGCGGTGGCGGAGCAGAACGTGGTGGTGGACATGATCGTCCAGAACATCAGCCGCGACGGCTACTCGGACATCTCCTTCACGCTCGCCCGGGGCGACCGGGCCAAGGCGGTCGCGGTCCTGGAAGAGGTCGCGCGGCGCATCGGCGCCCAGGGCGTCACCCACGATGACCGGGTCGCGAAGGTCTCCATCGTCGGCGTGGGCATGCGCAGCCATTCCGGCGTGGCGGCGCGGATGTTCTCGATCCTCGCCAAGGAGGGCGTCAACATCCAGATGATCTCGACCTCCGAGATCGCGGTGTCGTGCGTCATCGAGGACAAGTACACCGAGCTCGCCGTCCGCACGCTCCACGAGGCCTTCGAGCTCGGCAAGGACCGCTCCACCGCCTAGCGCGCCGAACTACTCCAACTGCAGGGCGATCCTGAGCGCTCGATCCACCATCAGGAGACGATCCGGCGCGACAGCTCCACGACGCGTGATCAGGCGCCGTTTGGAAATGGCCCGGACCTGCTCGCCCATGATGACCGAGCGCTTGGTTAACCCGTTTCCCGGGGCCGGCGGAACTTCGACCTGGCTGGGGTAAATCCGGGAGAAGCGTTCCCGATCGCTCAGCGGGCAGACAATCACCACAGGGCTCGACCGGTTGATCGCGTTGCGGGAAACGATCAGGACCGGGCGCTCACCGCCCTCTTCCGAGCCGATGATCGGGCTGAGCGCCGCCTGCCAGATTTCGCCGCGTTCCATGTGCCCTCCGCAACCCGTAATGCCTCCGAGGAGGCGCGGGCAAAGTCCCGGTCCAGGGACTCCGACACTGCCCGGTACCGCGTGTCCAGAGCCATGGCCTCGAAGGCCCGATCGACCTCTTCCGCCTCGCGGCGGCGGCGTTCCCGCTCGAGCGCCTCAGCGACAAGCCGGGATCGCTGCCCCGGCGAAATGCGGGTCAGCCAGGCGACCAGCGACTCCGGCAGTGTGAATGCCATCCGAATGGCCCCCATGATCTTACCTCCTATGGGCATAAAGATACCCATTATGGCTCTGAGTGTCAATCGGAGGATACAAAGGACATCGAGCTCGCCAAGGACCGCCCCACCGCCTAGCGCTTCGCTGTCTGAAATCGGATACACGATTGCGCCGGCCGAACGCCGCATGTTAGGCTGGCGTCGGAGGTGCACCTATGAAACCGACAGTGATCGATTGGGATGGTATGGGCATTCCTGAGGAACTAAAGAAACTTCCCCCCGGCCGGTACGCAATCGAGTCAATCGATCAACCGTCCCCTCTTTCCGAGGCGGAGGAAAAGGGTATACTGGCCGGGCTCGATGAACTAGATGCCGGGAAAGGCATCCCGCTTGCTGACGTTGTGCGCGAGATCCGAGCTAGCTCTTCCCGCCGATGAAGATCGTCGTCGCGCCTCAAGCGCGCGATGACTTGAAGATAGCGTATGAGAAAGCCGCTCGGGCACACAGACGTGAAGGATGCGGCTAAGTACGTTCGGAGGCTACGCCGCCGTTCCCGCAACCAGTCGGATGTGACGGGGACATTTCCCGTTGAGGTATATGTTCGTCCGGCCGGCGCGCGTGAGAAGATGCTTGTTCCAGTCAAGTACCTCGCAGGCAGCGGAGCCTCCTTCTGCCAGTTCCCGGCGGTCAGGAAAGTCCTTGAGCCATCCCGTTTTCTCCTGGCCGCTGTCTGAAATCGGATACACGATTGCGCCGGCCGAACGCCGCATGTTAGGCTGGCGTCACTTCGCTCATGGACCCTGAGATCAGAGCCCAATTCGAGGAAACGCAGCGCCACTTCGACGTGGTCGCCGAGGGGACGCGGGCACACGTCCAGCTCGTCGCCGACGAGACCCGCCGCCACTTCGACGTGGTCGCCGAGGGGATGCGGGTACATGTCCAGCTCGTCGCCGACGAGACCCGCCGCCACTTCGACGCCGTCGCCGACGGGATGCGCTCCGACGTCCGGCTCGTCGCCGAAGGTGTGGCGTCACTGGGCGGGTGCGGCGCGTCGAAGGTGACCGCTAGGAGGTCCGACCCATGGCCGCCACGGGCAAGGCCGCCGTCTTCCATGGTCCCGGCAAGCCCTTAGAGCTCACCCTACTCCCGCTCCCCGAGGTGGAGACGCGGGGGGTCCTGATTCGCGTCAGCGTCGCCAACATCTGCGGCTCGGACCTCCACTTCTGGCGGGGGGATGCGCCGCTCAAGCTCCCCGACGACGGCTGGATCTACGGCCACGAGATGTGCGGCCGGGTCGCCCGGCTCGGCGCCGAGATCAAGACGGACTCGCTCGGCGAGCCGCTCAAGGAAGGCGATCGCGTCGCCTACTGCTACTTCTACCCGTGCGGCCGGTGCTACGCCTGCCTGAACAACGAGCCCGCGTCCTGCCCCAACAAGGTGGGCCGGCCGCTCGGGCCGCGCACCTTCCCCCACTTCCACGGCGCCTTCGCGGAGTACTACTACCTCCGCCCCGGCGGCTTCCTCTTCAAGGTGCCCGACGCGCTCTCCGACGAGATCGTCGCGCCGGTGAACTGCGCGCTCTCCCAGGTGATCTACGGGCTCCATACGGCGGGTCTCCGCTTCGGCGACAGCGTGGTGATCCAGGGGGCGGGCGGGCTCGGCGTCCAGGCGGCGGCGGTCGCCAGGGAGATGGGCGCCGCGTCGGTCATCGTCGTGGACCAGCTGGCGGAGCGCCTCGAGCTGGCCCGGGCCTTCGGGGCCGACCACACGCTCAACCTCAAGGAGGTGCCCGACCAGAAGGAGCGCGTGAACCTCGTCCGGCAGTGGACCGGCGGGCGCGGCGCCGACGTGGCCTGCGACTTCGTCGGCTTCCCCCAGGTGATCCCCGAGGGGCTCGACATGCTGCGCTTCGGCGGGACCTACCTGGAGGTCGGCACGATCAGCCGCGGCGTCAAGGTGGAGATCGAGCCCTCCTTGCTCGTCTGGGGATCCAAGACGATCGTGGGGGTGATCCAGTACGACCCGTGGGTGATTCCGCGGGCGCTGGACTTCCTCATCCGGACGCGCGGCCGCCTTCCCTTCGACCGGCTCCTTTCCCACAAGTTTCCGCTCGACCAGATCAACGAGGCCTTCGCCGCCGCCGAGTGGCACGGCCGGGACGCGACCACCATCACCCGCGCCGCCCTCATCCCATGACGACGCCGAGGGAGCAGTTTCCAAAGGTCGTCGAGAGCATCAAGGGATTCCGCGCGACCTACCTCCTGGCGGCGGGCGTGAAGCTGGGGCTCTTCGAAAAGATCGCCGCCTCTCCCGGCATCACGGCAGACCAGCTGGCGGCCGCCCTCAACCTTCACGCCCCCTACGTCCTCACCTGGTGCCGGACCGCCCATGCGCTGGGCTTCCTGGAAGGGGACGAGGCCGGGCGCCTTCGCGTCGCTCCGGGCTTCGAGCCGATCCTGGCCGAACCCGCCTCGCCCTGGTACTACGGCGGGGCGCTCGGCCTGACCGTGGATTACGAAGCCGACGACCTGGCGCGGCTGCCCGAGATCTTCGGCTCGGGCCAGGCCGTGCCGTTCCAGGCGCGGGGGCGCGAGTTCTCCGAGCAGGTGGGGGCCGCCACCGCCGGGCTTCACACGCTGGTGGCCAAGAAGATCCTCCCCGAAGTCCCGGGGCTCGGCGAGCGGCTCCACCGGGGCCTCCGGGCGCTCGACGTCGGTTGCGGATGCGGCGGCTTCCTCCTCGCCCTCGCGGGGCAGTTTCCCGGCGGCCGCTACACCGGGGTGGACGTGGACCAGCGCGCGCTCGCGAGTGCCCGCAAGGCCATCAAGGCCGCCGGCGCCGCCCGGCGCGTTAAGGTCACGGCGGCCGCCGCGGACGGTTTCCCCGTGAAGGGGCCCTTCGACCTCGTCACGCTGGTCCAGGTTTTCCACGAGATCCGACCCGACGCGCGCCCGATGGTCCTGGGAGAATGCCGCCGCCTTATCGCGGCCGACGGCTGGTTGGTGATCCTGGACGAGACGTACCCGTCCACATGGGCGGACCTGCGCAGGCCTGAGAACGCGCGCCCGATGCTGACCGCCTTCAGCGAGCTCGCGATGGGGAACGTGATCCCCACCCGCGAAGAGCAGGAAGCGCTCCTCGCCGGAGCGGGCTTCGCCCTCCAAAGCCGCGCCGCCGTCGGCGACGGCTTCACGCTCCTCACCGTCCAGCCGAAGTAGCCGCGGCCGGCCGATGGTCTACCGGCGGCGGGAGCTCTGGCTCTTGCTCTTCCTCGCCGCGACCCTGGGGATCGGCCTCGCCGTCAGCCAGTTCAGGAGCGGGTTCCCCGACCTGGCCGAGCGGCTGGAGAACCTGGACGCCGATGCCGAGAACGCGGCGCCCGCCTCGCCGCCCATCCCCGCTCGCCCGCCGAAGATCTCCGAGGCGCAGACGAAGCTGAACGGCCGCCTCGACCTCAACCGGGCCACCGCCGACGAGCTCCGGCGCCTGCCGGGGGTCGGGCCCACGCTGGCCGACCAGATCGTGCAGGCCCGGGAGCGCAAGGGCCGCTTTGCGGCCGTCGAGGACCTCCGGACGGTCCCCGGGATGGGAGCGAAGAAGATCGAGCGCATCCACGACCTCGTGACCGTCGAGGAATTGACAAGCTCTCCGAAGTAGCTACAATGGCTACAAGGGAGGATCGCATGAGCACCGTGGGCGTGAGGGAGCTGAAGAATCGACTGACCCAATACCTGCGCCGAACCAAGCAGGGTGACGAGGTCGTCGTGACCGAGCGAGGCAAGCCGATCGCGCTGATCCAGCCGATCCAGTCCGCCGAACGCGCCGCGAGCCTGGACGCGCGGCTGGCCCGGCTGGCCGCCCAGGGGCTCGTGACCCTTCCGACCCGGAGGCCCCTCAAGCGGCTGCGTCCGATCAAGGTCGCCGGGGCGCCTATCTCAAAGACCATCCTCGCAGAGCGGCGATGAATTATCTCGACACCAGCGCGCTCATCAAGCGTTTCGTCGCCGAACAGGGGTCTACGCTGGTTCAGACCATCGTGATTCGGGGAGGATCGGTCGCGACCGCGAAGATCGCCTATGCCGAAGTGTACGCAGGGCTTGCCCGCAAGCGTCGTGAAGGCCGCCTCTCCCCCCGCCGTTATGGCCGAGTGTGCCGGCAGTTCGAGCTGGACTGGTCAGCCTACATCCGGGTGGATTTGCGGGACGAGATTCTTGGGCTGGCCCGCGACCTGATCCAACGGCATCCCCTAAGGGGCTTCGATGCCATTCATCTGGCGTCAGCGCTCAGCCTCAAGAGCGCGCTGGGAGAAGAGGTCACATTTGCCGCGGCGGATGAGCGCCTGCTGAGGGCAGCCGAGGCCGAGCGCCTTCGCCCCCTCAATGTCGAGAAGGCCCCCTCACCTTGATCCGCTCCCCCTCGCCTTTGTCCTCTCCCCGCTGGGGAGAGGGTAGGGTGAGGGGCCCGGCGCTGGAGGCGGCGCCGCTGGTCCCCGTCGCCGCAGCCTTCATCCGGGGCCTCATCCTGGCCGTCTCGTTCCAACCTCACCCGGTCGCGCTGTGGCTCGGCGCGAGCCTTTCGGCACTTGCGACCGCGGGGTGGCTGCTCCGGGGCCGGTCCGCCGCGGCGGCGGCGGGGCTGCTCCTGACCGTCGCGCTGATCGGTCTTCTGCGGGCCGCCGCCCCGATCCTCCCCGCCGACCATATCGCGCGCCTGGCCCTTCCCTCCCCTCTCAGAGTGGAGGGGCGGCTCGCGTCCGAGCCGATTCGCTGGGCCCCCGATCGCACCCGTCTTCTCCTCGAGACCGAGGGGATCCAGGTGGGCAAGGATCGTCGCTCAGTTCGCGGCCTGGTTCAGGTGGCGCTCTACGGGGAGCCGCCGCCGCTCACCGAGGGACAGCGGATCGCGGGGGAGCTCCGCCTCCACCGGCCCTTCGGATTCAGAAACCCCCGCGGCTTCGACTATCCCGGTCACCTGGCCCGGGAAGGAATCTTCCTCGTCGGCAGCGGCCGCGGCGACCGGCTGGAAGCCCTGACCCCGGAGGCGCCGCCCTGGCCCGTGAGGATCAAGCGCTGGGCGGTCACCACCATCCAGCGCCATCTGCCGCCGGCGTCCGCCGCGCTCCTCGCGGGGCTGCTCCTCGGAGAGCGGACGGAGTTCCCCCCGGCCGCCGACGAGGCCTTCCGGCGCGCCGGCGTGTACCACATCCTGGCGGTCTCGGGCTTCAACGTCGCGCTCCTCGCCTCGGCCGTCTTCCTGGGGCTGTCGCTCCTCCGGCTGCCTCGCCGGCTCGTGGCGGCCGCGGCGATCGGCCTCCTCATCGGCTTCGCCCTCGTCGTCGGCGGCGAGCCGTCGGTGGTGCGCGCGACGGTGATGGGAGTCCTGCTCCTGCTGGGGCTCCTCCTCGAGCGCGAGACCAGCCTGTTCAATTCCGTGGCGCTGGCGGCGCTCGTGATCCTGCTCTGGCGGCCCGGGGATCTCTGGGAGCCCGGCTTCCAGCTCTCCTTCGCCGCCACGCTGGGCATCCTGTACCTCGCCCGCCCGTGGATCGCGGCGCTCACAGAGCGTGGCTGGCCGCAATGGCTCGCAGCCTCGGTGGCGGTAAGCCTCGGGGCCCAGCTCGCCGTCCTCCCGATCATGCTGATCCATTTCAACCAGCTCTCTCTCATCGGGATTGTCGCCAACCTCGTGGTGGTGCCCCTCGCCGCGGTGGCGACGACGCTCGGGCTGGCCGCCCTGCTCCTGACGCTCCTTCACGAGGGCTTGGGCCACCTGCTCTTCCAGAGCCTCTGGCTGGTGCTGCTGGCCTTGAGAGCCGCGGTCTGGATCCTCGCCGCGCTGCCGGCCGCCATGATCTACCTGCCGGGCCCCCACTCCGCCGCCGTGGTCGCGTTCTACGCGGTGCTGGCCGCGCTCCCTCACTGGGGGCTTCACCGCGCGATGCGGTACGGGGCGGTCGGCCTCACCGCGCTGGTCCTGGCCGCCTCGCTCTGGCCCTGGGTGCGCCCGGCGGACGGCCGGCTCCGCGTCACGTTCCTCGACGTGGGCCAGGGGGACGCGGCCTTCGTGGAGCTCCCCGACGGCCGCCGCCTGCTCGTGGACGGCGGCCCGGGGGGCGAGCGGCGCTTCGACGTGGGGGAGCGCGTGGTCGCCCCGTTTCTCTGGAACCGCGCGGTGTGGAGCCTCGACGCCGCCGTGATGACCCACGCGGACCCGGACCACGCCGGCGGCCTGGCGGCGATCCTGCGCCGCTTCCGCGTCAGGGAGCTCTGGGACAACGGGATCGCGGACGCCGGAGAACTCTCGCGTCTCGCCGAGCGGCGCGGGACCCTTCGCCGGCGGCTCCATGCGGGCGACAGGATCTGGCTGGGGGCAGTTCCGTTCACGGTGCTCCACCCGCCCGCGACTCCCCTGGCCGGGTCGCCGCGCGGGCCCGCCGCCGACGAGAACAACAACTCCCTCGTGCTGCGGCTGGACTGGGGGCTGGCGTCGGTTCTGCTGACGGGCGACGTCGAGCAGGAGGGCGAAGCCGACCTCCTGGCCCGGCGCCGGCCCCTGGACCACCGCGTCCTGAAGGTGGCCCACCACGGCAGCCGCTATTCGACGACGGAGGAGTTTCTGGCCACGGGCCGGCCGGCGCTGGCCGTGATCTCGGCGGGACGGCGCAACCCGTTCAACCACCCAACTCCGGAGGTCGTAGAGCGTCTGGCAAAGGCCGGGGTCAAGATCTACCGGACTGACCGCGATGGCGCGGTGGTCGTCGAGACCGACGGAGCGGCGCTCAGTGTGACCCGCTGGGCCTCACGCGCGACTGACGCGCTACCGCTTGCCTCACACCCTTGATCACGTCGGCTTTGGCGAGCGCGGCGCATTCGTGAATTCTGTTGTCCGGTTCATCGGCGAGAAGATGCAGGTGCGGCTGAGTCCTCAAGACCGTCGCCGTTTTTGCTGATAGCCTGCAGGAGCTGTCGGACCTTCTCATCCGACCATTGGAACTTCGCTTGGAGGGTGGTGGCGGTTTCCGTCAGGATCGCCACCGAGGTGAAGAGCTCGAACGTCCCACGCAGGGCGTGAAGGTTCCGGGCGAGGTCAGGCGGGAGGGAAACGGTTACCGGCACACGCTTCATCATAACCCTCTTGTGTGAAAAAATATTATAGATGAGGGTTCGGGATGTCAATCGGGTCATGGCGCTCCCGTCCCGCCGCAGCAACCTCTGCGTCACGAGTCCCGCGCACGCACGTCCCTTCCTGCGACGCAGAGGTCCTCCAGCGCGCCAGGGGTGGCAGCGAGCCCCAGATACGACGGTTTGTCAAACCCACGTCAACGCAGTGGCCCGAAACCGAGCAAAGTCCTCGAGATGCTCACGTAGGATACGCACTACAATCGCAGGGTCGATCTCTGTGTACTGGTGGACGATCACGTTGCGGAACTGGCTCATCCGCACCATCGTCTCGCCCAGCCGGGCGTCTAACAACCCGGCCTCGACCAGAACCTCGAAGGCCTCGGCATAGGTTGTGGGAACTCGGAGTCCGCGGTCGGCGATCACATGAGTGGCGATATCTGCGCACACTTCGATCGCCATTTGGAGGCTCCGCTCGATAATCCGCTGGATCTTCCAGTCCCTTCGGTACTGCTCGACCGTGAGGTCTCGGTACTCTGAGACTTGGCGCACGTACAGGTCCAGGTTCGCCAGTTTCCGGAGGGTGAGGTCTCTGTCAACCACGGTCGTACCGTCGCGCCAGGAGCCGGTGTTCGAACAGGTGGAAATCAAAGAACTCGCGCAACACGAGAGACTCAAAGCGGTGGCGGCGGTACGGGTCCCGGTCGCAGATGACCCGCCGGGTCTGGAGGATCCGGCCAGCCACGGAGATCGGCGCGGTGTTGAGGACCACCACATCGACCTCGTCGGTCCCGAGGTGGGTCGTCACGGCACCGATGGTCTCAAGCCTCCCCGCCACGGGGTCGAGGGTCTCCTCCAGATAGACGGCCACATCGACGTCGCTCAAGGGGCGAAGTCGCCCCGCGGCCGCCCCGCCAAACACGTATGCGAAAACCACTCCCGAACACTTCTCGAGCGCCTGGTCGAGGGTCCTCAGTCGTCCTTCAATGTCTGCCGGCAGAGGGTGCCTATGGATCATTGCCGTCAATCATACACGACAGACTCGATCTCAACGCAGTTCCCAATCCCGCCCCGGCTTCCTCTCCGCTAGCATTCGGGTCCCCCAGGCTCTCCCACTCGTCAACCCCGGCGAATCCGGTAATCTAGCCAAGTGGATCTCGCTACGGCGCGGGTACGACACGGAGTTTATTCGTTCCAGAGTCGTCTCGCGGATTCCGCCGCGATGACGGACCACTCCTTATTCTCCGCTTGCTCGGCCTGAGACAGAGAGCGGTAATATTCTTCGGTCTGGCTTTCGAGCTCTCCCCGGGCGCGCTCCTCGATCCACCAGCGCAGAGCCTCTTCCACAAGCTGGCTGCGCGAGCGAACTTCTGGCGTTTCGGCTAGCGCGTCGAGCCGGCGGATCACGTCGGAACTGAGGGTCACCGTAATCTTAGTCTTACGCCCGTGCGAAGAAGCCCGCATGTCTATCAGGATGAGCTCACAGCCCAAGGAGGATCCGAAGCCGATCCTCGACCGCTGCCAACGTGGTCGCCGAGACCTTTCCCCACCGGCGAGAAAGTCGCTCCCTGGCGACGGAGCGGACATCCTCACACTTGATAAAGCTCCTGACCTTCACGCCACCCTCGGGAGGGCTGACCTCTACGTGAAAAGGGATACCCTTGACGACGCTGGTGAGGGGCAAGAGTACTACCAACTCAGCCGGCCCGTGGTTGAACGGATCCACCGAGACAATGAGGCCGGGTCGAACTCCCGCCTGTTCATGGCCCCGTGAGGGATTCAGGTCCACGAGCCAGACTTCCCCCCGCGAGGGCTCGGGCACCACTTACTTTCCTTCGAGACCGTCCGCCAGGGTCATCTCCCATGCCCGGCGCTCCGCCCATTCAGCCTTCCAAGCCTTTGGATTGGCCCGCAGGGCCTCGAAGGCTCGGTTGCTTTCGTTTAAGAAGCGCTGTCGCCGGTAGGCTTCAACGGCCTTGTCGAGGATCGCCTGCATAGACTCTCCCGATTCCTCTGCCAGCCGTCGAAGGAGTTCCCGAGTCGACTCTGAAACGCGTGCGTTAGGCATCGTTACTGCTCCGATCGAATGCTCTGTTTACTAAACAGTATACATATTGGTCGACAGAATTGTCAACAAACTTGACCATCCACCGAACCCTTTCCGGGGCTTGCGGTCGAACTCGAGGAGGTGCGGACCGACCGTGACGGCGCCGCCATGCTGGAGACCGACGGTGCCGAGCTTCGGATCACCCGCCGGGCGGGGCGAGATATCTTAAAGCGCTCCGACCCTTCGTCCCGAAGGACCGCGAGCGCCTTCAATCGCTTTTGCGCCTTGATGAGGTAACTCCGGGCGAGACTCTGGTTCGTCACAGGCTAAACACCTCGCCGGGCTTGAGGTCCGGTTTGAGCTCCCAGTACCAGGCGTTTCCGCGGCGGATCCGCCGGGCGCCGAGCTCTCGAAGGCGGGCCCGGAGCCTATCCAAATACCGCCCGAGGAAGCCCTCCGGGTCGTAGAGGATCCGCGCGTCCTCGACCAGGTCGAGAAACAGCGGGCTCCCGGCCTCGACCTCCTCTGGGGTCTTGAAGACCGGAGAGAGCGCAATGGGGCCGCCTTCGGACGCTGGCGCTTTCAGGGCTGGTTCGAGACCGGTCTCTATCTTGAGGAATTCTTCAACGCGGTTGAACCGGCCCCGGGGTAACCCCCGGACCACGAGAAGGAAGTCAATATCGGACCCATATCGAGGTGTGCGACGACCGACGGAGCCAAACACGGCACAGGCAACCAGCCGGCGCCCGTACGTCCTCTTGAGTTCGGCCAGAAGTTGGTCTAGGAGCACATCATATCTCTGCAGGAAATTCATCGGCGGTTGCTCCGCCCCCCATTGTACCCCGCCCTCACGGGACTCCCTCCAGAATCCGTGGGAGCACGACGCCCTGTAGGCGGGGAGACATCGTCCTCGTCCCGTTCCCCTTCACGGACCTCAGCACCACCAAGCAACGCCCCGCCGTTATCCGGGGGAACAATGCGGCGGAAAAAAGGTAGCTGGTTTCGGAAACGAAATTCGGGAGGGAGAGCGACGCTTGCCCGCTACTTAAGGAGAGCCGGGACCGGCGTCAGGCGCCGATTGATCGGATCCGCTGCGAATCCGAATCCCTCCAACGTGAACACCCCCAGGAGTGGCTCCGTGGTGGGATCGCCGAAGACGACAATGGTCGGCTGCGTCCGTCCATCAATCCGGACCTGAACCCAGGCCACCGGATACGTCACTTGGCGACCGTCTGCCAGTACGAACGGCCGCTCTTCGTCGGGGCGGACACCTAGGCGCTCCAGGAGGTCCCGCGGGACCCACGCGTACGTCGCGCCGGTATCGACCAGCGCCTCGAGATTCTCAAAGCGGCCACCCGCAAGGTCCCCGATCTCAATTTGCACTCGGAAGCTTCCCATCGTGCGCCAACTCCCCGGGAACTGCGCCCGTGCCTGACCGAACCGAGCATACCACACATTGGGACGCCAGCCTGGAATCCGTTGGCTGGTTCGTGGGAAGTTCACCGATGATACATCTGTCCCCTGGCCCCGTCTCAGTCGCTGGGTCTCCTGATACCCTTGGGGCGCGGGGCGGCGGTACCCTCGACCGTGTCGGTCGCCAAATCCACCCACCAAACCTCCGGGACGCCGGCGCGCGCATAGAGCGGAATTTTCACTTCTCTGTCGGGTTCGCCCGAACTCTCGGCTCGGAATGCATCTCGAGCCGAAGGGGATCCTGGACGCTCACCAGGGCACGGCTCCCTACGCGCTGGGAGAACAGCTGGCCGGTCATCTTCTTTGAAGATGCCCGCCTGCACCATGCGGTCGTACTCCTCGACCGTGAAGGATCGCCTGAGGAGCTGAACAGCCATGGGATCCATAGAGCGGCTCGGGATCCACGAAGCGTTCGCGCTTGACGCCCACTTCCTGGTTTTGGCATACGGACCCTTTACCCACACCGCTACTACTCGGCCGAGACCGCTCCCGCTTCACAACGTCGGAAGCCGGCAGACTGGGGCCGCGGGTTTTCCTACTGGGTCGACCCGATCTGAGACCCGAAGCCTTGGGCGGAGAAGATCGAGACCGGAGCGCGGACCGGTTTGCTTTCTTGCGGGGATCTTCAGCTCCCTACTGCACAACCTCCGCGAGGGGGATCATGAGTCCGGGGAGCAGATCCTCTCCTCCGAGGGAATCCCCTTCTCGGAGCAGCTGCGCCGACCCGTCAGCCCGATAAACGGTTGCAGTCTTCGCCTGCGGGGCGACGACCCATACCATGCGCGCGCCAGCTTCGAGGTAATCCCGTACCTTCTGCTGCACCTCCAGCGGGTTGTCCGAGGGGGACAACACCTCGACCGCCAAGTCGGGGGCCCCGTGGAGGAACCCCTCCGGGAGGCGACCTCCCGGAAGCCGGGTGCTGGTCACGAAGGCCACGTCAGGAGCCCGCACCCGCTCGGGATCGTTGGGAAGTCTGAGCACGAAGCCCACATCGCCCACCAGCACCTCGCCACCCCCGTGCTGCTCGACATACGCGGCCAGCCGACGGTAAATCTTCCCTGTGACCTGCCCATGGATCCCCCCCACCGGCGCCATCTCAATGACCTCGCCGTTTACCAGCTCCCGCCTTGTATCCCCTTCTCCGAGTCGCCAGAGGTCCTGGGCTGTCACACGCGTCTTCGTCGCCATCCGACCGGGCCTCCCTTCATGAACTCGCCCTGAGCATACCACGTGTTGGGGGCCACAAGCAGGGGCCTGGGCGAAGCCCTGTCCTGCCTATTCGGTCCGCCGAGCCGCTGGCCGTGCGCCGCTTTGGCCCTCCTCCGAGCGGTACCATCAGGTGACCGGGGACTGTCTCGTTGCCGCTGGACTGGGGGCTCGCGTCGGTGCTCCTGGCGGGCGATATCGAGCAGGAAGCCGAAGCCGGGCTGCTGGTGCGGCGGCAGCCGCTCAGCCACCTCGTCCTGAAGGTTGCCCACCACGGGAGCCGCTCTTGGGTCTCCTACTTGACTTCCGTGCGCTCACCAAGAATCTCGTCCACAAGCAGTTCCAGCCCTGGAAGGGCCTGGAGAGAAATCCGCTGTCCACGGTGAAGTCGCTGGACCTCGTGGTACCCTTGGGGCCCGGGTCGTCGATATATATCAATCGCCTCAGCAGCCAAATCGACTAACCAGGCTTCCACGATGCCTGTTCGGAAATACAGGGGAATCTTCATCTCCCTATCAGGCTCAGCAGAACTCTCCGACACCTCAATCACCAACAGGGTGTCTTCTGGTCCCGGATGCGCGTGGGCATAGAAATCGGGGCGGAACCGCAGCAAGGCGAGATCAGGCTGCGGCTCGGACCGCTCCCCCAGACGCACGGGGTTCTGAACGCTCAAAAGCGCCCGATCGCCTACCCGATCAGACAAGAGCCGCGTCAGTCGGTTCACGCACGCCGCATGTCTACTCCCAATAGGAGCCATCTGGACGATCTCCCCCTCAATGAGCTCGAGCCGGTCATCTTCTCCGAAGATGCCCGCCTGCACCATGCGGTCGTACTCGTCGACGGTGAAGGATCGCCTGAGAAGCTGAACGGTCATACCGCACCTCCGGCCTCTATGATAGCCTGAGTAGAGGGGTCATCCAAGCTCGACGTCAACCAGGATCCCCTTCCGAGGAGGGACGGACGTCGAAGTGCTGACCGGGATCTCGCTGCATGGCGGCCTGGCTCCCGGCCCTCCAAGCCCAGTCGGCCAAGTTCGTCGACGCCCTGCGCCGCCGGTCCATCCTGCGTCAGGACGCCGCCCCACCACGACGTGCATTCCCGGCCGAATTAATACCTAAACTCCAGTGTAGTCCCGACGCGCGGCCTCCTCCAACCGCGTGGCGGCCAGGGCGAGCGCCATCACCGCGTACGCCACCATGGCCACCTCGGAATCGCCGAAATTGAACTCGAAGAGGCCCGCCACCAGAAACCCCGCGACGGCCGCGATGCTCCCCGCGATGAGCGTTCGCTCCCGCGCTTGCCCCGGGGCCAGGCGCTGGAGCGCGCGGCCCGTCTCGGCGAAGAAGGCGACCCAGAGCCAGCCCCACGCCAGGAGCCCCAGCGGCCCGCGCTCCATCAGGGTCCGAAGCGGGGTGTTGTGGACATGGCTCCGCTGGGAGCGAAGCGCCCCGGGGAGGACGTACCTCGGGTAGACCTCCTTCACCTGGCCCGGCCCCACCCCGGTCAGCGGATGATCCCGCGCGATGGCCAGCCCGGCGCGCAGCATGAAGACCCGCTCGCGGGCCGTCAGGTCCGCTGGGTCCGCGATGCTAAGCGCGCGCTGGCGGAGCCCCGGCGGCCCCGCGACCAGCGTCGTCACCGCCGCGAGCAGCCCCGCGAGGAGCCACCAGCGCCCGCGCCGCGCCAGGCCGCCCAGGACCACGAGCCCCGCCCCGAGGCCGATCCACGCCCCGCGGACGTACGTGAGCGCGAGCGCCACGAGCCCCGCCGCCCACGCGGGCGCCATCCACCATCGCCGATCCGCGCCGCCCGGGAGGAGTCGCGGCAGCACCGCCAGGAGCCCCACCGAGAGAACCCCCGCCAGGGTCACGTAGATGCTGTAGAAGGCGTGGGCCCGGTCGCACCGCTTGAAGAACCGGGCCGCCAGGGGAATCCAGCCGGGATCAGACGGGCAGGCCATCACCTGGACGATCGCCATCACCGACACTACCGCGAGAATCAGGAGGAGGCGCGAGAGCAATCGAGCCGCCGCCTCAGGCCCCGGGAGAGTATGGAGGATCAGGTAGACCGTCGCCAGGAGGAGGAGATCTTTCGAGCCCGCGAGGCTTGCCACGGGTCGCGCCGAGGCCAGCGCAGCCAGGACCGTCGCGGCCGCGAAGGCGCCCATGGGCGCCAGAAGAGGGAATGGGAGCCGATCCCGCCGCCCCGGCTCCCCGAGCCGCACCAGCCACGAGACGGCGAGCGCGCCGAGCGCCAGCTGGGCGAGGCTGATCGAGACGCCGAGCCCCAGAAGGAATCCCCAGAGGAGCGCCGGCTCGAGCCATCGAACCACGACCCGCATGGGGCTTCATTCTGTCCGCGTTGACCGCCCGCCGCAAGCATGCTGACGCTGAGGGTCACCTCTTCTGGCAGGTGGACCGCTACTCCGCGTGGAAAATGGACTCCGAAGGGAAGTGGTCGTGATATAAACGTGGCGGAGCGTCGCACAAAGGTGCCGACAACACTGTGCGTTGCACTGTCATCCGACCCGTCATGCCTCTGACGGCGCATCGCCCCTTGGTTCTTCGCGGCCGGGCCGGCCATTTCGTGTCATTTAGGTTAATGTTCCAAAACTAAAGGGGTTTCCCCAGCCGCCTTCTCTGGTACCCTATCACTGGATTAGTGGCACGACCGTTGCTGACAAGGGATGGGTCATTCACATGAGATCGCGCTGGAAGAACCAAGGGGCTTGGTGTCGATTGGCTGACGGTCTATCGTCAGCAATCGGGCTTACGCTTCCTTGACGCACTTTCGATGGAGGAGTGAAGCGAAACTAACGACCTGACAAAGGCAAACCACTCGAAAGGGTGGGACGCAAAGCCACTGGCCTAAGTCCCGAGAGTCCTCGGGATATGGTCGCAGGGCTGCCGGGCGAACACAGGGTTTTTTCGGGCTGTGACCGCCCATGGCTTTAAGGAGATCCAAGGGTGAGTTTTCTCTGGAAGCCATCTCGGCGAGTCATCGCTGCCTCGTTCGTGCTTCTCACGCCCATCTCCCCACATAAGCGGCACACCGCCCGGCGGCGGCTCTTAGGTCTGGGGCTGGCGCTGCTGAGTATTTTCTTTCTGGCTCCCGCCGCTCATGCCGGAATTTTGGATGCAAGCTGGACCGCCCCCACCACCAACGCGGATGGAAGCGCTCTCACTGATCTGGCGAGCTACCGGCTCTATTACGGAACTTCAAATCCAGTGACCTGCCCCGGGGGATCAACATTCGTAACGGTTCCGTCCCCGACGTCAAGCCCTGCCGCCGGCACGACGGTCAATTACCAGCTCAAAGGCCTTCAGGCCGGGACCACTTATTACGTCAAGGTCACGGCAGTCGACACCAGCGGCAATGAAAGCGCCTGCTCGGTCCAGGCCAGCGCCCCTGCGCGCATCGCATTCAGCGTCACGCCAACTAGCAGGGACTTCGGAACCGTGAACGTCGGAAGCACCGCTGATCGGACATTCACCGTCCAGAATACGGTCGGCGGAACCGTTTCGGGAACCGCCACCGCATCGGCCCCATTCAGCATCGTGTCAGGGAGTCCCTTCAACCTAGTGGGCCTCAACGCCACCCAGACAGTGACGGTTCGCTTCACCCCGACGACGGGCGGCGTCGCCGCGGGCAACGTCAACTTCACCGCCGACGGCGACACGATCTCTCGTGCAGTTACGGGCGACGCTGCGCCCCTGACCCTGACCAGCCTGACGCCGGACCGCACCTCCCCGCAGCCGCCCGGAACGACGATCACCTACACCGCCACCGCCTCCGGCGGCACCGCCCCCTACCAGTACAAGTGGTGGCTCTTCGACGGCACCTCCTGGAACATCGTCCAGACTTGGTCCACCAGCAATACCTTCACCTGGACCCCCACCGCGGCCGGCAACTACACCATCGGCATCTGGATCCGCAGCGCCACCAACACCGCCGACAACTATGAAATCTCCGGCACCGCCACCTTCACGATCAGCAGCGGCCCCCTGACCCTGACCAGCCTGACGCCGGACCGCACCTCCCCGCAGCCGCCCGGAACGACGATCACCTACACCGCCACCGCCACCGGCGGCATCCCCCCCTACCAGTACAAGTGGTGGCTCTTCGACGGCACCTCCTGGAACATCGTCCAGACTTGGTCCACCAGCAATACCTTCACCTGGACCCCCACCGCG
>JACPSW010000133.1 GCA_016193045.1 Candidatus Rokuibacteriota bacterium | reverse complement strand
GCACCGCGAAGAAGGAAGAGAAGAAGTAGCCCCCGCGCCGGAGTCGAGCCCAGCTCAGGGCGTCTACCTCATGCCCGGAGCTTTTTCCTCCGTCACCCCCGTCAGCCAGGGATTCCGGTCATGAAGCTCCACCCACGCCGACGCCCCCCCCTCCACCCTGAGCGGCATCAACCAGTAGGTCACCGCCCGGTAGCCGCTGGGCGGCGGCTCCAGCAGGAACAGGCGCGAGGCCCGCTCCTGCTGGGGAACTTTCTTCGGCGGCCTGGCGTGGAGCACCTCGTGCCGCCCGAGAAGGACCCAGTCGCCGGCCGGGACGCCCTTTAGCTCGAAGCGCCCCGCCGCGTCGGTCACCGCCGCGAACACCAGGTCGCCGGCGCCCGCCTGCCGCAGCGCCTGCTCGTACGCCTCCTGGATCTTCCTCACCTCGCCCGCGGCTTGCATGTAGCGCGCGGCTGAGTCCCGCGCGTGCGTCTTGATGGTCTCGAGGTCGCCGAGGAAGGCCCGAACTGGCGGAAGCACCGCGATGGCGACGCCCGCCAGTGGCGCCGGCGCTCCCCGCGGGGTAGTCGGCTCGACGAAGGCCCCGCCGCTGAGCACGGCAACCTCCCCGCGCTGGGCGGCGGCCCGTAAGGGTGCGACAGCGAGGCCGGGCTCCTGGGCGCCGGCAACGCCTCCCCAGAGGAGCAGCGCCAGGGTCACGGCCACGACGCCCGGGCGGGTCCGCCAGCGTCGGTGCATCCACAACCACTGCTCCGGCGACCGGCGGATTCTGGACTCCACGACCCGCGAGAAGGCTGCGGTAAAGGCTGCGACGTCCTCTTCGCGGTCTCCCGTCGCCGGCGGCGGGAGGGCAGGCTCGATCGTCACCCGATGGCTCCCCGCCGTGTCCCGCTGGATGAACACCGGGACCACCGGGGCGCCGGACCAGAGCGCCAGCAGGGCGAGGCTCTTCGAGGTGGAGGCGGGCTCGCCGAAGAACGGCACGAATACCCCCTCGCGGCGGGAGGCGTTCTGATCGAGCAGGATCCCGACCATCCGCCCGCGGCGCAACGCCTCGCGCACGCCACGGAGCGCACGACGCTTCGGGATCACCTCGACGCCACCCCGCTCGCGAAAGCGGGTGACCACCCGGTCCAGCACGGCCGAATCGAGCGACCGGACGACCACGCTCAGCGGATATCCCGTGTGGACATGGGCCGCGGCGAGGAGCTCCCAGTTCCCCAGATGGGCGGTGAGCAACAGGGTTCCCCGCCCCTGCGCCGCGGCGGCCTTGAGGTGGTCCACGCCCTCCACGTCCACCCGCGACAGCAGGACCGAGGGCGGGCGGAAAAAGAAGGTGCAGGCCTCGACGAGAGTCATCCCGAGGTGACGGAAGCTCTCGCGGCACAGCCGGTCGAGTTCGACAGCGCTGCGCTCCCCGGCGAAGGCACGCTCGAGGTTCTCGCGCGCCACCGCGCGGCGCCCCCGCAGAACCCGGAAGGCCAGGTCGCCGAGGCGCCGGCCCACCCAGAGGCCCACGGGGCAGGGCAGGTAGGCCAGCATCACGCCGAGGAGGGCCAGGGGCGCGAGCAGGAGCCGGGCGAGAGCCCCGCCGACGGGCGACGGCCGGTCGGCGGGCCGCCCCATCAGCGGGGAAGGATCAGCCAGGTCGCCCCTGCCAGGAGGCCCGAGAGCGGGATCGTCAGGATCCACGCCCAGATTATCCGCCCGGCCAGCCCCCAGCGCACCGCCGAGAAACGCTGGGTCGCCCCGACCCCCACGATGGAGCCGGTGATCGTGTGGGTGGTGCTCACCGGGATACCGCCGACGGCGGTGCCGATCAGCATCAAGGCGCCGGCGGTCTCGGCACAGAACCCCCCCACGGGCCTGAGCTTGGTGAGCCGCATGCCCATGGTCTTGACGATGCGCCAGCCTCCCGCGAAGGTGCCGAGACCGATGGCGGCGTGGGCCGCGAGGATCACCCAGAACGGGACGTAGAACTCGGACCCGAGGTAGCCTGCGGAGAAGAGGAGGATGGCGATGATCCCCATGGTTTTCTGGGCGTCGTTGGTGCCGTGGCCGAGGCTGTAGGCCGCGGCGGAGACCAGCTGAAGCCGGCGGAACAGGCCATCCACGCGGCCAGGGTGCACCCGGCGGAAGATCCAGTACACCCCGACCATGAGAGAGAAGCTGAGGACCAGCCCGAGCAGGGGGGCCAGAACGATGAACAGCAGGATCTTCCCCAGACCCGAATAGATCAACGATCCGAAGCCGGCCTTGACCACGGCCGCGCCGGCGAAGCCGCCGATGAGGGCGTGGGACGAGCTGGTGGGGATGCCGTAGTACCAGGTGATGACGTCCCAGATGATCGCCCCGCTGAGCCCCGCCAGGATCACCCAGTGATCGACCGCCGCCGACTCGACCACACCCTTCCCCACGGTCTTCGCGACGTTCACCCCGAAGCCGAACGCCGCCACAAAGTTGAAGAAGGCGGCCCAGGCCACGGCCTGCATCGGCGAAAGGACGCGAGTGGAGACGACGGTGGCGATCGAGTTGGCCGCATCGTGGAAGCCGTTGATATAGTCGAAGAGGAGCGCCACCAGGATGATGAACGCTACGAGGAGGAGCGAGGCCGACATGCCCTCAGGCCGCGAAGGGCCGGGCCAAATGGCGAGCCAGACAAGGCCCGAGGGAGGAGCCGGCCGGAGGCGTACGCAGTTGTACGTTGAGGACCGGCGACGACCGAGAACGCAGTATGGCGAAGTCAGTTGGCACGGCCCTACGCCATCTTCAGCATGATGCCCTCAATCACGTTGACGACGTCCTCGCACCGGTCGGTGACCGACTCCAGCGTCTCGTACAGCTCCTTCCACTTGATGACCTCGATGGGATCCACCCCCTCGAACAGCCCCGCGAGGAGATCCCGGAGGAGGCGGTCCGCCTCGTTCTCCAGCCGGTTCACCTCGACCCCATGCTTGTGGTAGTAGGGCGAGAGGGTCCGGAGACAGCGCACCGCCCGGTCCGTGGCCTCCGCGGTCTTGACGATGACCTTGGCGAACTCCACGCAGCCCTCGGTGGGCTTGACGATCTTGTAGATGAGGAGGCGATCCGCCACGGCGTCGATCAGGTCCAGCACGTCGTCCAGCCGGCAGGCGAGCGCGTAGATGTCCTCCCGATCCATGGGCGTGATGAAGGTCGTGTTGAGCTTCTTGACGAGCTCGTGCGTCAGCGTGTCGCCGGCGTGCTCCAGGTCCTTGATCTGTTCCGCCTTGGCCTTCGCGTTGGGATAATCATGGACCAGCTCCTCCAGGACCCGGGCCGCCGCCACGATGTTCGTCCCCTGCTGCTCGAACAGGTCAAAGAATTTCTCCTCCCGGGGAATCAACCGAAACATTGCGTTCATCCCTTCCCGGCCGGCCCGTGGGCGGCCCCCACGGCGTACGGCGCAAGGCGCCTGAGCACGACGAACCCCCCGATGATCCCGACCACCAGGAGGAGGGTGAGCCACTCGAAGTACCGCTCGATGAACTGCCGGATCGGCGCGCCGAACATGAAGAGGAGCGCCGCCACCAGGAAGAACCGGGCGCCGCGGGAGACCGCCGAGGCCAGCACGAACACTCGGAAGTTCACGTAGAACACCCCGGCCCCGATCGTGAAGACCTTGTACGGGATCGGGGTGAACCCCGCAATGCCTACTGCCCACGCTTCGTACTTCTGGAAGAAACGATGGACCAGTTCCGCCTTGGGGCGGCCGAAGAGGCGCTCGACGATGGGCCTGCCTCCCCAGTACCCGATCCCGTAGCCGACCGCCCCCCCGGTCACGGAGCCCGCCGTCGAGATGGCGGCATACCAGAACGCGAGGTCGGGCCGCCCGAGGGCCAGCGCGATGAGCAGAACGTCGGGCGGAATCGGAAAGAACGAAGATTCGGCGAAGGCGATCAGCCCCAGGGCCGCCGCCCCATGGGGAGTTCCCGCCCAGCTGATGGTCCACCCGTAGAGCCCGTGGATCCAGCCGAAGAGGGCGCCCATTATGTCAGGCAGACCGGGCCTCTACTTCCCGCGCACCGTGGCGCTCACGCGGCCACCGGCGACGGCGCCCGTCACCGCCGCCGGGAGCCCCGCCACGAATGCGCATGCTGTAGAACGACCGCCAGACAAAGAGGACCGAAATGCCGAAGAACCCCGCGGCCAGGATGCGGCTCAGCACCGGCCCGCTCTCGGTCGTGAGCGTGACGGCGAGCTCCACTGCCAGCAGGCCGAAGAGCGTGGTGAACTTGATGATCGGGTTCATGGCGACCGAGGACGTGTCCTTGAAGGGATCCCCCACCGTGTCGCCGACGACGGTAGCGGCGTGGAGCGTGGTGCCCTTCTCCTTCAACTCCACCTCGACGATCTTCTTGGCGTTATCCCAAGCGGCGCCGGCGTTCGCCATGAACACGGCCTGGAAGAGACCGAAGAGCGCGATCGAGATCAAATAGCCGATGAAGAAGTACGGCTCCAAGAACGCGAAGGCCAGCGTACCGAAAAACACCGTCAGGAAGATGTTGAACATCCCCTTCTGCGCGTACTGCGTGCAGATTTCCACCACCTTCTTGCTGTCGGTGACCGAAGCCTTCGTCACGCCCTCGAGACGGATGTTGGCCTTGATGAACTCGACCGCCCGGTAGGCGCCCGCCGTCACCGCCTGCGTGGAGGCGCCCGTGAACCAGTAGATCATGGCCCCGCCGGTGATGAGCCCGAGGAGGAACGGGGGGTGGAGGAGCGAGAGCTTGTCCAGGTTCTCGACGAGCCCCCGCGTCAGGAGGACGATGATCGAGAAAATCATCGTGGTCGCGCCGACGACCGCCGTGCCGATGAGAACCGGCTTCGCCGTCGCCTTGAAGGTGTTCCCGGCGCCGTCGTTTTCCTCCAGCATGTGCTTGGCCGATTCAAAGTCCACGTCGAAGCCGTGCGCCCTCTTGATTTCCCCCTTGATGTTGGGAATCTGCTCGATGACCGACAGCTCGAAGACCGACTGGGCGTTGTCCGTCACCGGGCCGTAGGAGTCCACGGCGATCGTCACCGGCCCCATGCCGAGGAATCCGAACGCCACGAGCCCGAACGCGAACACGGCGGGGGCGACCATCAGCGCCCCGAGGCCCGCCGTGCTGACCGTGTACGCGACTCCCATGAGCAGGACGACTACCAACCCCAGCCAGTACGCGCTGAAGTTGCCGGCCACCAACCCCGAGAGGATGGCCAGGGACGCCCCGCCCTCCCGGGCCGAGGTGACGACCTCGCGCACGTGGAGCGATTGCATGGAGGTGAAGACCTTCACGAACTCCGGGATGATGGCCCCCGCCAGCGTCCCGCACGTGATGACGGTGGAGAGTTTCCACCACAGGGTCCCGTCCCCGAGGTCGCGGATCAGCATGTAGGACGCGACGTAGGTCAAGGCGACCGAGACGATAGAGGTGATCCACACCAGCGAGGTGAGCGGCGCCTCGAAGTTCATCCTCGCGGCCCCGCCGTAGCGCACGCGTGCGACCGCCTCGTTGATCAGGTAGGAGCCGCCGCTGGCGATGATCATCAGCACGCGCATGATGAAGATCCAGACAAGCAGCTGCACCTGCACCGCCGGGTCCTTGACGGCCAGGAGGATGAACGAGATGAGCGCCACACCGGTCACGCCGTAGGTCTCGAAGCCGTCCGCGGTCGGCCCCACGGAATCGCCCGCGTTATCCCCGGCGCAGTCGGCGATGACGCCCGGGTTCCGCGCATCGTCCTCCCTGATATTGAAGACGATCTTCATCATGTCGGAGCCGATGTCGGCGATCTTCGTGAAGATGCCGCCGGCGATGCGGAGGGCCGCGGCGCCCAGCGATTCCCCGATCGCGAAGCCGATGAAGCACGGGCCCGCGTAATCCCCCGGGATGAAGAGCAGGATGCACAGCATGAGAAACAGCTCGACGCTGATGAGCAGCATCCCGACGCTCATGCCGGCCTTGAGGGGAATCGCGTGCAGCGGGAACGCCTTGCCCTCGAGGCTCGCGAACGCGGTGCGCGAATTGGCAAAGGTGTTGATCCGCATTCCGAACCAGGCGACGCCGTAACTGCCCCCGATGCCGATCAGGCTGAAGGCGAGGATGATCGCCACCTTCACCGCCTCGAAGCGCAGGAGCACCCCGAAGTAGAGGACGATGATGACGCCGATGAAGGTCTCGAGGACCAGGAGAAACTTGCCCTGGGTGATGAGGTAGGTCTTGCAGGTTTCGTAGATGAGCTCCGAGATCTCGCGCATCGCCGCGTGGACGGGCAACTGCTTGAGCTGCCTGTAGATGACGAGGCCGAAGAGGAGGCCGAGGACGCACACGAGGAGACCGGTCATGAGGAGGGCCCGGCCATTCATGCCCTGGAACGTCACCTGGCCGAGGTCGGGGACCTGCAGGCTCGCCTCACCGCCCCCTTGCGGCGGGACCGCCCCCAGCGCCGGCGCCGCCGCGAGCGGGGCGAGCGCCAGGACGCTCAGCGCCGCGACGAGCGCACAGACGGCGCGACGCCACACCTTCGATTCGCTCATCGGTGGACGACTCTACCGGATGGGGAATGCAGTGTCAATGGGAAATAATTCTCAAGCTGCTGAAAACGGACGACGTTGACAGAGGTTAGGGGCCGCTATTAGGATGGCCGGAAAGAACATGGAAACCATGACCCGGTCCCGCTGCCTCGCCTGCCGCCGGGAGTTCGTCTGGCAGGGGAACCCGCACCGACCGTTCTGCTCTCTCACATGCCGGCTCATCGACCTCGGCATCTGGCTCGACGAGGGATACCGGATCGAGGCGGAGCAACCAGCCGAGCTGGAGCGCCCCGAGGATGTTCCGTAAGACCAGCGGCGCGATCCTCTGTCCCTCGTGCGGTAAGTTGACGAACGCAAACGCGCCCGTCTGCCTGGCATGCGGGCGCCGGAACCCCGGGATGTGGGGGTTCGCCTCCCCCCTGCGGGCGCTCTTCCGTTCGTGGGACTTCACCAACTCGATAACCGTGGCGTGCGTCGCCCTCTACGTGGTCAGCCTCGCGCTTGATCCCCTCGCTGCCCTCCGCCCACGCGGCGCCTTCGATCTTTTCGCGCCGAGCGGCGGGGCGCTGTACACGCTCGGCATGACGGGCAGCGTCATCTGGGCGCAGGGCCGCTGGTGGACACTGCTGACCGCCATCTACCTGCACGGCAGCCTGCTGCATATCATCCTCAACGTACTGTGGATCCGCCAGCTCGGGCCCACCGTGGAAGAGCTCTATGGGGCCGCGCGGCTGGTGATCATCTTCACCGTCTCCGGCGTGGCCGGATTCGCCCTGTCCAACGCGGCCGGCATCCCGTTCACGATCGGGGCGTCAGGGGGCGTCTTCGGCCT
>JACPSW010000125.1 GCA_016193045.1 Candidatus Rokuibacteriota bacterium | reverse complement strand
TGTGTATCAATACACACAGAACCGGCCCAAGTCAAGCTTTCTCTGTGAATGCGAAAATAGAACCACTCAGGAAGTCAGGCCTAAGCGGGGATCGTTAAAGGCGTCTGCCGTCTACCTGACGGGGCTCTTCCGAAAGGGCTGGGCTACTCCTGGGCAGGGAGATCCGATTCAAAGACGATCTCGTCCTGGTCGTTGATCCGGAAGGCCTCGTAGAGGACGAAGGGCACGTCGTGCTCGACCAGGAACCGGGTGAGCTTGGCCACGGCGATGGGGTGCGACTCCACATGGAAGGACAGCGCCAGGTCGTCCATCTCGTCGTAGGCCAGGATGGCCCAGTTCCCCACGACCAGCGCCTCCATGTCCTCCTGGAACGAGACGCCGTCCTCGAATTCCTCCGACTCCCGCGCGAGATCGTAGAGCGTGCGGAGCCGGCTGAGTTTCTCCTCGCCGGAGAGCATCGCTACATCCCCCGGAAGCAACCCTCGGCCGCCATGGCCTCGAGCGCCTTCTCGTAACCCCGCACGGTGCGCGCGAGGTGCTCGGCGGTGTGCACGGAGGAGACCCAGCCGTGGAACATGGAGCAATCCACTCCGTTCAAGAGCAGCGCGCAGCGCAGGAGGTGGTAGAGGTCCTGCCGCCGCGGCCGATCGAAGCCCGCCAGCCCCGGGCGTCCCTCGAAGGAGACGTGGTAGATGGACGACTCGCCGAAGACGGCGCCCGGCGCCCCCACGCGCTTCATGACATCGGCGAGGTCCCGCCTGAGCTCCTCCGCGAGCTTGGCGGCCCGGGCCTGGACGCTCCCGTCGGCCACCGCCTCCAGCGTCGCGATCCCCGCCGCCGCGGAGAGGGGGTTAGCGTTGAAGGTGCCGGCGTGAGCCACGCGCTCGCTCCGGTCCCAGGCCGGATCGCCCCGGTGGGCCATGAGCGCCATGATGGGGCGCCGGCCCGCCACCGCGCCGCCCGGCAGGCCGCCAGCCAGGATCTTGGCCAGCGTCGTGAGATCCGGCGTGACCCCGAAGTACGCCTGCGCGCCTCCCGGAGCGTAGCGGAAGCCGGTGATGACCTCGTCGAAGATCAGTACGACGTTCTCGCGCGTCGTCAGCGCCCTCAACTCCTGGAGATAGCCGGGAATGGCCGGCGTCGTCCCCGCCTGGCCGCCCGCCGGCTCCAGGATGACCGCGGCGACGTCGCCCCGCTCCAGGAGGCCCGTCACGGCCTTGATGTCGTTGGGCGGGCAGAGGAGCACCTGGTCGAGCGTGGCCCCCGGCACGCCGGCGGAGAGCGGCACCTCGAAGGGCGGGTTGACGCCCGCCACCACGCCGTCGTGCCAGCCGTGGAAGTGGCCGTGGAGCTTCACCACCCGCGTCCGCCCCGTGTGCGCGCGCGCCAGCCGGATCGCCAGATGGGTCGCCTCGGTGCCCGACATCGTGAAGCGCACCAGCTCGGCCGAGGGCAGGAGCTGCGCGACCCACTCGGCCCAGCGCACCTCGAGCTCGTGGCAGGCGCCGAGGTGGGTCCCCCGCGCGGCCTGCGCCTGGATCGCGCCCACGACGCTCGGGTGGCAGTGCCCCAGGATCAGCGCGCCGTGGCCCATCCAGTAATCCACGCACTCGTGGCCGTCCACGTCCCACTTGAGCGCGCCCTGGGCCCGCTCGACGTACACGGGGAAGGGCCGCAGGTGGCGGATGTCGTGCGTCACCCCGCCCGGGATCGTCCGCGCGGCGCGCTCCCAGAGCGCCAGCGACTTCGGGTGGGCTGCGCGATAGGCCTCGAGCAATCGCGTCATGAGCGTGAGCCTCCTCTGATCCGTCCCTCCACGAGCGTCCGCAGGAGCTCGACCACGGCCATGTGGGTCTCGAGCGGCAGGCCGTCCACCGTGGGGACCCGGCGCCGCGTGATGCCGTCCACCCCTCCGGCCTCGACGCAGGCGGTCACCAGTTTGCGCTCCTCCTCCGCCGTGTGGAGCAGCACCTGCTTCGCCGGAATGGAGAGGTGCGCCGCCACGCCGTAGGCCCCCCAGTTGGAGACCCCGGCCACGACGAGGTGATCGACGCGCACCACGGAGGCGATCTTCCGGGCCAGCGGCCCCTGCCGGAGGAGGCGGGCACGCACGTTCCCCATCCCGATCTCGTTGCCGCCGTCGCCGATGCCGATCGTGGTGAGCCCGCGCGGCGGCCTCAGGAAGAGCGCGTCGAGCGGCCCGTTCCAGGCCCCGACGGACTCGCCGCGCGCGTTCCAGTAGCGGCCGTCCGCCGCACGCCCGGGGCGCTCGATCGCCACGAGGTGCGATGGCCGGATGCCGCCGACCCGATGGCGCGCGCTGTCCACCGCCTCGGTATGGGGGAGCGCGACGAGCTCCACGGGCTCGCCGAGGGCCTTGAGCGCCGCCTCCATGAGGGGCGCCGCAACGTCGTCGGTGACGTAGGCTACCCGCTTCCCGAGGAGCCTCAGGGCGCGACCGAGCACCGCCGCGCCCGGTGGGCCGTCGGTCTCCGCCATCCCCGGCCCCACCGCGAACCCCGTCGTCAGGATCACCCCCCGGCCCCGCGCCAGCGAGCGCGCGGCGGCCCGGGCGCCTCCCGGCCGGCAAAATCCGGCGATGCCGCGGGCGGCGAGGTCGAGGGCGAGCAGCTGATCGACCGGATCCGGGGCGCCCATCACTTGGCCGCGGGCGTGCGTTGCGGCTCGGCCTGGGGGGGAGAGAAGACCATGGAGGTCGTGTCGTCTCCGCTCTCGTCGAAGTACACGAGGAGGCCGACCTGATAGAAGTAGACTTTCCGCCCCCCTTGTTCCCCGATCCTGTCGGGAATTCCCCAGCCCTTCACGACCGCCACGTAGTCGAAGATGTGGGGCTTCGGCTCCAGGGTGAAGGAGCGCACCAGATTCGGGCGGTATCCTCCGGCCGTGAGGAGGCCGAACTCGACGATCATCCGCTTCATCCCGGCGGGCGCGCGGGCCCCCTCGTAGACCCACTGGACCGTGTCGTACGTTTCCAGCTTCTGCCGCGTCTCCCTCGACGGCGCGCCGTACCGCTCGCGCACGGCGTTCTGCGTGCTCGAACCTGGCGAGATGCCCCCCCAGTCAGCGGCGACAACAGCCGATGGAACGCCCAGGGAGAGGGCGAGCGCGAATCCGAGCCAGGCGATCGCGACCCGGCGCCCCATCAGTACCCCAGGGCGATTCCGTCGCCCCGCGGATCCGCCCCGCCGATGAGCGTCCCGTCGCGGACGACGATCCCCTGGGCGTGCCCCATCTGGTCGTAGAACTCGCCGACGGCCTCGACCCGATGGCCGCGGCGCCGGAGCCCGCCGAGGACGCGGCGGCCCACCCGGCCCTCGACCTTCAGGACCTCCTGCGCTTGGCCGAGCATGAAGCGGCCCATCAGAAAGCGCGGGCGCTCGATGGCCTCCTGGATCTCCATGCCGAAGTCCAGGACGTTCGTCACCACCTGGATGTGAAACTGGGCCTGGCCGTCGGCGCCCCGGGTCGAGAACCCCAGCACGGGCCGCCCGTCGCGCGTCACGATGGAGGCGATCAGGGTGTGAAACGGCCACTTGCGGGGCCCCACGCAGTTGGGATGAGCCGGATCGGTGTTGAAGTACGCCCCCCGGCTGTGGAGGACGACGCCCGTCCCTTCGGGCACCACCCCCGAGCCGAAGGACGCGTAGAGGCTCTGGATGACGCTGATCATGTTCCCATGGCGGTCGGCGATGACGAAGCCGGTCGTGTCCCCCGACGGACCGCCCGCAGCGAAGGTTTGGGCCTTCTTGGGATCGAAGGCCTTCCGGCGCTCCCGGGCGTAGTCCTTGGCGAGCAGCCCCGCCACCGGCACGCGCGACTGGCTCGGGTCCGCGATCCAGCGATCGCGGTCGGCGTAGGCGAGCTTGATCATTTCCACCAGCAGGTGCAGGTGCTCGGCCGAATCGAATGCGAGCCGCCCGACATCGAACCCCTCCAGGAGGTTGAGGGCCAGGAGCGCGGCCAGCCCCTGGGTCGGTGGCGGCGTCTGGTACACCGTGAAGCCGCGGTAATCGACCGCCAGGGGTTCCCCCCAGTGGCCTGCGTGGGCCGCCAGGTCCTCCCCCGTCACGAAGCCCTCGGCCTCAAGCCGCGCGGCGATCGCCTTGGCGATTGTCCCCCCGTAGAACAGGTCGGGGCCATCCTCTCCCAATGCCCTGAGCGTGAGGGCCAGGTCCGGCTGGCTCAGCAGTTCTCCCGTCGCCGGAACCCGACCGTCCGGAACGAAGATTCGCCGCCACTCGGCGTCCTCGATGACCGGGAGTCGCTCCGCCGTCGCCTGGCTCACCAGGGGCGTGCTCGGAAAGCCGGCCTCGGCGTAGTGGATGGCCGGGGCCAGCAGGTCGCCGAGCGGCCGGGTCCCGAACCGCTCCAGCAGCATCCCCCACGCCCGCACGCAGCCCGGCACCGAGACGGACGCCGGCCCGCTCCGCGGCACCTGGCGGAGGTTGCGGCGGCCGAGCTCGTCCAGCGTCGCCCGGGAGCCCGAGCGTCCCGCCCCGTTCAGGAAGTGGACGCGCCGGGAGGCGGCATCGTAGTAGAGGCAGAAGAAATCGCCGCCCACGCCGCAGCAGTAGGGCTGGGTCACCGCGAGCACGGCGTTGACCGCCACGGCGGCGTCGGCGGCGGTGCCCCCGGCCTTGAGGGCTTCGATGCCGGCGAGCGTCGCCAGCGAGTGGGCCGAAGCGACCATCCCGTTCCGCCCGAGGGCCACCGGCCGGTGCGCGTAGCCGATCTGGGGCAATCAGGGCTCCGCGAAGAGCTTGGTGATCTCGTCCTGGGGGAACGTCGGCAGCGGTCTCGGCCGGCCGCCCTCGACCAGCGTGAGCCCCGCCTCCCGCGGGACGACCTGGCCAATGAAGGCGCAGTCGATCCCCTCGCGCGCGCAGGCGTGGAGCACGCGCGCCGCATCGGCGGCGGCCAGCGTGAGCAGGAGCGACCCCGACGCGATGGTGCCCAGCGGGTCCAAGCCGAACTCGCGGCAGAGGCGCTCGCCCTCGGGGAGAATCGGGATGCGCTCGCGCTCGATCCGGAGGCCGACTCCCGAGGCCTCGGCGAGCTCCCAGAGCGCGGTCGCGAGCCCGCCCTCGGTGGGGTCGTGCATGGCGTGCACCGCCCCCAGCTCGGAGGCCAGCATCGCCTCCGGCACGACGCTGATCCCGGGGTGATGGAGGAAGTCCTTGGCCCGCTCGAGGAGGGTGGACGGCACTCCGCGCGCGGCGAGGTCCTTCGCCCGCTCCCGGGCGATGATCGCCGCGCCCTCCAGCGGGATTCCCTTGGTCAGCAGGACCATGTCACCCGGGCGGGCGCCGGCGCTGGTGACCAGCCGATCCTTGGCCACCTCGCCGAGCATGGTCCCCACCACGATGGGCCGTCCGAGGCCATGGGTCACCTCGGTGTGACCGCCGACGAGCGACACCTCCAGCTCCTCGCACGCCCGGCCGACCTGGGAGAAGACGTGCTCGACCGACGCGTCCGTCGTCGCGCCCTCGGGGAGGAGGAGCGTGGCGAGGAACCAGCGCGGCTTGGCGCCGCGAACGGCCAGATCGTTGGCGTTGACCTGGAGCGCGTACCAGCCGATCTCGTCGGTGGCGAAGGTGATGGGATCGGTGGTGGCGAGGAGAAAGCGGTCGCCCATCTCGATGACCGCCGCGTCCTCACCGATGCGAGGGCCGATCAGGACCCTGTCGTCGAGACGGGCGTACTTGTCGAAGAGTGTTTGCAGTGTCTCGGCGCGGAGTTTCCCGACGGGAAGATGCCGCATGGCCCACTCAGTATAGAGTGGGCCCGAGAGCAGAGCAAGGCGAGGGGCGGGGGCGGCGACAGCCCGGGGTGCCCGCCCCGCCCGGGCGCGGACGTTACTGGTTCAGCGCGACCGTGGGGTTGCTGCCGTTGTCCTGGGAGAGGTCCAGGACGACTTCCTTGTCTTCCGCCACGTCCACCGTCAGGTCCCAGAGGTGCTGGCCCCGGACCACGCCGATCAGACGGTACGAGCCCGCCGGCAGGCGCTCGAATCGATAGCTCTGGCCCAGGGGGACCCGCTTGATGAACCGCTTGCCTTCGGCCGGCCCGCTGACGCCGTGGACGAGGATTCGGGCCTTCGGAGACGACCGGCCCCCCTCCGGCGCCGCCCAGGTGACCTTCCCCTTCAGGCTCGCCGTGGCCTCCACCGCCTCGGCGGTCTCAGCGGCCGCGGTGAACACCACCGGCGGGGCGAGGACGCCGGCGCTGACGAGCCACTGGCGGGCCTGCTTTACTTCTCCGGAATCCGGCCTCCCCTGGTTCACCACGTACTGGAACGCCTCCTCCGTTTCCGTGCGCTGATTCAGGTGGCTCAGCGCTACCCCCAGGGCATACCAGAGGGACACGTCCTCCGGCGCCGCGCGGAGCGCCTCCTGGTAGAGCCGCCGCGCGCCCTCGTAGTCGCCCAGATCGGCGAGGGACGCCGCCTGCCCGGCGGGGTCAAGGCTCGGCGGCGCCAGACGCGGTTCCAGCGGGACGGCGTCCCCTCCGCGGAACACGGAGACCACCAGGATCAGGGCGATCCAGAGCGACGAAGCCGAGAACATGACGAACCGTGATCTGAACATGGTTAGAGCTCCCTCCAGCTATTGGCGCGGAACAGCCGGCGCATGTTCCGGACGTTCTGGAGCGCCTGACAGCTGTACAGAATCTTGGCGTTGCCCATCGCGTCGACCTCCACCTCGGAGTTGACGCTGGCGGTCTCGTTGACAATCAGCCCGCCGTACATGGTCTGGTTGCCGCCGCCGCCATATCGGAGGCCCACGTACTGGCCGGTGACGATGATCAGCCCTTCCCAGCGGAAGTTGCCCGTGACGTTGAGGTCTCCGTCCTCGAGGATCAGGATCCCGGCACCCGTGGACGTGCCGCTGATGCTCATCGCGTAGAAGGCCTGGGCCGGGTCCACCGATCCCCTGACGTACACGATCTTCGGGTTGGCCGCGGTTCCCCAGCAGTTGGGGTCGTTCAGGTTCGCCCCGCACGTGTTCCCGATGTTCTGGTAGTCGAGGCGGTTCGCCGCGCTGGCCTGCAGCGAGATGTCGGCGTACGGTCTGAGCGCACCGACGAATTTGGCGATCTGGGTCGGGGTGAGCGTGGGGTCCGGGGTGATCGTGTTGTCGCCGATCCCCGGGCCCGCGTTCTGCGGCTTGCCCGTGACGTTGTCCTTCTGCTGGTTGCTCAGGCTCGCCTGGACGACGGTCTCAGTCGGGACGTCGGGGACGCCGATCCCCCAGACCGTCGCGGGACAGATCCCCGCGATGCCGGCCCCCGCCGAACCGTCGAGGTTCGTGTCGTTGCCGGTGATGGTGAAGGCGTTGCCGGAGAAGCTGGTATTGGTCCCCAGCCCGGGCAGGTTCACGCCCCCGGGCAGGGTCAGGTCGGGATGGGAGACGACCTGCTGGAGCTGGCGGGTCGCGCCGTTGTGCAGGCCCAGCGCGGTGAGGATGACCACCCGGTTCGTGTCGTTGGTGGCGCCGCCCGGATCCACGGGCTGCCCGGTCAGCAGATTGTCGTTGGGCAGGTTGTCGTTCCTGACGGTGACGGAGAAGGTCCCGGACGCGGGCCCGAGGCTCGGCAGCGGCATGCCGGTCGCCATCTGGCCGTTGTTCGTCGAGAGGGCGTTGTTCCAGCCATTCGGCAGGGCTGCCGCGAGCACCAGCTGGTCGAAGCCCCACTCGAGGCCCGACTCCGCCACGTAGCGCGCCCGGGTCACGTCGTCCAGGTTGGTCGCAACGCTCGTCTCCATGCCTCCCATGGTCAGGAAGACCAGCAACAGCCCCGTCAGCATCACCAGCGCGAAGAGCGCCAGCGGGAAGGCGACGCCGCGTTGATCTCTCTTGGGTCTCATGGATATGCTCCCTGGCTTAGGTCCAGGAGCAACTTTGCTGCCACCCACAAATGACCCTCAGCTTATTGACCTTTAAACGGAATTCGGCGCCTGACCGCCCAATCCCGGGGAGGGGGTGTCGCTCCGGGATACACTCCCAAAGGACATCGTCAGCCCGCGGACAGTGGGGTCTACAGCTCTCGCCAGGTGGACATCCTGAAGAGGAGCCTCCGCTGCACCAGGTCGATGGCCTCATGGCTGTAGCGGAGGTTCACCGAGCTGGCACCGAACCACCCGTCGTAGTACGGGGTCTGGTTCTGGTTGCCGCCCTCGTTCCAGACCGTTTCGTTGGAGACGGTGGCGCCCAAGATCGTCGTGTTACTTCCCGTATCGAAGATCGACGAGACGTAGCGGCCGGTGACGATAACGATCCCATCCCAGCGGAGGTTGCCGACGGTCCTGAGGTCGCCATCCTCGACGACGAGGATCCCCGAGCCCTGGATGTTGTTCCGCAGCCTGAGCCCCGTGAACGTCGAGGTGGGGTCCAGCTCGCCCCGGAAATACACGAGCTTGGGGTTCTGCCGGCTCCCCAGATCCATCACCTGGTTGACCCCGCACCCGTTCGTGAGGGTCGGCGTGTTGGTGTAGGGGGCGCTCGAATTTCCCGTCAGGACCATCGGGCAGGCCATCGTACTCTGCAGAACCGTGGTCTGGGAGAACGCGGCCAGCGCGTTCAGGAAGCTCTGCATCACGGCCGGGTCCACGCCGCTGTCGGGAGCGACGGTGTTGTACCCGGTCGTCGTCGAGCCCGGGTTGGTCTGGTCCTTGCCGACGACGTTGCTCCGCTTGGTGGCGGAATTCAGCCCCTGCTCCACCCTCGCCTCGTAGCTAATCTTCGGGTTGGAGTTCTGCTGGATTCCGGGCTGGACCGCGATGCCGTACTTCATCTTCGACTGGTTCGGATTGAGCCCGTAGGTCCGCTGGGCGAAGTCCGCGTTGGTGCAGTTGGTGGCGCACAGGTAGTCGCGGCCGTCGATGTTGAAGCTGGTGTTGGAGGCGAGCCAGTCCCCCTGGACCCCGGGCATCGTGTACGCGCCCCCGAACGGCGGGATCGGCACGCGCCGCACGACCACCTGGATCTGACGTGTCACTCCGCGATACGTCCCGGAGGCGGTGAGGATAACGGCGCCATTGGTGTCCGTCATCGGGTTCCCCCCGGGGACGCCCCCGTCGAGCGGCACGCCGGTCAGCGTGGGGTCGCCGCTCTGGTTGTCGTTGCGGATCTGGGCCGCATAGGTTCCGAACCCGGGGGTGAAGCCGGGAAGCGTCTGGCCGCTCGCCATGACCCCGCCGTTCGTGGCCAGGGCGCCACTCCAGTCCGTATTCAGGACCAGCTGATCGAATGCCCACTCGACGCCGGCTTCAGCCATGTACCGGGCACGCACGACATCAGTGAGGTTGGCGGCGATCGACGGCTCCATTCCCGACATCGTCAGGAAGGCCACGAGCAGACCGGTGAGCATCAGGAGGGCGAAGAGGGCCAGCGGCAGGGCCACTCCCTTATCGTCTCGAACGGCCCGGAGGCGTGACCTCATCGGACGATCTCCTTATCGGTCGCGGAGGCTGAGTCGACTTGTACGGCCGACCGGGTAATCATCGCCGGACGCAGGCGGAGGGGAATCCCCCGGGGGGAAACCATCCGGATCAGGCGTTGCCGAGGTTGAGGACCGTGTCCTTCCCAGGGGCCACGGTGACCTCGAGATCCCAGAGCCACGTGTCGTTCTCCGTGTCCTCGACGGTCAGCCGGTAGGTGCCGGGGGGAACATTGTCGAACTGAAAGGCCTCTCCCAGCTTCACGGTCTTCGTGAATGCCATGTCCTTCTTCGCGTCGTCCATGCTCCCGAGGACCAGGTGGACCTCCCGGGGCCCGCCCCGGAGCTCCGTCCGTCCCTTCACCGTGCCGACGGCAACGGAGCCTTCCCGAGCGGGGGGGACCGGGGGGGCGGCCTGCGGAGACGCCTCTTCGTCGGGGCCCGCGGGAGGGGCAAAGCTCACCTCCCTGGCCAGCACGCCCGCATTCGTGAGCCAACGGCGCGCGGCCTCAACCTCCGGCGAGCCCGGGGCGCCCCGGGTCATCACCCACCGGAACTGCTCGATGGTCTCCTCCTGTCGGCCCACATGCGAGAGCGCGGTGCCCAGGGCGAAGCGAAGGGAAACGTCGTCCGGATCCCGGTCGACAGCCGCCCGGTACCTTTCGGCGGCAGCCCCGTACTCGCCCAGGGCCGCCAGCTCATCTGCCTGCTGCACGAGGTTCGGGACGGCGGGCGCGTCACGCGGCTCGATGGGCGTGGTCCCTCCACCACGAAACACGAAGAAGACGAGGATCAGGGCGACCCAGATCGAGGAAGCCGCGAACATCAGCGGGCGTGAGTTCTTCCGTGATTTCTTCATGGCTCCTTCCCCTGCTGGCGTCATCGTGGCCTTCCCCCGGGCTTGACCGCCCATGAGGGGAGAAGCAACCTCGCTGCCAGCCGCGGATCTGAGCCAACATCGCGAATCGACAAAGGAATTCCGGCCGACGGCGGTACAATCGGGCCTGGCGACTGTCCTGGAACCAGACAGCCCCACCCGGCACATCGTCAGCGAGCGAACAAGGGAGGCGCGGTGGCGCTTTCAATCCTCGAGTGCGTGCCCAACGTGAGCGAAGGGCGGGACCGGCGCGTGATCGACGCGCTGGCGGACGCCACCCGGTCGGTGGCGGGAGTCCGGCTCGCCGACATCCATTCGGATCCGGACCATCACCGCTCGGTCTTCACGTTCCTCGGCGCCCCCGCCGCCGTCGAGGCCGCGGTGGGCGCGCTGGCAGAGGTCGCGCTGCGCGCCATCGACATGAGAACCCACCGCGGAATCCATCCCCGGATCGGCGCCCTGGACGTGCTCCCGTTGGTTCCGCTCCGCGAGATGGCGATGGCGGAGGCGATCGCGATCGCCCACCGCGCGGGGCGGACGCTTGGAGCGCGGTTCGAGTTGCCGATCTTCTTCTACGCCGAGGCGGCCCTCTCACCCGAACGGAGAAGCCTTCCCTGGATTCGGCGCGGCGAATACGAAGGCCTGGCGCGGAGGCTCGCCGATCCGGCTTGGAAGCCCGACGCGGGGCCGGCCCGCTTCAATCCCCGGAGCGGGGCGACGGCCGTGGGCGCCCGCGAGATCCTCGTGGCCTTCAACGTCTGGCTCGACTCGAATGACCTCGAGGCGGCCCGCGCCATCGCACGCGCCATCCGCCCGTCCTCGGGAGGTCTGCCCGCGGTCCAGGCCATGGGCGTGCCGCTAGCGCGGCACGGGATCGTCCAGGTGTCGCTGAATCTCCTCGACTACCGGAGGACGTCCCTGCCGCGGGTCTTCGAGCGGGTGAGGAGCGAGGCGACGCGGCGCGGAATTCGGGTGAGACGGAGCGAATTGGTGGGGTTGGCTCCCCGGGACGCCTTCGAAGGCGCGGCGCCCGAGAGCCTCGCGCTCCCCGACTTCACGGACGCGAAGTTGCTCGAAACCTACCTGCCGATGACCTGAACCCGGCCCCGCGGGTGGCACGGCGGGCGGGGAGCCCCGCGGCGCGGAACGGACCGCCTCTCAGCCGTTGACGAGACAACGCGAGCCCGTGGCGATGAAGAACTCGCGGCGCTCGCGGAAGGGAGCACCGTGGGGCTGCCCGACGGGACAGGACCCGCGGGCCGGGATCGGTCAGTCGAAACTCAGGAGCTTCAGGAGGTCGGCGGTGAGGTCGTAGAGCTGGGCGCAGCCCGCCGAGCCGCCGATCAGCGCCTGGATACGCTTCTTGAGCTCGCGGTCAACGGGCTGGCCCACCAGCGCAGCGATCTTCTTCTGGGGCTCGTCGCAGATCCCCCTGTAGGGCAGACGCGGGGTCTCGGACTCCGCGCTGACAATGACTCCAGCGTTCAGATCGATCTCGTACCGCACCTCGAAGCCGTGGGCCTCATCGAACATGGAGTGGTACAGCAGGAGCCGGCTCCCGCTCTTCTCGAGACGGGCCACCTTCTTGCGGCTGAAGACGCGCGCCCCCGGAGGCGGGCAGTAGAGCGCGGGCCCCATGGAGGTCGTCACGGCGCGGGTCGCCAGGAGCGCCCTCCCCGCATCGCTGTAGGTGAAGCACGAATCGGGCAGGTCCACCCAGCCCGTCGTGTCCAGCTGCCAGCAGGCCCGCGCGTCGCCGCCCTCGGCCGTCCTCGCGCGCTCCGGCGGGAGCTTGGTCGCCTGGCGGGCGAGCCGGGCGATCTCGATGGCCGCGTCGATGAAGTGCTGGCCGCCGGGACGGCCACCGGTCAGCTCGGCGAGCCGCCGCGTGAAGCCGCCGACCATCCGCGCGCCCGCCAGCGCCCCGAAGCCACTCACGATCCGCGGGTCGGCGGCGCCGGAGAAGACGCGAGCCCGCGCCTCCCTGATCTCGTAGCCCGGCGAGGGCGTCGCCACCGCCGCCACCTCCGCGCCGAGATCGTCGTCGCGGATCCGGGCGGTGAGGGTGAAGGCGTCGGCGTGGGTGTTGTCCACCCACCCCTCCATTGCCCGTTCGTAGCGGTCCCGCCGCTCGAGATGCGGCGAGCCCACGCGGCTCATTTCGCGTACTTCTCGGGAGCCTTGTCGAAGGTCTCCTTGCAGGAGACCGCGCAGAAGTAGTACGTCTGCCCCTTGTAGACGGACGAGCCGGCCGCCTTGGCCGGGTCCACCTGCATCTTGCAGATCGGATCCGTCGCCACCGAACTCACCTCCGCGCGCAGCGCCGGCCGGAAGCGCTTGAGCCTCAGGCTGTTGGTCACCACCGACACCGACGAGAACGCCATCGCCGCTCCGGCCAGCATCGGCGACAGCAGGATCCCCCAGAGCGGGTAGAGCACCCCGGCCGCCACCGGGATCAGGATCACGTTGTACCCGAACGCCCACCCGAGGTTCTCGCGGATGATCCGGATCGTCCGGCGAGAGAGCTGGAGCGCCGTGACGAGGCCGCGCAGGTCGCCCCGCATCAGCGTGACGTCCGCCGCCTCCATGGCGACGTCGGTTCCCGAGCCCATGGCGATCCCCACGTCGGCCTGGGCCAGCGCCGGCGCATCGTTGATGCCGTCGCCCACCATGGCGACGAGCCGCCCCTCCTCCTGGAGCCGCTTGATCTCCCGCGCCTTGTCCTCCGGCAGCACCTCCGCCAGCACCCGGTCGATCCCCACCTGCCGGGCGATCGCCTCGCCCGTCACACGGTTGTCACCCGTCAGCATGGCCACCTCGATGCCCATCTCGTGGAGCGCGGTCACGGTCTGGCGAGCCTCCGGCTTCAGGACGTCCGCCACCGCGATGAGGCCGGTGGCCGTCCCGTCCAGCGCGACGTACATCGCGGTCTTTCCCTCCTCCGTCAGCCGCCGCTGCGCCGCCTCGAGCACGCCGAGCCGGACTCCGCGGTCCGCCATGAGCCGCGCGTTGCCCAGCCGCAGCCGCTGCCCTCCCACCCGCGCTTCGATGCCGTGGCCGGGAACCGCCCTGAAATCGCTGACGGCCGGCAGCCCGAGCCCCCGCTCCTTGGCGCGCGCGACGATGGCCTCTCCGAGGGGGTGTTCGGACCCCTGCTCGGCGGCGGCGGCCAGGGCCAGGAGATCATCAGCCGTCATGCCCGCGGTCGGCACGACGTCCGTGACGACCGGCCGGCCGATGGTCAGGGTGCCGGTCTTGTCGAGCACCACGGTCCGGGCCTTGTGCAGCAGCTCCAGCGCCGCGGCGCTCTTGATGAGGACCCCGTGCTCGGCGCCCTTGCCCGTGCCCACCATGATCGCCGTGGGCGTGGCCAGTCCCATGGCGCACGGGCAGGCGATCACGAGGACCGCCACGAAGTTGGTCAACGCGAAGAGAAAGGCGGGCGGCGGCCCCCAGAGCCACCAGACCGCGAAGGTCACCGCCGACACGACGAGCACGATCGGCACGAAGACCGCCGACACCCGATCCGCCAGCCGCTGGATCGGGGCCTTCGAGCCCTGGGCCTCTTCCACGAGACGGATGATCCGGGCCAGGACGGTTTCCTTGCCGACGCGCGTCGCACGGAAGGCGAAGCTCCCCGTCCGGTTCACCGTGCCGCCGATGACGCGGGACCCCGGCTGTTTCTCGACGGGGAGGCTCTCTCCCGTCAGCATGGACTCGTCCACGGCCGAGGCGCCGTCGGCGACCTCGCCGTCCACCGCGATCCGCTCGCCAGGACGCACGCGGATCAGGTCGCCCACCACGACCTCGGCCACGGGGACGTCCAGCTCGGCGCTGCCGCGGATCACGCGCGCGGTGCTCGGCGCCAGCGCCACCAGCCGGCGGATCGCCTCCGACGTCCTGCCGCGGGCGCGAGCCTCCAGCCAACGCCCCAACACGATCAGCGTCATCAGCACCCCCGCCGTGTCGTAGTACGTCATCGCCCCGAGCCGGATGAAGGTGTGGGGCCAGAACGTCACCGCCACGCTGAAGAAGTAGGCGGCGTTCGTCCCGATCGAGACCAGGCTGCTCATGCTCGCCGAACGGTGGCGCACGTCGTTCCAGAACCCGACATGAAAATGCAGCCCGACCCAGAACTGCACCGGCGTGGTGAGGACGAGCTGCGCCCAGGGGGACCGGAAGACGGCCGGCATCCATGGGAAGAGCTGGGGGAAGCTCCCCAGCAGGACGGGGAGCGTGAGCGCGGCGCCGATGAGGAATTTCAGGCGGAGGAGCCGGTCCTCCCGCTCTCGCTCCGCGCGTTCGCGATCCGGCGCCTCCGCCCCGGTCGGGATCACCTCGGGGATCTCGTACCCCGCGGCTCTGACGGCCGTCCTGAGGTCGGCCACCGTCACCCGTCCGGGCTCGAGCCTCACCGTCGCCCTCTCGGTGGCGAGATTCACGCTGGCCTGGACGACGCCCGGCACCCCCGCCAGGGCCGCTTCCACCTTGCCCACGCAGGCGGCGCAGTGCATCCCCTTGACGGGAAGCGTGAGTTTGTCCTGCTCCATGGCCTTCAGTATCCCCCTGTCGTTGAGAGGCTGTCCAGAGGGCGCGAGATTCAGTATAGCTCAGGGAAGAGCGAGGGCTGAGCCTCCCCGGCGGCGGCGTGCCGCCGGCCTCTCGGCTTCGCCTTCGGGGGCGTCCTGCCCGCCTTGCGCCTTCGCCCCGACGCCGGCCGGCCCTTGGGCCGGACCCACCCCTTCTGGCGCGCGATCTTCTCCCCCTGCTTGATCACGAGGAGATCCACCAGCCGCGCCAGGGGATGGCTCAGGAGCTGGAGGTACTTCTCCCAGTAGCGGGGCGAGTAGGCCAGCGTCCGCAGTTGGTCCAGGGCGAGCGCGAGAGCGGCGCGGTCGCCCTGCCGAGCCGCCAGCTTGAGCTGCTCCAGCACCTTCCCCCGGCTCACCCTCGACGGCGGCGTTTTCTTCACCGGGCGATGATCTCGTACTCCTCGCGGTCGAACGTGGCCACCGGCTGGAGGGTGAGCTTCCGCTGCACGGCCTCCTGGAGGAGCTCCAGTCCCTCCCGCTCCTCGGCCTCGAGGTGCTGGGCCATCTCCGGGTTGACGCGGATCAGGATCTCCTGCCCGCCCAGGTCCGCCGCGGCGGCCTGAACCTTGCGGAAGATCTCGGCGGCGACGGTCAGGTCCGACTTCACCACCCCGCTCCCCTTGCAGGTCGGGCAGGGCGTGCAGAACAGGGACTGCAGATCCTGCCGCACGCGCTTGCGGGTCATCTCCACCAGCCCCAGCTCCGAGATCTCGAGGACGTTGGTGCGCGCCTTGTCCTCCGCCAGCGCCTTCTTGAGGGCGTGGAAGACCTGCTGGCGGTGCTCTCCCCGCTCCATGTCGATGAAGTCGATGATGATGATCCCGCCCAGATCGCGGAGACGGATCTGGCGCACCGCTTCGCCCACTGCCTCCAGGTTGATCTTGAGCACCGTCTGCTCGAAGTCGCGCTTGCCTACGTACTTGCCGGTGTTCACGTCGATGGCCACGAGGGCTTCGGTACGGTCGATGACGATGTAGCCGCCCGACTTGAGCCACACCCGCCGGCGGAGCGCCTTCTCGATCTCCTTCTCGATGCCCGTGGCCTCGAAGACGGGCGCCCGCCCCTCGTAGAGCTTTACCCGGGAGGCCTGGGCGGGCACCAAGGAGGAGGTGTACTCCATGCATTTCTGGTAGGCGGCGGAGGTGTCCGCAAGGAGCTCCTCCACCTCCGGGGAGAAGAGGTCGCGCACGACCCGGAAGATCAGGTCTCCCTCCTCGTGGAGGAGCGAGGGCGCGGAGGCCTGCGCGTGCCGCGCCTGCACCTGCTCCCAGAGGCGGAGCAGGAACTGGATGTCCGAGGCGAACTCCTCCTCGCCCTTTCCCTCGGCCACGGTCCTGACGATGAATCCGCCCGCCGGAGGCCGCAACCCCCGCACCGCTTGGCGCAGCCGCTCCCGCTCCCGGTCGTCCTTGATCCGCCTGGAGACACCGACGTGCTGCGCCTGTGGCATGAACACCAGATACCGGCCGGGGAGGGAGATGAACGAGGTGATCCGCGCCCCCTTGGTCCCCAGGGACTCCTTGGAAACCTGGACCAGCACCTCCTGCCCCTTGCGGAGGAGGTCTTCGATGGGGAGCGACGTCTCGCGGCGCTCGACCTCTTCGATCTCGATCTCCTCCTCATCGCTCTCCGCGAGCATGAGCCGCTCGTAATCGCCCAGGTTGGCGGTGTAGTCCCCCGCGAAGAGGAACGCGTCCTTGGGGAGCCCCACGTCCACGAAAGCCGCCTGCATGCCGGGCAGCACGTTGGTGACGGCGCCCTTGTAGATGTTGCCGACGATGGAGCGCTGGCGGCGCCGCTCGACGTGCAGTTCGGTGAGCAGGGTGCCGTCCTGGACGGCGACGCGAGTCTCGGTCACCCCCACGTTGACCACGATGCGCTTACCCACGGCCACACCTCATAGCGACTGGCGCATCCGCACCGAGAGGAGGAGGCCGAGGGCCATGAGCGTGACCACCAGGGAGGAGCCCCCGTAGCTCATGAGGGGCAGCGGGATCCCCACGATGGGGAGGAGTCCCATCACCATGCCCATGTTGATGAGGGTCTGGGCCCCCAGGAGGGCGGTGACGCCCAGCGCCAGGAGCCGCCCGAGCGGCTCGCGCGCGGCGCCGGCGATCTCGAACCCTCGGAGGATCAGGAACGCGTAGACGACCAGCAGCAGCAGGGCGCCCACGAACCCCCACATCTCGGCGAACACGGCAAAGATAAAGTCGGTGTGACGCTCCGGCAGGAACGCCAGTCGGCTCTGAGTGGCGCCGGCGATCCCCTTCCCCAGGAGCTGTCCCGAACCGATCGCAATCTTGGACTGGATCACGTTGTAGGCGCTGCCCAGCGGATCCCTGAAGGGATCCAGGAAGACGAGCAGTCGCTCCCGCTGGTAATCCCGGAGCATGAGCCAGGCCAGCGGCGTGCCCGCGAGCCCGACCAGCCCGAGCCATCCGAGCTCCCGGAGCCGCACGCCGGCCCCGAAGAGGAGCGCGAAGAAGACCGGGAGCAGGACGAGAGCCGTGCCCAGATCGGGCTGCCGGACCACCAAGACGAACGGCACGACGAGGAGGCCCAGCGCCGCGGCCAGCGTGGCGCGCGCGCGGGGGTTGGCCCACCGGGCGGTCAGCGCCCAGGCGAGCGTGACGATGAAGATCAGCTTGAACAGTTCGGCGGGCTGGAGGGTGACGGGCCCCAGCGGGAGCCAGCGGCGCGCGCCGGACACGGTGCGGCCGAAGACGTACAGCGACAGCAGGAGGGCGAGGCCGGCCACGTAAAAGGCCGGGGACATGCGGGCCAGGGTTCGATAGTCCACGCCGGCCACCGCCACGAGCGCGAGGAGCCCGAGCCCCAGCCAGGAGAGCTGGCGCCAGACGACCCCGCTCCCGTGCCGGCCGGGCGAGAGGCTCCAGAGCGTCACGAGGCTCAGCGCCACGAGCGCCAGCGCCGTCGCCAGGAGGAGCCAGTCCACGTTCTGGAGGAGGCGCCGATCGACCTTGAACATCATCCCCCCAGGGCGGCGGCGGCGACCCGTTCCAGGAAGATCCCCTGTAGGATCTGCCGCGCGATGGGCGCCGCCGCCTGCCCGCCGCGGCCGCCCCGCTCGACGAGCACCACGACAACAACCTGAGGATCCTGGGCGGGCGCGTAGCCGGCGAACCAGGCGTGGTCCTGGCCCCGGCGGGCGTCGCTGTTGGTGATGAGCTGCGCCGTTCCCGTCTTGCCGGCGACGTCGAGGCCCGGCAGCCGCGCCGCGGCGCCGGTGCCGCCATCGTTGACGACACCCCACAGGCTCCGCTGGAGGAACGCCCAGACGGCCGGCGACAGATCCACGTAGCCGTTCATCTGGCTGGGCTCCGAGTAGAGGGGCCGGCCGTCGGCGGCCTCGACTCGTTGAACGAGTCGAGGCTTCCACAAAATCCCTCCGGTCGCCACGGCCCCCATCATCCGCGCCACCTGAAGGGGCGTGACGAGGAGGGGCCCCTGGCCGATCGAGACGTTGACGGTGTCGCCGGCCCTCGACCGCGAGCGAGGCGCGGGGACCAGCCCCGCCTTCTCCCCCGCCAGGGCGATCCCCGTCGGCGTCCCCAGGCCGAAGGCGCGGGCATACAGGGCGATGGGCTCCAGCCCGACCTTGAGGCCGAGCTGGTAGAAGTACGTGTTGCAGGAGCGGACCATGGCGTGGTAGAGGTCCAGCTCTCCCCAGTCCGTGTCGTCCCAGTTCTTGAAGGTCCGCCTTCCCAGCTGGAACGTGGGCGCGCAGCGCAGGCGATCGAACGGGGTAATGGTGGCCTCCTGGAGCGCCGCGGCGGCCACGACGATCTTGAACACCGAGCCGGGGGCGTACTGGCTCTGGATCGCGCGGTTCAGGAGCGGGGCCTGCGGATCGCGGACGAGGCGCAGCCAGGCCTCGCGTCCGAGGGGGCCCGTGAAGTAATCCAGCTCGAAGGCGGGGCTCGAGCTCAGGGCGAGGATGTCGCCGCTCCGGGCGTCCAGCACCACGACGGCGCCTGGGTGATTCCCCATGGCGCGCTCGACCACTTCCTGGATGCGCCGGTCCAGCGTCGTCACGACGTGGGCGCCGGGACGGGGCTCCTGGCGTCGCACGACGCGCACCGGCCGCCCGGTGGCGTCCACCTCGATCTCCTCGCCGCCGTCCCGCCCGTGCAGGTATTCGTCCAGCAGCCGCTCCAGCCCACTCTGCCCGGCCATGTCGCCGCGCCGGTGGCGCCCCTGCCGCACCTGCTCTTCGCTCGCCTCGCGAACGTAGCCGAGCAGGTGCGCCCCCAGCCGGGGGCTGGGGTACACGCGCTGGGGCTCCACCTCCACGACGACCCCCGGGAGCTCGAGCTTCCACTCCTCGACCTTCGCGACCTCCTCCATCGTGAGCCCGCGGCGCATGCGCACGGGCATGAACGAGTCGGGGGGCACGCGCGCCAGCGATTCCTGGAGCTCGCCCAGCGGGATGCGGAGAAGCACGCTGAGGCGGGCCAGCACGGCGTCGCGATTGTCCATCTCGCGCGGGATCAGCGACAGCGTGAACGCCGGGCGGTTGTCCACCAGGGCGAGGCCGTTGCGATCGAACAGGATGCCGCGGGGCGCCGCCGCGGGCCTGACCCGGATGCGATTTCTCTCCGAGAGGTCTCGCAGACGTGCCCCCTCGAGCACCTGGAGGTACCAGAGTTGTCCCAACAGCACGAGGAAGCCCGCCAGCATGCCGACGGTCAGGAACAGCAGCCGGCGGGCGAACGGGTCTCGCCGTGGGCCGCCGCCGCCGAATCTCCTCAGCGCCACAGGGAGCCGCTCCGGTACGCCTCGAGCACGCTGACCGCGAGCACGCCGGCCGCACCGAGGAAGCCGTTGTACAGGGCCTGCGGCAGGACCACGTGGAGCATGACCTCGCCGAAGGCGGCGGGGAAGTGGAGCAGCTGGAGCAGCCAGTAGCGCCCGAGTCCCTCAGCCAGGGTCAGGAGCACGAGGCCGGGCACCTGGACCAGCGGGTTCCCGACCAGGAGCCGCTCTCCGATGAGCCCGGCGACGAAGCCCGCCAGCGCCTTGGTGAGGGCCTGGGCCCCGACGAAGCCCCCCCCCGCCACGTCCTGGAGGAGCCCCACGACGAATCCCGACAGGCAGCCGACTTCCGGGCCCCGTCTGAGCCCGAGGAGCACGGTGAGGATCAGCGGGATGTCCGGAGCCACGGCGCCGAGCCGGAGCGCGGGCGCCACGCTCGTGTGGGCGAGGCCGCCGCCGAGCAGCATGAGGGCAAGGGACACGCGCACGGCCCTAGGCTCCCGGCTCGAGCGGCTCGAAGGAAAAGTGGGGAAGCAGGTCCGCTCCCGTCGTTCCCGTCAGGAGGAGCACCTCCTCAACCCGGGCGAAGTCGGCCACGGGGTGGAGCCGCGCGTAATGAAAGAGGGCCGAGCCCTTGTCCTCCACGGCGATCACGCGGCCGACGGGCAGCCCCTTGGGAAAGACCCCGCCGAGCCCGGAGGTCACGATGAGGTCACCGACCTGGGCGCCCCCGCCGTCGCGGGCCATGAACTTCAGGCGCACCGCGCCTCCCGGCTCGCCCTCGGCCACTCCGGCGGTACGGGTACGTTGGACCATCACCGCGACCGCGGACGAGGGGTCGTTCAGGAGCTGGATCACCGCGGCCCGGGCGCGGACCTCCACCACCCGGCCCAGCAGGCCCTCGGGGACGATGGCCGGCGTGAGCCGCGCGATCCCGTCGCTCCGGCCCCGGTTCACCGTGACCGACCGGACCCAGCCGCCCCACACCTTGGCGATGACCTCTCCCGCCAGCGTCGAGAGCGGCAGGCGATCCCGCAGGGCGAGGAGGCGGCGCAGCCGGAGATTCTCCCGCTCGGTATCCTCCACCTGGAGGGACTGGATGCGGAGACGCTCCAGCTCTTCCCGCAGCGCCTGGTTCTCGCGCCGCGCGTTCTTCCAGTCGAGGTAGGCGGACCAGGTACCCAAGGCGGAGCTCTGGATCTTCGACAGGGTGGCCTGCAGGGGGGTGATGAAGAACGCGAGGAGCTCGCCCGGCCTCCCCAGTCTCCCTCCCCGCGTCCCCAGACTCAGGAGCAGGAGAGAGACCAGGAGCACCGACACCAGGACAGCATACTTCCGATGTCTCACCGACGGCCCCCAGTCGCGACCCTTGCGCCCCCCGCCCCCGCACGGGGCGGGTCCTGCCGAAACTAGGCGGGGATCGCCACCTTCTTGAGAAGATCCAGTTCGTCGAGCACCTTGCCGGTTCCGAGGGCCACGCAGGAGAGGGGTTCGTCGGCGACGGTGATGGGAAGATTCGTCTCCTGGCGGAGGAGGAGATCCAGGCCGCGGAGCAGCGCCCCGCCGCCCGTGAGGACGATCCCCTTGTCCACGATGTCCGCCGCCAGCTCCGGCGGCGTCCGCTCGAGACAGGTGCGGACCGTCTCCACGATGGTCATGATGGGCTCCCGGAGGGCTTCGCGCACCTCCTCGTCGGTGATGACGATGGTCTTCGGGATCCCGTCGATGAGGTCGCGTCCCTTCACCTCCATGGTCTGCCGATCCGTCCCCATGGGGTAGGCCGACCCGAGCTGGATCTTCAGATCCTCCGACCGCCGCTCTCCCACCAGGAGGTTGTAGTGCTTCTTGATGTACTGGACGATGGCTTCGTCCATCTCATCGCCCGCGATCCTCACGGACTTACAGTACACCACC
>JACPSW010000101.1 GCA_016193045.1 Candidatus Rokuibacteriota bacterium | reverse complement strand
GGTCCGGCTCCGTCACCCACTCGCCCGAACGCCGCGCTGCGCGCGGCGGACGGGACGAGGGGGGCCCACTGCGCGCGGCCCCGTGGGGGCTGCACCCTGCGCCACCCGCCCGGTCGCGCCATCGCCGTTCGTGAATAATGCGCGCTGCCCGCGGCAGGGCCCGCGGCGCGGCACTAATCGTGGGTCGTCAACCGCAGGCGCGCGACGATCGGCAGGTGGTCGGAGGCGATTCGGGCCAGGCGGCTCCGGTGAACGCGGAGCTGCTCCGCCTCGAGCCCCGCGTCCCAGAAGATCTGATCCAGGGGGAAGAGGGGGAACGGGGCGGGATGGGTGCGCCGGAGGCGCCGCCGACGGACGCCGAACTCCCGCCGGAGGCTGCGCGCCACCGGCCCCGGGAGCCACTCGTTGAAGTCCCCTATGAGGACGCGAGGGCCTTCGAGCCGCCGATCCGTGATCTGCCGGGTGAGCAGGAGCTCCACCTGCTCCCGCCGCTCCCGAAACCGGAGGCCGAAGTGGACGTTGAAGAGGTGGAGCAGGACCCGTCCGGCGTCGAGGTCCACCCGGAGGCCGCCGCGCGGCTCGCGGCCCGGACGCGTGAGATCGAAGCGGTGGTGCTCCCTGACCGCCAGCCGGCTCAGCACCGCGTTGCCGTAGTGGGCGAAGGACCACGAGCGGGTCGGGCCCATGGCGACCTCCATCCCCAGGTCCCGGGCCACGCTGGCCGCCTGGGACGCGAACACTTCCTGGAGCCCTACCACGTCGGCACCCGTCTCGCTCAGGACGTGCGTGATGCGTTCGATGTCGACGCGCCCATCCAGGCCGCGGGCGCGGTGGATGTTGTAGGAGACCACCGTCAGCGTCTTCACCGGCGACCCTCGCAGTAGGCCATGAAGTGGGCGTAGAGCTGGGACGGGCGCGTCAGCGGCAAGGACGGCAGCGCAACCGTCGGGGGGTGGAGGACGAAGGCCTGAAGCTCCTCGGGAGATGGCCCCGCGTGGGCCCCCATCTCGTGAAGGTACGACACGTGTCCCACGGGCGCGCCGGTCCCGTAGATCACCAGGTCTCCCGCGCTCGGCATCTCCATCAGATCCGTCAGCCCCTCCAGCACCACGTTCCGGTCCTCACGGTCGGTGAAGGGGCCGGTCGCGCACGCCTCGTTGAGGCGCCAGACACGGCCCCGATACAAGCATACCGGCCCGTTCGCCGATCGCGCAAGGACAAACCCCACACCCGGATGGCGGGAGAGCTCCAGCGCGGCCCCGGGGAAACGCGCCTCGATCGCCTCAAACGAGAGCGGCTCGTCGGCGTCGGTGAAGTAAATGAAGGCGTTGGGCCCCGCCGCGACCACGCGGATGGGCTCCAGCCGGCGGAGGGCCTCCGGCGCCAGCACGTGCTCGGGAAAATCCTGCTCCAGGTAGTTCACGTAGCGCTGGTAGAGGCCCCGGCCGCGCGTCCGCCGGTACGTCTCGAGCCAGCGGGCCTGCCCCCGCAGCCTACGCGGCCCGAGGCCCCGGGAGCCCGGGCTGAAGGCGGCCAGCACCACGCCCTCGATGGAGACCCCTCCGCTGATCTCCACAAAAGGGCGCGTGGGCGCCTGACCGTGGTCCGAGAGGACATAGAGGTCGTAGCGGAGCTCGGGGAGGCGACGGAGGGTCCGCCAGAGCTGGGCGATCGAGCGATCCACGTGCCGGAGCGCCCGGAGCGCCCGCGGGTGACGCGGCCCGTAGGCGTGGGCGAAGACGTCGTACTCGAGGAAGTTGACGTAGACGGCCGGGACGCCGCGGTAGAGGTCGGCCGTCGCGGAGAGGGTGAAGAGCTGGCGGAGCCAGATGGAGAGCCCGATCTTGAACAGGAGCCACCGCCATCCGCGCCGCGTCTCACCGACCGGGTTGGCGATGAGTCTCAGCACGGCGTGAACGATCTCGACGGCTGTCAGGACGACGCACTTGGCGACGACCCAGAGGAGCAGGAAGGCCGAGGCCGCGATCGTGAGGAGCGACTGGCCGGCCCGAACCGGCTGGGTGATCCGCGCGAAGGTCCACAGGTTCTCCACCGCGCCGCCGGTGAAAATGCAGCCGTAACACGCCCCGCCCTCCATGATCCCCTGCCGGTTCCGCGCGTGCCGTTCCTCCACGAAATCGGCGACCCCCGGGCGGGGAAAGTAGATGTCCGCCCGCGCCCGCTTGTCGTACCAGTGAAACCCGGGGATGTCGGGGGTCACCCCGTAAAAAACCCCGGCCTGGAACGCCGGGGTCGAAGTGGGGATGCCGACCGACATCGGGCGGAGGACCAGCTGCCCGCGGCGGAGGAGCCGTCTCAGCGTGCGGAGCCGACCCGCGGCCATGGCGCTCTCGAGGACGGCCCGCGACAGGCCGTCGATCTGGATCACCAGGAAGCGGCGGCAGTCCGCGGGCGGCGCGGAGCCGGCGCGGAGCCAGCGGATCAACCGGTCCACGGCGCGCTGGAGCCAGAGGAAGAAGTCATCCAGGGTCATAGGCGTCTCAGCGTTCCCATTTTACCTTGCTGACCCCCGATGGCTTTGCTACGCTGGCCTCCCCATGCTTCCCGCCGCCGAACGCCCGATCGTCGCCGCCGTCCGCCGGTTCGTCGAGAAGGAAGTCAGGCCGGTGGCCGCCACCCTCGAGCATGCCGACCGCTACCCCCACGACCTCGTCGCCCGCATGAAGGAGCTCGGGCTCTTCGGCTCGCTGATCCCGCGCGAGTACGGCGGGCTCGGCCTCGACTGCACCACCTACGCGATGGTCATCGAGGAGCTCTGCCGGGGGTGGATGTCGCTGGCGGGGGTGATCAACAGCCACACCATCGCGGCGCTGATCGTCCTCAACCACGGCACCGAGGAGCAGCGCCAGCGCTTCCTCGCCCGCTTCGCCCGGGGCGAGGCGCGCGGCGGACTCTGCCTGACCGAGCCCCACGCCGGCTCCGACGTCCAGGCGATCCGGACCGTGGCGCGCCGCGCCGGCGACACGTACCTCATCACGGGGACCAAGATGTTCGTCACCAACGGTCGGGAGGGAAACACCTTCGCCGTCCTCGCGCTGACCGACCCGGGCGCCACCCCACGCCACAAGGGGATGTCTTGCTTCATCGTCGAGAAGGGCCACCCCGGGCTCCAGGTCGTCAAGTCCATCGGGAAGCTCGGCTACAAGGGCGTGGACACCGCCGAGCTGGTCTTCGAGGAATTCCCGGTCCCCGCGGCGAATCTCGTGGGGGGCGTGGAGGGGCGCGGATTCAAGCAGGTGATGTCGGGGCTCGAGACCGGCCGCATCAACATCGCGGCGCGCGCCGTGGGCGTGGCTCAGGCCGCCTTCGACGCGGCGATTCACCACGTCCAGGCCCGGCCGAAGCCCAAGGATGCTCCCCCGGCGCTGGCCGACATGGCGACGAAGTTGTCCGCGGCGCGCCTCATGACCTACTGGGCTGCCGGGATGAAGGACCGCGGGGAGCGCTGCGACCTCGAGGCCGGGATGGCCAAGCTCTACGCGTCGGAGGCCGCCCAGGAGATCGCCAGCGCCGCCATGCGAGTCCACGGCGAGGGCGGAACGCTCAAGAGCCTCGACCTCGAGCGCCACTACCGCGACACGCCGCTCATGCTCATCGGCGAGGGCACCAACGAGATCCAGCGCCTCGTCATCGCGCGGAACGTTCTCGAGCGTTACGGCGAGCAGCCCGGCGCGCAGACCTCCCTCGAGGGCCTGCCCGCCGAGCGGAAGCAGATGGTCCTCGCCGTGAGGCAGTTCGTCGAAAAGCAAGTCGCCCCCGTTGCCCACGATTTCGAAGCGGCAGGACGGTATCCGGGAGAGATCGTCGAGAAGCTGGCGGAGCTCGGCGTCCTGGGCGCCCTCATCCCTCCCGAGTACGGCGGCCTGGGGCTCGATCTTACCACCTGCGCCATGATCCTGGAGGAACTGGCGCGCGGCTGGAGCACGCTCGCCGGAATCCTGGGCGGCCACCTCACCGTGGCTCACCTGGTCACATACTCGGGAACGACCGACCAGCGGAAGCGCCTGCTTCCGGCCATGGCGCGGGGCGACCTCGTGGGGTGCGCGGCCCCGACCGGGGCGGTCAGCGCACGCCGCCAGACCGGCGCGTGGGTTCTCAACGGGACGGCCTCCGCCGTGGACAACGCCTCCCACGGCGCGCTGTTCGCGATCCTCGCCCGGACCAACCGGGGACGCCCCGCGTGCTTCCTCGTGGAGCGCGACGCCAAGGGGCTCAGCCTGAGCGCCCCCCTCGAGACGCTCGGCGCCCGGGGCCTCGCCGTCTGCGAGCTTGAGCTCAAGGGGGCGCGGGTCCCCGAGACGGCCCTTGTCAGCGAGACGGACCTGCTCCCCATCGCGCGCCTGGGAATCGCCGCAACCGCCGTCGGCCTGGCCCAGGCGGCCTTCGAGGCCGCGCTCCGCTATTCCCAGCAGCGGTCCGCTTTCGGCAAGCCGATCTGCCAGCACCAGGCGATCCAGCTGAAACTCGCCGACATGGCGACCGCCGTCACGACGGCCCGGCTCCTGACCCACCAGGCCGCCGAGGACGTGGATGACCTCACGACCGGTATGGCGAAGCTCCACGCCTCCGATACCGCGTGCCTCGTGACGCTCGAGGCAATGCGCATCCACGGCGGTTACGGCTACACCACCGAATTCCCCGTCGAGCGCTTCTACCGTGACGCCCCCCGCTTGGCGCTGGCCCTGGGCGGCAACGACGCCGAGCGCCTGGCGCTCGCGCGCCGGCTCCGCGAGAGGCCCTGATGCCCTACGGGCGGTACTTCGAGGAGTTCAAGGTGGGCGAAGTGATCAAGCACTGGCCGGGGCGCACGATCACCGAGGCCGACGACACCTGGTTCTCGCTCCTGACGATGAACCAGCATCCCCTCCACATCGACGCCCACTACACCGAGAAGTACACCCAGCACGGCCAGCGCCTGGTCAACGGGACGCTGGTCTTCGCCATCGGCGTCGGTATGACGGTGGCGGACATCTCGGGGAGAGCCATCGCCAACCTGGACTACGAGAAGATCACCCACGACGCCCCGACCTTCCATGGCGACACGCTCTACGCCGAGACGAGCGTGCTGGAGAAGAAGGAGTCCTCGAAGGGGGACCGCGGCATCGTGTACGTGGAGACCCGTGTCACCAACCAGCGCGGCGAGACGGTCATGACGCTCCGCCGCCACGTGCTGATCCCGATGAAGCACCACCCCACGCTGGGAGAAGGGAAGCTGCCCTACTGATGAAAGAAGAGACGAAAGAGCCGCTCTGCACCGACTGCGTGTACTATCCGGAGCCCAAGCCGGACGTGGAGACCTCGGCCCCCGACCGGCCGGCCGCGGGAGCCCTCGCCAAGGAGTTCCACTGCCCGCGCATCCGGCGCCGGGTGAAGCCGACCTACGCCCCCCACTGCCCCGAGTTCGAAGAAGCCGCCGTGGAACCCGAAGAGTAGCGAGGGAGACCCCATGGACGAGGACCTCTTCAAGGGAATCACGCTCGACGACATCAAGATGGCCGGCGGGTGGTCGGTCAGCGCGGGCCAGACCCACCTCTACACGCCCAAGGAGCGCGAGCTGATGTTGCGCGCGCGGGCCTTCGCCCAGCAGGAGCTCGCGCCAAAGGCCCCGGAGGCCCATCAGAAGGTGAAGGAGATCAAGGCCCGCTACGAGGGGAAGGAGCGGCGCGCGCGGCTCCGCGAGATCGCCACGGCGTACCTCAAGACCCTGGGCGAGGCCGGGATGCTGGGCGCGCTCTACCCCGAGCAGTACGGGGGCAGCGGGAGCGGCGTCGCCGCCCAGTGCATCATCGACGAGGAGCTCGCCGCGGCGGGCCATCCCGGCGAGTCCATCCGCTCGGTCTCTCTCACGCTCGGCACGATCTCGATCCTCAGATTCGGGACGGAGGCTCAGAAGAAGCGCCACATCCCGCCGCGCCTGGCCGGCAAGGAGCTGTCGGCGATCGGGATCACCGAGCCCCAGATCGGCTCGGACACCTCCCGGATGCAGACGCGGGCCGTCCTCAAGGGCGACCGCTGGATCCTGAACGGCCAGAAGCGCTTCGTCACGGGCGGCGGGCTGGCCGATCACGTCACGGTGTTCGCCATCACAGATACCTCGGCCCATCCGCACAAGGGGATGTCCTGCTTCATCGTCCCCATGGACCACCCGGGCGTGACGATCCGCCGCCAACTCGACGAGGTGATCATGGCCGACTGGATGGACAACGTCCACTTCGAGATGAACGACGTGGACATTCCCAAGGAAAACCTCCTGGGCCCCCTCAACGCCGGCTACCACGTGCTGATGGACGAGCTGGACACGGAGCGCGTCACCTACTGCATGGCGAGCCTCGGCTCGGCCCGCCGCGCCTTCGAGGTCGCCGCCGAGTACTCCACCAAGCGCGTCCAGTTCAAGCAGCCCATCGCGATGTTCGAGGGGGTGTCTTTCAGGCTCGCCGAGATGTACACGCGGATCGACGCGGCCCGCCAGCTGGTCTACCGGACCGCGAAGATGATCGAGGCGGGCGCCCCGGCCCAGCTGGAATCGGCGGTGACCAAGCTCTTCGTCGCCGAGACGGTCTGGAAGGTGGTGGACGATGCCATGCAGGTGCTGGGAGGGATCGGCTACACCACCGACTTCCCCATCCAGTCGATCTTCCGCAACGCGCGCCTGATGCGCATCGGCGCGGGCTCGGACGAGATCATGAAGTTTCTCATCGCCCGCGAGGTGTTGCGCCAGATCAAGGGGTAGCCGTGTCGCAGCTCCCCGCCCCCACGCCCGATCTGGAAGAGCTCGAGGGGACCGAGGCGGCCGTCGGTCCCCCGTGGATGACCATCCTTCACAACTGCGACTGCCACACCTTCGAGGAGGTGGTCCGCCAGCTCATGAAGGCCATCGCGTGCTCGGAGGCAGAAGGGTGGGAGATCGCCTGGCAGGTCCACAACACGGGCAAGGCGGTCGTCAAGGTCGGTCCGGAGAACGAGTGCGTGAGGGTCGGGAACATCCTGGCGGGGATCGGCCTGGTCGTCACCGTCACCCCGTCCTGAAGTCCCCCGTAACGCAATAACGCATACCTGACCCCGGGCAAGCCTGCGTAACGCAATAACGCATGCCTGACCCCCGGGCTTGCCCGCCTGGCACGGCAATCCGGCACTACCACCCTCTCTGCCGCCGACCATCCTGCCGGAGGAGGCCACCAACAGGCCGAAACAATGACGTTTTCCCACCTCCCGGGGTGCTGGCACCGCCGTTGCTCTATCTACCACCGTGAGCAACCACTCCGTGGGGGGAAGAGACATGAAGCGGTACTTGGACGTGATGAGCGAGGTGTGGCGAGTGGATATCCTTGGGCGTGAGCCCTTGGCGAAGAGCGGCAACCTCTGGCTCTACCTTGCCGCGCTGATCCTCCCCTTCGGCTGGGTCTTCCTCCTCCTCAGGCTGGAGCCGGTCCGGCTGATGGTGCGATCGCTCCGCGACTAGACTTCGCCCCTTCTTCTCCCACGAAAATAACAACGGGGCGCCCGCGCGTGCGGCAGGCGCCCCGTTGAGGTTTTCGGGAGGAACCCACTACGCCGGGGGCGCCGGGGGCTTCGGCGGTTCGGTCAGAAGGATCCAGTCGTCGATCCCCTCGACCACCGGTTGAGCCGCCGTCCGGGTCGTCAGGGTGCGGTTCTTGCTCGGCGGGAACCAGACGTACTCGGCCGGGGCCTCGGCCGGCGCCGGCGGCGCCTCGATCTCGGGCCCCGACACCCCGCTCTCCTTGCGCTCGAGCCGCCGCTGGCGCTTGGCCTCCTGCTTGGCCTTCCGCGCCTCTTCCTTGCGGCGCCGATCTCCCCGGTACATCGCCGGTCGTGGGGCCATCAGTCTCTCCTCACCTGGGGCGGGCACCCGGGCTGTCGCCACGCCCGCCCCCGCCGGATGTTCGCCCTTCGTCAGTTCCCACACCCGATCTCCGGTCCTTCATTCGCGTCGCGGCCATCACCATCCCCGGTTCACAGGACGGGGCCGATGATCCACGGCGCGAACTCCTCTTCCCCCACCCCGCCGAGCTCGCTCTTCGTGCCCTTGCCCGATGCCACCGCGATCACTTCCTCGAAGATCTGCCGCCCGACGGTCTCGAGCGGCCTCCCCTCGAGCATCACGCCGCAGTTGATGTCCATGTCTTCCTCCATATGCCGGTACACGATGGAGTTCGTCGCCAGCTTGATGGAGGGCACGGGCTTGCAGCCGAAGACGGACCCGCGGCCCGTCGTGAAGCAGATGATGTTGGCGCCGCCCGCCACGAGGCCCGTGATGGAGACCGGATCATTCCCGGGGGTGTCCATGAAGACAAAGCCCCGGGTCGTGATCGGCTCCCCGTAGAGGAAGACGTCCATCATCGGGGTCGTGCCGCCCTTGGTGACGCCGCCGAGCGACTTCTCGAAGACGGTCGTGATCCCTCCGGCCTTGTTGCCGGGGGTCGGGTTGTTGTCCATGGCCTCGATCCCGCGGCAGTACCACTCCCACCACTTGTAGCGGTCGATGAGCTTCTTGGCGACGCCCTCGTTGATCGCGCGCTTGATCAGGAGGTGCTCGGCGCCGTAGATCTCCGGCGTCTCCGCCAGGACTCCGGTGCCGCCGTAGCGGACGAGTTCGTCCACCGCCCACCCGAGGGCCGGGTTGGCCGTGATCCCCGAGTTGCCGTCCGAGCCGCCGCAGTTGGTGGCGAGGATCAGCTCGGAGATCGGCTCGCGCGTCCGCCGAGCCTCGTTGGCCTCGGGAAGGAGCTTCAGCACCGCCTCGATGCCCTTCTCCACGGTCTTCCGCACGCCGCCCGTTTCCTGGATGGTGAGGATGGTGGGCTGACGCTCCGGGTGGCCGGGGACCGCCATCCGCTGCCGCTCCACCATGACGACGGCCTGGTTGATCTCGCAGCCTAGGCCGATCAGGAGGTAGGCGGCGACGTTGGGGTGCTTGGCGTAGCCCGCCAGGACGCGCTGGAGCGCCAGGTGGTCCTCGCCGAAGAGCTTGGCCCCGCAGCCGGACTTGTGGGTGATCGCCAGCACGCCGTCGACGTTGGAATAATCCTTCCGCACGTCGCGGAACTTCTCGCGGACGAACTGGCAGACGCTGGCGGAGCAGTTGACCGTCGAGATCACCGCCACATAGTTGCGCGTGCCGACCCGGCCATCCCCCCGCCGGTAACCCTCGAAGGAGCGCATCTCGGAGGGCGGATAGTAGTCCACGGGCCGGACGTCGGTGCCGACCTCGTACTCGCGCTGGAGCTCCCCGATCGCCAGGTTGTGAGTGTGGACGTGATCGCCCTTGGCGATGGCGCAGGTGGCGAACCCGATCACCTGGCCGTAGCGCCTCACCGGGGCGCCCGGCGCGATCTGCCGGCGCGCAATCTTATGCCCCGGTCGGATGTCCTGACGTGCCTCGACGACTCCCCCTTCGTCCTCGAGGAGCGTGCCGGCACAGATCTCGGCCTTGGCGATCGCGACGTCGTCCTCGGGGCGGAGGACGACCGCCTTGTCTCTGAGCGCGCAACTCACCATCACTTCTCTCTCGGCCTCCAGATCAGGGCGTCCGCCTTTTTCCCGCGTGATCTAGCCATCGCTGACTTTATAGCATATCCTTAACGCGCCCGAAAGCCGCGCCATGGAGCCACTCGAACGCGAGATCCGGCTGGGCGGTCTCCGCTTCCACTATGTGGAATGGGGAACGGCGGCAGCATCGCCGCTCGTTCTTCTCCACGGCTTCACCGGCCACGCCCGAACCTGGGACGATTTCGCCGCATCCGTGGCCGACTGCTTCAGGGTGCTGGCCCTCGACCAGCGGGGCCACGGCGACAGCGACCGGGCTCCGCACGGCGACTACCGGATCGCCACCATGGCCCAGGACGTGGCGGCATTCGCCGATGCCCTCTGCCCCGGACCTTTCCGCCTCGTGGGCCTCTCGATGGGCGGCCGGGTCGCCATCGCCTATGCCGGCTCCCACGGGGGACGGGTCGAGCGGCTCGTCCTGGTGGACATCGGCCCCGAGATCGCCCCGGAGGGGGCCGCGCGCGTCCGGACCGTCGTGGCGAACGTCCCCGAGGAGCTCGCCTCTGAGGAGCAAGCGTACCGGCTCCTCCGCGCCGCGTCTCCTCGCTACTCGGACTCCCTGATCCGCCACCGGGTCCAGCACGGCTTCAACCGCCTGCCCGGCGGGCGGCTCGCGTGGAAGTACGACAAGGCCCTGAGGATCCAGGCGCGGGAGGGACGCCGGGACATGCCGGACCTCTGGCCCGACCTCGCCCGCATCGTCTGCCCCGCGCTGATCGTCCGGGGCATCGAATCCGATGTGCTCTCCCCCCAGATCGCCAAGCGCATGCTCGAGATTCTCCCGGAGGGCCGCCTGATCGAGATCCCCGACGCCGGCCACACCGTCCCCGGCGATCAGCCCGAGGCCTTCCTGAAGGCGGTCCGGGCCTTCCTGGAGCCCTGACATGACCCAGACCTTCGTCCATCTCCCGGTTGACCGCGTCATCTTCGGCGCGGGCTCCCTCAGCGAGCTCCCCCAGGCCGTCGAGCGGCTAGGCGTGAAGCGGGCCTTCATCATCACGGGGCGCACGCTCGCGACCAAGACCGAGTGGATCTCCCGCGTCCAGGAGCTCCTGGGCGACCGCTGCGCCGGCGTGTACGGCGAAGCCAGCCAGCACGTTCCCAAGCGCACGATCCTCGACGCGGCGGCCCAGGCCCGGGCCGCCCAGGCCGACGGCCTGGTCAGCGTCGGCGGCGGCAGTCCCATCGACACCGCCAAGGGCGCGGCCCTCTGCCTCGCCGAAGAGATCCGGGACGAGGCCGGCTTGAACCGGTACGCGACGCCGCACCGCCTGGCGGAGAGCGAGCCCTTTCAGGTCAACCGTCCGGTCCCCCAGATTGCGATCCCCACGACCCTCTCGGCGGGGGAGCACACGGGGGTGTTCGGCACGACGGACGAGGGCGCGCGGCGGAAGGACGGCGCCGGCCACCCGCTGCTGGTCCCCCGCGTCGTCATCCTCGACCCCGAGATCACCCGCGACACGCCGGAGTGGCTCTGGGCCTCGACGGGCATCCGGGCGCTGGACCACGCCGTCGAGCGCTTCTATACCCCCACCCACCAGCCCCTCACCGACGTGCTCTGCATCGAGGCGATCCGGCTCCTGGTGCGGGAGCTGCCCGTCACCATGCACACCCCCGGCAACCTCGACGCGCGCCTGGCCTGCCAGCTGGCGGCCTGGTTCTCGCTCTTCGGCGCCTTCAACGCGCCCACCGGGCTCTCCCACGCCATCGGCCATCAGCTGGGCGGG
>JACPSW010000018.1 GCA_016193045.1 Candidatus Rokuibacteriota bacterium | reverse complement strand
GCGCATGTCCCACACCACCTGGAAGTTGGTCCGCCAGGTGGGGAAATGCCGGGTCAGCCCCGCTTCGGCATTCCCGAGCAGGCGGCCGCCGAGGAACTTTTCGGCGCCCTGGCCCGCACCCTTGACGTGGCAGTCGGCGCAGGCGTGGTTCCGCTGGCCCACCCTCTTGAAGAAGCTCGCCCGCCCGCGCTCGTACGCCGCCTTGGCCTCCCGGCTCGAGATGTCCACGCCGACCGGCATGCCGTTGGACTGCATCTTGACGAGCATCGTCATGTTAAGGTTGTCGGCGCTCTGGGAGAGCATCTGCAGTCCCGTGGTCTCCGGCGCGTGCACCGTCAGGAAGTCCTCGATGCTCATCACGCGCTGGTAGGCCTTGACGTACTTCGGGTAGCGCGTGGCCGCCCCCTTCATGGACTTCTCCGGGCCTCCGACGTGGCAGTCAGCGCAGGCCTTCCCCGCGGGCCCCTTCTTGCTCCACACGGCCATGGCGCCCTCGGCCAGGAGAACGGCCGGATTATTCGTGGGGTCGAGGTTGTCACCGAAGCCCACCGGCTTGGCCCGCGTGTCCGGGTTCCGGTCGGGATCCTTTTCCGGGGGAACGGGCCCCTTCAGCGTCTTCAGGAACGCCACGATGTGCACGAGCTCCTCGGGCTTGAACACGCCGGTCGTCCCCCACGGCGGCATCGTCGTATGGGGGAAGAAGTTCCGCGAGTCGTACAGCTGGGTGAAGATGAACTCGTCGGGCAGGTTTCGATCCCCGTAGGTCGAGAGGTCCGGGCCGATGTTGCCGGCCGGCCAGACGTCGGCCCCGGGGATGAGGTGGCAGCCGGTGCACGGCCCCTTGGCCCGGGCCATGAAGAGCTTCCGCCCCTCCTTGGGGTCGCCCTTCCCCGCGGGCATGGGGATCTTGCTCACCGGAGGCGCCGGCCGGGCGTCGTCATAGGCGTAGGTGCGGTAGGCGCTCCAGTCCTGCGGAACGCCGCGGAACGGCGCCCCCTTGTAGCGGACCTGCGTCTTCTTGCCGTCCGGCAGGGTCTGGACTTCCCCCTTGGCCTCGGGAATCGCGCGCGAGACCCAGGGGGTCGGCGGGAGCCCCGCCGTGCTTGGCTTGTCGGTCTGCGCGCACGCGGCGCCGAGGAACGCCGCCACGAGGATGCCGGCAGCATGGATATGGCCTGGTCGCAACATATGTGAGATCTCCTCAGGCGAACTTGATCTCCGCCGTGCCCTCGTACTTCCCCCCGTGGGTGTCCAGGAAGGTGATCCTGAGCATCCCCGGCTCGGTGGGCTTGAAGGTGAAGGAGAAAAACGGGTTTTCGCTGATGGACTGGGTCGTCTCGGCCTCGAGGATCTCCCGGCCGTTGTAGGCGACGGTCACCTTGTGGATGAAGAGGTAGTTCTTGTCGACGGGCTTCCCGTCCCGACGCTGGACGATCTCCATGGGATGAATCACGAGGCTCCGCACCCGCACCACGTCCCCCCGCTTGATGCTGGAGGGGATCCGGATCCTGACTTTCCCGATCTCCGCCATCGCTTAGCCTCCACAGCCGCCGACGGTCACCTTGACCTCGCGCTTGGCCATGAGCAGGGCGCCGTCATTCAGCTCCGCGATCGCGCGGACGTTAGTCGTCTCGCCCAGGCGAAGGTTGGCGCCGATGCTCGCCGCTCCCATGTCGGGCGTCAGGGAGAACCGGGCGTTCAGGGGCCGGCGGTTCTTGTCGGAGATGATGTAGATGTTCTTCACGTAGCTGGCGGGGGTCATGGGGGACTGGACCTCCACCGTGATGGGCACGACCGAGCCGTTCTCTGCGATCAGGGGCAGCTCCATCTTGATCACGCTGGAGCCGTCCTTGATCGGCCGGCCGCCGAACAGGCGCTGCATGGTCGCATCCACCTTTTCCTCCGGCTGAAGCGCCCCGAGATTCCCCTGCCCCACGGCCACCCCCGGCGCTCCCGCCAGAAACGGCGCCGCAGCCGCCGACACCCCCAGAAGCCCCAGGACGCGCAACACGGCCCTTCGTGACACGCGACCCACTTCCCTTCGAGCCTCCATCGTCTCGTCCTCCTCTGGCTGTTTAATCTCGCTCCCGACCCTTGTCCCCAAACACCCGGTTGAGGAACCGGACGGTCCGGTTCAGTGCATCCTCCCGCGCCAAGTCGTCGCCCACTGTCCTCATATTACGCCGAAAATCGAACGCGCGATGAGCCCCTGGATACACCACGACCTCCACCGCCACCCCGCGCTCCTTGAGCCGCTCGGCCACGCGCACCACCTGCTCCCGGCGCAGCTGGTGGTCCTGGTCCCCCACCATCAGGAGGGCCGGGACCTTCCACTGCTCCACCTCCGGCATGTACCGGTACACCTGCACGGGCTCGGGGGCGTTGGGGCTGGCCAGATGGGGGTAATACCCCACGACGCCGGCGACTTCGGGCCGCCGGACCGCGAGCAGCGCCGCGTGGTAGCCGCCGCGCGAGAGGCCGACGACGGCAACCTTCTCCGCCCTCACCCCGGGGACCGTCTTCAGATAATCGAGTCCGCGCCCGACGTCCTTCTCGGTGGCCGGGTCGTGCTCGATCGGCATTTCGGCGATGAACCGCCCCGTGTGATAGTCCGGCGCCAGGACGGCGAAGCCGCGCGCCGCCAGCCGCCGGGCCTGCTCCAGAACCCGGTCGTTGAGGCCCGACCGGCCGTGGATGTAGAGGACCGCCGCGTGGGGACCCGGCCCCTTGGGGACGAGCAGGAGCGCGGGCACCTGAACGTCCCCGCTCGCGTACTCCACCCGCCGCTCGACGAGCTCGACCCCCCACCCACCCGACGGGACGAGCCCCTGGCCCACGGACAGGAGCAAGGCAAGCTTGAGAGAGATTTCCCGAACACGGCCAGCTGACCGGCCGGGAGGGAGAAGCCTCGCTGGCAGAAGCGGCACCCGGAGGACCCGCGTCAGCATTCTAAGAGTTTCGCAATTATAAGGACTAATAAACTCAAGAACTGTCCCTGTCAAGGCCTTTCTGCATCCTATGGGTTGACGAAGCAGCCCTTGGCCACGGCAAGCTGCTCCTGCCGCCGGGCCGCCTCCACGGCTGACGCCACCACCCTGACCAGGGCCTCGGTGGGCACACCGGGAAGAGCCAGCCCCTCCTTGTCGTGGAGCTGCTGAAGGGTCCGCTCCACCCGCTCGGGAGCGGCCGCATGCCACCTCAACGCGCGCTCTATCCCCGAGATGACCTGCTCGTCGCAGAAAAAGTCCCCCGTCAGATATACGGTCTTGATGACGTCGCCGGCCAGCGTGAGGTGGGCGGAGAGAAGGCCCCCCAGAGTCTTGAGCGTGGCCGAGCCCATGGCGTCGGGGGTGGCCGGCTCGCGCTCGAGCCATTCGGGCGTGGCGTAGCGCTCCCGCTCGAGGGCTCCGATCTCGGCCAGCTCTTCTTCAGAAAACCCGCTGTCCTCCAGGGTTATTCCCAGGCTCCGGGCGTATGCCTCCCGCAGCAGATCGCGAACCTCCGCCACCGAGAGGGCCCTGCCCGTCTCGCGCCTCACGGTGGTCACCCGCTCGGCCACGGTAGCGATTTCTTTGTCAGAGATTTTTGCGAAGGGCGTTTGGAGCACGTGGAGCATCAGCGGGACGTCGAGGTCCACGAGGACGCTGGCGTGGAAGAGGAGGCCGCCGGCCGGATCGAAGGAGATGCCGAGCCCCGCCACCTTCCGGCCGCGGACCTCCACGTCGTTCTTCCTGCGGTATTCCGCCGCGACGCCGAGGTCGGCCAGCGCCGCCACGATCCCCCCCGAGAAGCGCTGAAACAGCTCCCGCGTTCGGTCGTAGGAGCGCGCGTCGGCCCTCTCGGGCAGCACGAGCGCGACGCCGAGCTGGTCGGCCCCCATGAGGATGGCGCCGCCGCCGGTGGGGCGGCGGTTCACGGCGATGCCGCTGGCCCGGCAGAACTCCACATGGATCTCCGAGGCGATTCGCTGGAAGCGCCCCACCAGCGCGCAGTGGGACCGATAGGTGTAGAGCCTCAGCGTGGGCGGGCTCTGGCCCGTCCCCTGGCGCCGCGTCACCACCTCGTCGGCCGCCAGGCCGAACGAAGCCGTCACGCCGTCATCGGCGATGTAGCGCCAGTTCATCGGGGAGACGGGGCCTTGCGCTCCTTCGCCAGGAGCTCCATGCAGGCGGCGATCTCTTGGGCGGACAGATCGAAGAAATCGGGACAGTGTCGCAACGGGAGGATCAGGGTGTGGCCAGGGCTCACAGGGTAGCTGTCCCGCGTGGCGTAGGCCAGCGCATTCCGTCGCGTCACGTCGCGCGGGACGCAGAACAGGCACGGATCGTTAGGGTCTCGCACCTGAGCTCGCCGCGTGAAGCATCGCGACCGTCCGATAGACGATATGGGCGAACTTCGAATACGGGATATACACGAGCAGAAAGAATATGAATATCAGATGGACGAAGTACGTGGGATACGCCAGGGCGCGGAGGTCGGCGAGCCGCAGCCACTGGCAGAGGAAGCCCGTCAGGGTGGTCAAGAGCAGGATGGCGAGAAAGAGCCAGTCGGAGTAGGTGCTCTTCCCGGCCTTCGCCTGGTCAACGATGCGGCGCCAGAGGAACACGGTGACGGCGGCGATGACCACGATCCCGCTCACGTTGCCGAGGATCTTGACGGGATGCCAGAAGGGCCAGGGCGTCAGGTAGCCGAAGGCGTAGATCCCGATGCCAACCGAGGTCGTCGTCACCACCAAGCCCATAAACCCCCAGAAGACCGCCAGGTGGGTCTTGTGCAGGTGACCCTTGTAGGTCTTCCGGGTCCCGGCCGGCTCTTCACCGCACTGCCTGAATTTTCGATGCTTCAGGATATCCAGGAGCGTCGAGACGATGTGCCGCCGCGGATTGTGACCGTTTGACGAGACCCCCGCGGACCGGCTCATGGCCTTCCAGTACCGGACGCCCCCCAGGGCCGCTCCTACCATTGACAGCCCGATCGCCGCCATGAAAGCGACCTCGATGTAGAGGATCGGCATGAACTTGGAGAAGACGATCTGCCCCCTCGGCAGCGCGGTGAGGTTCCCCAACCAACCGAGGATCGCCAGGAAGACCAGCGCCGGGATCGCGAAGAGGAGCGGGAGGTATCTGGGCTCGCTGAGCGCCCGGCCCATAAAGCGGGGAACGGCGTAGTGGGCGATGCTGTAGTCCCGGAGGGCCGCCATCACGTTCGCCGGCTTGGCGTCCCGCGGGCAATATGTGTTGCAGGTCCCGCACTGATGGCACATCCAGATCGAGGAGTTCCCGAGCGCCCGACCCTTCAGTCCCCACTGGACCCAGACCATCTCCTTGCGCGGAAACGGGTTGTCCGCGGTCGAAATGGGGCAGACGGCCGAGCAGGTTCCGCACTGGTAACAGACCGACAGATCGTGGGCGTCGAGCCCGATGATCTCGCGCTTGAACTCCAGATCCGGCTGAATCAGCGTCGCCACGTTAAAAACCCTTCATGGGGTTTGGACCCACCGCCTTGATCACCCTGACGAACTCCTCCAGCATGGCCGGGATCCTGTCCGACTCCGAGATCGCCAGCTCCATGACCTTGACCCGCTCGGGCTCGAGCGCCAGCCGTCCGAGCGTCTCCCGGACGTTGTCCATCCGGGTCTCGAGCAGCTCACTCCCGCGGATGAAGTGGCACTGGTAGTCCTCGCCGGGCTTGCAGCCGAGGAGCGCCACGCCGTCGAAGCCCCGCGAGACCGCATCGGCGATCAGGATGCTGTTGACCGAGCCCAGGCAGCGCACCGGGATCACGCGGACCGACGCCGGGTAGGAGAGGCGGTTGATCCCCGCCATGTCGAGCGCGGGGTAGGCGTCGTTCTCGCAGGCCAGCGCGAGGATCCGCGGCTTTTCGTCGTCCCCCTCGGGGATCTCGACGGCCTTGATCATGGAGGCTAGCATGTCAACGGAGTAGTCGTTGAACGAGATGATCTGGACCGGGCAGGCGCCCATGCAGATGCCGCAGCGACGGCACCGGTTCGTATTCAGCACGGGGTTCTTCTTCTCGTTGAGCTCGAGCGCGCCGAACGGGCACTCCTGCGTGCAGCGGCCGCACGAGGTGCACTTGTGCATGAAGAAGCTGGGATAGGACAGGTCGCCCACCCGCGGGTGGACCGCCTGGCCAGCGGAGGATTTCTCGATGGACTGGATCGCCTTGAGCGAGGCGGCGCGGCCGTCCTGCGTGCTTGCCGCCAGGTCCATCGCCTGGCGGACGGCGCCCGCGGAGTAGATGCCGGTGCGGCGCGTTTCGTAGGGGAAGCAGATGAAGTGGGAATCGGCGTAGCCGAACCTGGTCGTCGGCACGTTCTTCCCCTGGAGGTAGGCCAAGCCGAGCCCCCCCTCGGCGTCGAGCGTCGAGGGGACCATCCCGGTGGAGAGGACGAGCAGATCCACCACGATCTGGATGTCTCCGCCCATCAGGGTGTCGCTCACCTCGAGGATGACGCTCCCCTCGCGATCCTGGGTGACCCCGCGGACCTGTCCCCGGGAGAGGAGGATCCCCGGGTCGGTCTGGACGCTCCGATAGAAGTACTCGTACTGGCCCGGCGTCTGCATGTCGCCGTAGAAGATGTAGGCGCTCCCATCTGTGTGCTGGCGGCGGACGTACAGCGCCTGCTTCAGCGCCACAAGGCTCGACACGTTCCCACCGTAGGGCAGATGCGCGTCGTCACCCTCTCCGTCGCAGAGCAGGAAAGCGACGCGTGTGGCTGGGCGGCGATCCGACGGCCGGCTGATCATCCCCTTGGCCGCCATGGCCTCGAGATCCATGCTGGTCACCACGTTCGGGTGCTTTCCGAGCCCGAAGGCCGCGTACTTCTGGGTCTCGGCCGGCCGCCAGCCCGTGGCGAGGACGATCGCGCCGACCGTCACCTGCGTCGGCGGCTGCCTTCCCTTGATCGTCACGCCGAACCGGCCGGGCTCGCCGGAGACCTCCTGCACTTCGGCGTTCGTCAGGATGCGCACGTTCGCCAGCGACCGCACGACGCGGATCTTCTCGGCGACATCGGTCTCTTCGAGCGCCTCGTACGGAGCGCGTTTCGGGAACTGTCGGTGGAGCCTCGCGGCGTAACCTCCGAGCTGGCCCTCCTTCTCGACCAGGACGACGCCGAAGCCGCTCCGCGCCGCGCTGATCGCGGCGCTGAGTCCCGCCGCCCCGCCGCCGACGACCAGCACGGTCCGCTCGTTCGCCTCCGTGTAGGGCTTCGGCGGGCTCGCCTTCTGGGCCCGAACGAGCCCCATGCGGAGGTAATCCTCGGCGAGGGCCTGGGTCTCTTCATGGTTCGGCGGATGGCTCCAGGCCACCTGCTCGCGGATGTTCACGCGCTCGACGAACGCCGACGGGAACCTGAAGACGTCGGTGTTGACGCGCGGCGAGCACGCAGCGATGACAACCGAATCCACGCCTTCCTGCTCGATGTCCGCCTTGATGAGCCCCGCATCCTCCAGGCAGAACGCGGCGGAAGCGCGCACGGGCCCGCCGAGGTTGGCCGACCGGGCGAGATCGGCGAGCTTTCCCGCGTCGACCGCTCCCGCGATCCCGCACCCGGAACACACATACACACCCAGCTTCCTGGCCATCAGCGACTACTCCCTCACTCGGCCGCGTTCGGGCGCGGGCTTTGCCCGCGCAACCCGTGGGGGGAGGCATCGGAGGGGGGGTGGACCCCCCCTCCGAGTGAATGAATGGTCTCGATGGCCTGGGCGGCGGCGGCGGTCGCGTCCTGGACCGACGTCGCCACGTCGAAGGGGCCCTTCGCGCAACCGGCCGCAAAGATGCCCTCGCCTTCCGGGGTCTCGACGACGAAGTGGTCTTTGTCGAACGCCACGACCCCTGCCATCTTGCCGTCGACGAGGTTTGACACCATCCCAGATGCCAGGACCACAAGGTCCACAGGGAGCCGGGTCTTCTCGGCCGAGAGGATGTCCTCGGCTTCGACGATCAGCTGCCTCGTGGCGGGATCTTCGGTGATCTTCGCCACCTTGCCCTTCGTTACTGTGATGTGATCGTCTTTCAGCACCTTCTGGGAGAAGAACTGGTACGTCCCGGGCGTCCGCAGGTCAATGTAGAAGATGTGGGCGCGGGCGTCCGGGTTCCGCTCCCGGAGATAGGTCGCCTCCTTCAGCGAGGCGAGGCAGCAGATCCCCGAGCAGTACCCGAGATGGTTCAGGTCGCGGGAGCCGGCGCACTGGATGAAGACGGCGCTCTGCACCTCCTGGCCGTTTGAGGGCCGGAGGATCTTTCCCTTCGTCGGGCCGTTGGGCGCGGCGAGCCGCTCCATCATCACGTTCGTAATGACGTCGGGGTGCTTCCCGAACCCCAGGTTGTCGATACGGCTCGCGTCGTACGGCTTCCAGCCCGTCGCGATGATGACGGCCCCGACCTTGAGGGTCATGGTCTTGGGCTGCATGGTCAGGTCGATGGCGCCGTAGTCGCAGACCTCGACGCACTGGGCGCACTCCGTGAGCCGGCAGGCCGACTCGTCGATGGCGTACTTCATCGGGAACGCCATCTCGTGGGCGAGGTAGATGGCCTTGGTCTTCCCCATCCCGAAGTTGAAGGCGTTCGGTCGCTCGGCGGGACAGACCGCCACGCAGGCGTTGCAGGCCGTGCAGCGGTCGTTCACGTAGCGCGGGCGGAGCCTGACCGTGACATCGAAGTTCCCCGGCCGGCCGGAGATCTGCTCGACCTCCGCCAGCGTGTAGAAGCGGACCCGGGGGTTGTCCTTGATCCGGCGGAAGTTGATCTCCATGCCGCAGGTCGGCGGGCAGAGCTTGGGGAAGTACTTGTAGAGCTGGACGACGCGCCCGCCGAGGTACGGCTCCTTCTCGACGATGACGACGTCGTACCCGGCCTCAGCGGCCTCGACGGCGGCGGTGATCCCTGCGATGCCCCCGCCGACGATGAGAATGCTCCGGTACACCGACCGCTGCTGGCCGGTCTCGGGGGTCATCGTGGCGCCTGCCGCCGGCCCCGCCATCGCTGTCCTACGGAATCAGCTGGATGAACGGCCGCTTGGTCAGCGTCCACTCCCCCTTGGCGGCGTCGTAGCGGGAAGTCGTGAAGCACTTCCAGTTCGCCTCGTCGAGCTTCGGGAAGTCCCCCCGGTAATAATAACCGGGCCAGCGCGTTTCCTCGCGGAAGAGCATGTGCCGCGCGTGCGCCTCGGCGCAGTAGTACCGGTCCCACACCTCCCACACCCGGAGCAGATCGTGGAGGTCGCGCGCGGCCATCCGAGGGAGCTCGTGCTTGAGCAGTTCCAACAGCTCGAGCCCGCGCTTCAGGGTCGGCCCGTTGGTGATGTACCCGGAGCCCTGCCCGGCCACGTACTCATCCATGATCTTCTGGAGCCGCAGGAGGGACTGCTTGGGGGAGAGCGCGTTGGGGTTCACGTCTCCCCGGGTCACGGCCGGACGGGACTGTTCGTACACCTCGAGGGGCGCGAAGAGCTCATTCTTGATCGCCTCCACGCGGTCCCCGTCCAGCGTGGGGGGAGGGGGGTTGTCGTGCACGTACGCCACCGCGGCCTTTCCGGCAAGCCGCCCTTCCGTGTAGGAGCCCGACGAGAATTTGTGGGCCGAGCCGCCCACGCCGTCGCCGGCGGCAAAGAGCCCTCTGATCGTCGTCATCCGGTTGTAGCCCCAGAAGTACTCCTTCGGCGCGATGTCCTCCGGCCCGCTCACCCAGGCTCCGGTGCCGGAGGCGTGAGACCCCATGAGATAGGGCTCCGTCAGCACGACCTCGGAGGGGGTCTTCGCCGGATCGATGTTCTCGGACGCCCAGAGGAGCGCCTGGGACATGGTCATGTCCAGGAAGTCCTCCCAGGCGTCGCTCTCGATCTCTCGGATTTTCTTGGGATCGTTCTGCACGTCCGCGAACATCTTCTGGAGCGCCTCGTCGGTCCTCAGATAATGCGGCCCGGCGCCGGCGAGATGATCCCGGATCATCTGGTGGTTCCGGAGGGGCGTCGGGATCGGCTTGCCGCCCCCGTAGGGAAGCCACTCCTTGAGGAGGTCGGCCCACTTCTCCTCCACCAACTCCCCGGTTCTTCAGCACCGCCTTCATGAGCAAGAACCACATCCCGACCGGACCGTAGCCGTCCTTGAACCGGGCCACCACGAGCCGATGCTCCATCTGGGTCATCTCGGCCCCCGCCAGAATCGCCAGCTTGTAGGCCGAGCCCGTGTTCCAGGGCGCATACCAGATCCGGCCCAAGCCCTCCCCGACCGAGTGGGGGCGGAAGACCAGCGTCGCCCCACCCGCCGAGGAGATCACGGCCCTGGCCTTGAAGACGTAGACCTTGTTGTCGCGCACGCTGAAGCCGATGGCGCCGGCCACCTTGCCCGGATCGTTCTTGTCGAGCAGGATGTGGGACATGAAGATCCGCTCGTAAATGTTCTGCTCCCCGATCGCCTTCTTGGCCGCCTCGGCGACGATCGGCTTGTAGGACTCGCCGTGGATCATCACCTGCCAGCGTCCCTCCCGCTTGTACCGCCCCTCCGGAGTCTTGAAGAACGGCAACCCCCATTCCTCGAACATGTGGACGGACGAATCGACGTGCCGGGCGATGTCGTACACCAGATCTTCGCGGGAGAGCCCCATGAGATCCTGCCGCACGTAGCGGACGAAGTCCTCGGGCTGGTTCTCGCCCCACTTCATCCCCATGTAGCAGTTGATGGCGGAGAGCCCCATGGCCACCGCGCCGCTGCGCTCGATGGCGGCCTTCTCCACCAGCACGACCCGGAGGCCTTTGGCCTGGGCCCAGTACGCGGCCTCGTAGGCGGCGCCGCACCCGGCCATGCCGCCGCCCAGGATCAAGACATCACACTCGACGACTTCGGTCTCGGGCTGGACCATCGCGCGGTTCCTCCGGTTGGGGATTAAGATTTCGAAACGGTCGGGAGCTGGGGAACGCCGAGGAATTTCTCCTGGCCGCAGAGACCGGCATGCTTCAGCGTCTCGGCCGCGGGTTTCGGAAGTCCCTGGAAGGGCTCGATGGATCCCCAGGGGGTGGTGCGGATCGCGAACTTGAAGCGCTTCATCTGCCCGTTCCGGAACTTCACCGTCCACATGATCGAGTCCGTCCCCCGGAGCGGCGCCAGGCTGGCCCCCAGCGGCACCACGTCGCCGTAGCCCCGCATGTCGATGGCGGTCTGGGGACAGGTCTTCACGCAGGCGTAGCACTCCCAGCAGAGATCGGGCTCCTGGTTCCAGGCCTTCCCCAGCGCCTTGTCGAGCACCATGAGATCGTTGGGGCAGATGTACATGCAGGCGGGACGGTCGAGGGCCTTGCACCCGTCGCACTTGTCCGGATTCACGTAGGTCGGCATCGCTACTTTTCTCCCTTGGCGTACTTGTGGAGCTTGATCTCGACCTTCTCTTGGAGCGACGCGTAGTACTCCGTGAGCAGGATCAGCACCTCCGGCCGGCTGAAGTGCTCGACCATCTCCCCGCCTTCCGAGAGGGTCTTCCGCAGCATGGTCCCGCTCACCGCCACCCGATCTTCCTTCCCGTGAGGACAGGTCCGCCCCGTCGCCATGCCATCGCACCTGTGGCAGTAGAACGTCATGTCGATCTTGAGCGGCTTGAGCTCGAGCGATCCCGGCGGGATCTCGTCGAAGATCTTCTGGGCGTCGAAGGGCCCGTAGTACTCCCCGACCCCGGCGTGATCCCGTCCCACGATGAGGTGGCTGCAGCCGAAGTTCTGCCTGAAGACCGCATGGAGGAGCGCTTCCCTCGGGCCCGCGTACCTCATCTCCAGGGGCACGCCCGCCTGGACGCAGGTGTCCTTGACGAAGTAGTGCCGGACCAGGACGTCCACGGCCCCCACCCTGACCTCCGCCGGGATATCCCCCGGCTTGAGCTTCCCCAGGATCTGGTGGATCAGCACCCCGTCGCACACCTCGATGGCGATCTTCGCGAGGTACTCGTGGGAGCGGTGCATCGGGTTGCGGAGCTGGAGCGCCGCGACCGTGCTCCATCCCTTCTCGTCGAACATCTTGCGCGTCTCGGCGGGCCGCATGTAGAGCCCCACGTACTCCACGGGGAACCGGCCCTCGCTGAAGACCTTCACGGGGCCGGCGAGATTGACCTCCCGCTGGTCCATCACGTTGGCTACTCCCGGATGCGCCGGGTCGGTGGTCCGGAACACCTGCTTGCACTCGTGGGCCCGGTCGATGGCGTACTTCTCCCGGATGGTCAGGCTCCCCATCAGCTCGCCGGTCTCCTCATCGATCAGCGCCACCCCCTGCCCCACCTTGAGCCCGTCCGCCTGATCCTTCGCCACCGACAGGGTGATCGGGATCGGCCAGAACACGCCGTCGGCCATCCGGTATCCATCGCACACGCCCCTCCAGTCGTCGTGCCCCATGAACCCGTCGAGCGGGGTGAAGGCCCCGATGCCGAGCATGATGAGGTCGGAAGTCTCCCGCGAGGTCATCGGAACGCGCGCCAGCGTCTCGGCCTTCCGGCTCTCCTCGCCGAGCGCGTCGCCGGCCAGCAGGAGGGGCTTCAGCCGCTTCTCTTTTCCGTGTGGATTCACGAGCGCCATGCCAATTCTCCCGCTTCGAGGTGAGCCTTGATCGCGTCCAGCCAGGCCTGGAGCTCCACCGTGAGCCGCCGGGCCAGCCGGTCCCGCTGCCCGCGTCGCACCTCGGAGCCCACCGCGCCCAGGCCCGGGAAGATCGCCAGCAGTCCCAGCACCCCGCTCATCGATCGCCGGTCCGAGGCCGGCTCCAGGGCATCGAGCAGCGCCGGGCTCACCTCCAGTGTCTCCCCCTGGGTCAGGCGACACCCGTCCGGGGTCGGCTCCACGGCGACCCTGACCTCGAACGGCGGATCGGTCTCCGCCCGGCTCTCGAAGAGCCTTGGCGGAACCAGGCAGAGGCAGCGGCTCCGGTACTCGAAGATCCGCTGCCCCCGCTGCAGCCGATGGTAGAAAACGCTCCCCTCCCGGACAGGCTCCTCCCCCTCCAGCTCCACCCGGATGACCCGCACGTTGGGGTTCAGCCCCGCCTTGCGCCGAAGGTCGCTGACGAGGGCAAAGACCATCCCCGGATCGGCCCGGATCTCCACCGAAGCCGAGATGCGCAATCGGTCCCCTCTCGGCGTGCTAGATTCCGAGATACCCTCCGAAGATCAACAGCGCCAGCCCGAGCCCGACCACGAGGTTGAACACGGTGGCGCTGGCGTACACACTGAACGGCTTCCATCCCACCTTGCCGAACTCCCGGAAGGCGAATTCGAGTCCGATCGAGACGAAGGCCAGCAGCAGGCACCATTTGCTGAAGCTCGATATCGCCGAGAGCTGGGTTTTCCCGAAGACGCCGAGGGTGCCGAGGATCGAGGCCAGGATGAACCCGAGGACGAACTTCGGAAAGCGATGCCAGATCACCATCGGCGAGGGCCGCTCTTCGGGCTTCCGCTCCACCACCAGGACCCAGTAGAGAGCCAGGAAGAAGGCCGCGAAGCCGATGATGGCATTCTGCGAGAGCTTCACCACCGTGGCGACCTGCAGCGCCTCCTTGCCCGCCAGGGACCCGGCGCCGACCACCGCGGCCGTGGTGTCGATGTTGCCGCCGATCCAGGCGCCCCCCACGACCTGGTTGAGCCCCAGGAGGCCGACCATCCAGGGCATGAGCACCATGAGCGGCAGGGCGAACAGCAGCACCAGAGCCACCGTGTAGGAGAGCTGCTCCTTCTTCGCCAGGACGGAGCCCGTGGCCGCGATGGCCGCCGAGACGCCGCAGATGGAGACCGAGGTCGCCATCACCGCCCGCAGCTTATCGTCCAGCCGCAGCTTGCCCCCGAGCCACCAGGCGAAGAACCAGACGAGGGTCACGCCGATCACGGCCTGGATGACGCCCTTAGCGCCGATCGCCATGATCTTGAAGAAATCCAGGCTCGTCCCCATCGTGACCAGCCCCGTCTTCAGGAAGAGCTCCGTCCTGAAGGCCGGGCTCACCTTCCCCCAGACGCCCGCCGCCGTGAGGATGAGGTTGACGATCAGGCCCAGGCCCGCCGCCCAGATGGGGTACTCGAGCGCCCTCCCGGCAGCACCCATGGCCTTCGGGCTCCAGTGGGTGAGATAGTTCGCCAGCCAGGCCACGACCGCGACGACCAGAAGCCCGAAGAAGATGTTGAAGGCGCGGTTGGCCTGCCGTTCCGCCACGTGCTCCGCTTCAGCCTGCGCCATTGCCGTTCCTCCTCCACTACCACGGCCGCTTGACATCGTCCGCACGCCGCCAGCTAGAACTTCACCATCGCCGGCGTGACCGCCCCGAGGAGCGCGAGAGCCATGAAGCAAAATCCGATGACGACCGCCCACCAGTCCTCCGACATCGCTCTATCCCCCCTTTCCCCTCTTCGGCTCGATCCGCGGGATCGCCTCGGGCGGGGTGAGGTGGTCCCGCCCATAGCCCTTCGCGAAGTCGCGGAACCGCTCCCCGACCGGGGAGAAGTACTTCTGGCTGCGGAAAACCAGGTTCATGGACCGGGTGAGCCCCCAGCCCTCGACCGGGACGTGACGCAACACCCCGGTCGAAAATTCCGTCTCCACCGAGTACCGGGACACCATCCCGATCCCGAGCCCCGCCTCCACCGCCCGCTTGACTCCTTCGGTCCCCGGAAGCTGCATGGCGATCCGGAGGGGAACGCCCGCCTCGCGAAGCTTCCGTTCCACCAGCTGGCGGGTCCGGGACGCCGCTTCTGGAAGGACGAATGGCACGCCGCCCAGGTCCTTGAGCGTCACCTTCCCGAGCGAAGCGATGGGGTGGGACGGCGCGGCGATGAGGACGAGCTCGTCCGTGCAAATGGGCTCGACGACGAACCGGCGGTCCTCGATGGGCCCTCCGGCCACCCCCATGTCCACCACGTTCTGGAGGAGTTTCTCGAGGATCTGATCCGTGGTCCCGATGTGGAACACGATCTCGGTCTCGGGCCAGAGCCTCTTGTACGCCTGGACGATCCGCGGAAGCACGTACATCCCCCCGGTGGTCCCAGCGCCCAGGATGAGGCGCCCCTTCGTCCCGTCGCGCAGCTCGGTGATGGCGCGCTCCGCCTCGTCCTTGGCGTGAAGGATCGACATGGCGGAGCGGTAGAGGACTTCGCCGGCCTGGGTCAGCCTGAGCTTCGGCCCCCCGCGCTCGAAGAGGGACACGCCGAGCTCTTTCTCGAGGGCCTTCAGCTGGAGGCTCACCGCCGGCTGGCTGAGAAGGAGGTCGCCCGCCGCGGCCGTAATGCTCCGGCGCTGGGCAACCGTGTAGAAGATGCGGAGGTGATGAAGGTTCATTCTCGATCCGCCACCGGAGCGCCCTTATTCTGTCTAGAGCCCGGGGGTGGCGCAAATAAATAATGCTCCGAGTCCCCATAAATGTCCATTTATGCGGATTGCCGCCCGCTATTAGCCAGGGGCCCCAGGGGGGAGTAGAATTTAGGCGGATGAAACGCCCAACGTCGCCCCAGCCGGGCCGGGTCCTCGTGGCCGTCGCCGAGGCGGGGCCCCGACAGGCCGTCATGCGGGCGCTCCGGGCCGCCGGGCACGACTGCCGCGCCGTCGCGGACGGTTTGGAGGCGTACGCGCTGCTCCAGGAATCGCCCCCCGACGCGGCGCTCCTCGATCTCGACCTGCCGCGGATGAGCGGACTCGAATTGCTCCGGGCCATCACCGCGATGGAGCTGGTCCTCCCGGTGGTGGCGCTGGTCAGGCGAAACCGGCTGGAAGAGGCGGTAGCCGCGATGAAACTCGGCGCCCTGGACTGCCTGCCCAAGCCGGTCAACCCGGGGCGGGTCCGCGAGTTGGTCCTCGAGGGGCTCAGGCTTCGAGCGCTGGTCGTGGCCCCACCGACCGCGGCTCCTCCCGTTTTCGAAAAGATGGTCGGGGCGAGCCCACGCCTGCAGGCCCTCTTCGCCCTGATCGAACGGGTGGCCCCCACCGATGCCAGCGTGATCATCCAGGGCGAGAGCGGCACCGGCAAGGAGCTGGTGGCGCGGGCCCTCCACAACAGGAGTCGGCGGCACGACCGACGTTTCTTCGCCATCAACTGTGCCGCGGTCCCGAGAGATCTCCTGGAAACCGAGTTCTTCGGCCACGAGAAGGGGGCCTTCACCGGCGCGTTCGAGCGACGCGAGGGGGCTTTTGAGCTGGCCAACCACGGCACCCTCTTTCTCGATGAGATCGACGAGATGCCGGTGGAGCTGCAGGCAAAGCTCCTCCGCGTACTGGAGGAAAAAGGGTTCCGCCGTCTCGGCGGGCGCGAAGAGATCGAGGTGGACGTCCGGATCATCGCCGCCACCGACAAGGTGATCGAAGAGTTGATTCAGGCCGGCCGCTTCAAGGAGGAGCTCTACTTCCGTCTCAACGTCGTCCGGCTCCGCGTGCCGCCCCTCCGGGACCGCCCGGAGGACATTCCCCTCCTCGTCCGCACCTTCCTCGCCGAGCTCGAGCGTTCCACGGGGCGGCGGATCCGCGATCTCTCCCCACGCGCCTGGGCGGTGATCAAGGCCCACTCTTGGCCGGGGAACGTGCGCGAGCTCCGCAACGCGATCGAGCGGGCGGTGATTGCGTCCACTGGCCCTGTCATCCTCCCGAAGGACCTTCCGCCCCGCCTTCGGGTCGCCCCCTCTCCGTTCCGCACCCTCGGCGTCCCCCTCGGCCTCACGCTGGCTGAGGCGGAGCGGAAAATCATTCTCTCCACCCTCGAGTTCTGCCAGGGGAACCGCACCAAGGCAGCGCGGGTCCTCCGCATCGGTCGGCGGACGCTCCAGAGCAAACTCAAGAGCTACGGCCTCTAGTCCCGCGTTGCGCGGAACCTGCGCACGACAGCCTAGTGAAAATTCACTAAATTTTCCTGCAAGTTCCGGCGAACCCGCCCAACTAGCCCCAATATTCGCGCGAACTTAGCGCGCTTCTGCTTCCCTCAGACTCCTCAATCCGCCTGCCGAGACAAAAGATTTCGATATATTTTCTCAGTATTTGTGAGCCATTGAGGGATGCCCGCCATTCGGGTATGGAAGTTGCCCTAGTAATGGGTGGACGGAAAACCGAACCCAAACACGGGAGGTACCCGAATGGCTCACGCACAGACGCGCACGGCAACCTTCGCCCCGCTGGCCGCAGCTCCCGCACGACCCGGCCGGCGGAAGCGCGTGACCTGGATTCCGGGACAGGTCGCCCGCAGCGAGGAAGAAAAAATCCTGCTCGACGCTCTCACGGAGCAGGGGCTCCAGTCGTTCAACGACGTGAAGACCTACCTGGCCGACACCCTCTACTGGCGGGACTTCCTTCGAGGGGGATGGGCGGCGGATATCGCGCTCCTCCGCCACCTCTACGCCCGCGAAGCCCAGGACATCATCGGCAAGCTCCAGGGAGTGACCCTCCTCGTCGAGGAGGAGGACTGAGATGCCCGATTTCTCCTGGATGCTTCTCCTTCTCCTCGGGCTCATGGTCGGCAGCTTCGGGACTCTCATCGGAGCCGGCGGAGGGTTTCTGCTGGTCCCGCTCCTCCTCTACCTCTATCCTCACGATTCTCCGGCAGTTCTGACGAGCGTCTCGCTCGCCGTCGTGGCCTTGAACGCCCTTTCCGGGACGGCGGCCTACGCCCGGGCGGGACGGGTCAACTACCGTGTCGGGGCCGCCCTCTCAGCCGCCAGCGTGCCCGGGACCATGGCGGGCGCGGCCCTGACCGGTCTTCTGACGCGCGGGCTCTTCGAGATGGCCTTCGGGACCCTCCTTCTTCTCCTGGCCGTATTCCTCTTCTGGAAGCCCCTCGGCCAGGGGGACGCTTCGCGGGACGTCCAGAGAACGCTCATGGCCTCGCCGCTCCGGACCGGGACGGCCGTGACGGCCAGCGCGGTGATCGGATGGCTCTCGGGGATCATGGGGATCGGGGGCAGCCCGCTTCAGGTGGCCGTCCTCACCCACCCCATGCGCCTTCCGGTCCACACCGCCATGCCCACCGCTCAGTTCATGGTCCTGCTGTCCGCCCTCGGCGGCGTCGCCGCCCACGTCGCGCAGGGCCATTTCGCCACCGATCTCACGCGGCTCGGCATCCTCGGGGCCGGCGTGCTCGTGGGGGCCCAAATGGGCGCGGCGCTCTCCACGCGCATCACCAGCCAGGGCCTCGTCCGCCTCCTGGCTCTGGCCGTCCTGACGGTGAGCCTCCGGCTCATCCTGAGGGCAGTCTAATCCGGATCATTCATGAACGTAGATGGGCGCGGCGGGCGGGTCCCACTCCGCTCGTCCCGCAGGGCCACACGCCGCGCCACCCGCCCCGTCACACGCGCGCCGTTCATGAATAGTCCGTGCTGATGACCCGCGCAACCGGACCGGCTTTCTAATGGCGATCCGAAAATACGAATGGAAACAAAGGAGCCACGTAATTCTCTCTACACAGGAGGCCCCTACCGCGCGTTTGAGGATAGTAAGTCTGAGTCGTCAAAGGGGCTTTGCGGCTGGCCCATCTGCGCTGCCCTCGGTCAACGGCGTCGCCAACGGTCCATATAAACGACGAGCAGCAACGTCCCGAACGTGGCACAAACAATCCCGATGAGCCAAGGCGTAGACAGTGTCTCCATGCGAGCATTCCTAAGATATGCGTTCAGCAGGCGTTCCAGGCCGATACCGAGGAGCATTAGACCCGAAACGAGGAGGACCATCGGTGGCTTGTTTCGGCCCAAATCTGTAGCAGTCATCTTAATTGATCGGACTCTATTCTAGGGATTTCGACCCGGTCCGCATGAAGCCTCCCCCACGGGTCCTCCCGACCAATCACAACGACGAACGTACCAGCGGGGAACTCATGTAAGCGCACCCGTCGCTCGCGCCATCTCCATGGCCGGTCAGGGTCGCGCCAGACGCGTACCACCTTGGCATCCCCGACACGGATCGAAACCATCTCATTCCGACCATTTGATCCGATCTCCTCGATCACGAGCACACCGTCCACCGGTTTCAAGCTATGGATGTGGCCCGCATGGCGCGTTCCGTGGACCAGTGGCCCTAGTCCGCTGATCGAGAGCCACACTACAAGCGTCACGACCAGCGTGAGTCCGCCCTCAACGGTTCGGTATCCAGCGGCCTTCCACCGTCTCATTCGGCTCAGACCCCCTCGGCTGCTTCCCCCGCTGTTATCTTACCCCAGGTGACGCAAGACGTTGCCTTATTCGGCTCAGACCCCCTCGGCTGCTTCCCCCGCTGTTATCTTACCCCAGGTGACGCAAGACGTTGCCTTTTGCGGTTGGGTGCGGCCTGCCGGCTCAAAGAGACGCCCGCCTCGGTCAGCCACTGGCCGCTCGACGCGGCCTGAAAACCACGGAAGAGGACGTGCGCGCGGAGCGAGATCGCCGGTCGAAGTAGTTAGAGATGATCTTGAGCAAATGACGAAAGTAATCCGGGGCAAGCTAACCCCAATCCGAAAATAATGACTGTCCCATTTTCTCCGGCCCGCGGGTCCTGCCGCCGCGAACAGCCCCACGGTGCTCGCTCCCGCAAGCGCTAGGCGCTTTCCACGCCCGTTGCGACCCACATTCCCGGCGTCTACTCGGTGAGGCGGTGCGCTCCGCGCCGTGGGGCGCCCCGTTCGCCGCGTCACCCGCGGGCCTTCGCCACTCCTCTCGTGCAGTCTTTCTTCGGATCAAGGCTAAGACAGCCTCATTGTCTGTGGGCCTTATACTGAGCCCGAGACTGCCATGCGCCTGATCGAGAACGTATGACCCATGCTCCCGCCCAGCCCGGTCAGCGACCCCAAAAACCCGGCGACCAGCGAGCCCAGCCAGACAAGAAGGGTGAATTCGAGGGTGGTCAATGGCCGACGACCAGAAGTCCGCTGGCGGCCAGGAACAGGACGGCGATCTCGGCCAGGACGATCAGAATGAAGGCGGTATCCTTCCGGCGGAGAAGCAGGGGGAAGATCGCGAGGA
>JACPSW010000098.1 GCA_016193045.1 Candidatus Rokuibacteriota bacterium | reverse complement strand
CTAGCCGTCGCGACGGTCACGGTGGGAGAGAACTTCGCCCTGCGCGCGGTCTGGGACGCTCCCAACAACCAGTTCCTCGTCGGAGTCGGCAACCAGCCCGACGTGGCCCTGGGGTACAATCCGGCGCTCAACCAAGGGCCGGCTCGGGTTCCGTTCGCCGACGTGAGGATGCAGGCCGTCGTCGCCAACTGCGGCGCGGCGCCCGCCCTCAACGACGCCGAGATCACGGTGGGTGAAGTCCGCACAAACCTCGGGGCGGTCATCCCCTGAGCGGCCGCGGATGGAGGGTGTAGCCCGGCGAGGCGGGGCTTGACGGCCTTCGTTTACAGGGATATAAGCAACGGACAGAGATTGAGGACCTTTCCAGTCCGAAATAGGCAAAACCCGGTTTATGGGGCGGCGAATGATCTTTCTGCTTCTGCTCATCCCGGTTGGCCTCGGGGCTGCATATGCCTTCTACAGGGTTGGCGCCCTGGCAGGACTCCCCCTCCTCCTCATCGGCCTCCTGTTGTTATGGAAGGGAGGTAGACAAGTGATGGGCCATGCGAAGAAATCCCTGCTGTCCCTCAGCGCCGTTTTGCTCGTCGCCCTGGTTACGGGTGGGTGCGCTAGCAGTCCGGGAGGCATTGCGCCCATCACGCAGTTGAAGGAAGAGGCAAGACTTGCCGCCTTTTCCAACCTCGCCTTAGAGGTAAGTAGCCCCGATGATGTCCCCATGACCTCGACCGACCGGGAGAGACTCTCGAACCTGATCGTCACGATGATCAAGACGGAGGCTCCGGGCCGGTTCAAGGAAATTAACCCGACAACTCCTAATCCTTCGACTCTTCACGTCGCTCTCACCGTGACGAAATATGACAAGGGCAATGCCTTCGCGCGGTTCATGCTGGCCGGACTCGGGCAGATCCATATCGATGGCGAAGTTGTTCTCGAAGATCGGGAACGGGGAGAAGCCCTCGGCAAGTATGAGGTGACGAAGACCTTTGCCTGGGGGGGATTCTACGGAGGGGCCACCAGGATCGAAGATGTGGAAGAAGGCTTTGCGGGGGCCATCGTCGCTCTCCTCCTCGGGACAGAAGCTGGCAGGGGCGGCGAGCAAACGGCGGACAAAGGGCGGCCCGTCCAACCGACCCCTGCGCCGCCAGCAGCGACCGCAGCCAGGCGGGAACCCCCGCCGACCGCCGCCACCGCCCTGGAGGAACAGCTCCAGCGGCTGAGCGACCTCAAGACGCAGGGGAAGATCACCGAAGACGAGCACGCGCTCCTCAGGAAACGTGTGATCGAGACCTTCCCCCTGACCCAGCCGGTGGCGGCCCAGCCGCGGCAAGAAACACCGCCAAAAGCACCCCAGATACGAGCGGCGGCACCAGCGCCGGCACCGCCCGCAGCCAGTCTCCCCGCGGGCGCCGTGGAGCTGATCGGCACCTGGAGAGGAACTGCACTCCCGCGTTTCTTCCAAATGACGGTCACGCACTCGGAACCCGTGACCCTTCGCCTGTCTGAGGACCAGGGCCAACTGCGGTGGGACTTGACGCGAGTCCAGCAAGCCGGGAGTGTCTTCGGGGACCGTCGGGCCTTCTATACCGGAGAGGTACGCGCCTCAGGGTCGGTGGAGGTCGCAGGCGGCGACCTCACGCTATCCGGTCGCTACGACACCGGGCCGCTGAGAGGCACCCCCATCACCTACCGGTTATCCCGGAGCGCCAACGTGCTCAGCGGGACGGGGATGGGGACGGACAATCTCGTGTACACGCTGTCGGTCACGCGAGACGGGAAGTAGCCCTCGGGGGTTACCGGCCGCGCCCGGGGCGCCGGTGGGAAGGGGCGGGCCCGCCGCGACGCGGGCCGCCGCGGGCGTGGAGCCGCTGCCGGCGCTCTTCCGCATACCGGCGCCGCTCCTCGGCGGTAGGCTTGATCTCGGGCAGGAACAGCTCGTCCTCGGCCCACTCGACCGGAATCTTCTGGTTGATGAACTTCTCGATGGGCTCGAGCATGAGCGCCGTCGCCTCGTCCACCAGGCTGATGGCCTTGCCGCTGGCGCCCATCCGGGCGGTCCGCCCGATCCGGTGGACGTAGTCCTCGGCGTCCTGAGGGAGATCCCAGTTGACCACGTGGCTCACGCCCTCGATGTGAAGCCCCCGCGACGCCACGTCGGTGGCCACCAGGACGGGCAGCTTTCCCTCCTTGAAGTCGTTCAGGATGCGCAGGCGCTTTTTCTGGTCCACGTCGCCGGTCAGCGCGCGCGCCTCCCACCCGTTGCGGCCGAGGCGGTCCTCCAGCCGCCGCGCCGCCTCCCGCGTGTTGGTGAAGATCAGGATCCGGCTCCCGCCCTCACGCTTCAGGAGGCCGAGGAGGAGATTGAACTTCTCCTCCCGGCTGACGTGGTAGAGGAGCTGGATCGCGGTCTCCACCGTCTTCTGCTGAGGGGCGATCGTGATCTGGGAGGGGTTGTTCATGAACTCCCAGGTCAGCTCGAGCACCCGGAACGAGAGCGTCGCGGAGAAGAGGAAGGACTGCCGCCTCTCGGGGGGCGGGAGCCGCCGGAGGATAAAGCGCAGATCCGCGATGAACCCCATGTCGAACATCCGGTCGGCCTCGTCGATGACCAGGACCTCCACCCGCCGGGGCGACCAGACGTTCTGCTTGAGGTAGTCGATGAGCCGGCCCGGCGTGCCGACGAGCATGTCGCAGCCGGCCCGGAGCTCATCCCGCTGCTTGGCGTAGTCGATCCCGCCGTACACGGAGAGGATCCGCAGGCCCGTGTGCCGGCCCAGGAGCCGGGCGTCCGCCTCGATCTGGACGACCAGCTCCCGCGTGGGAGCGATGATGAGCATCCGGGGGCCCGGGCGCGGCTCGCGCGCCTGCAGGAGGCGCGTGAACCCGGCGATCAGGAAGGCCGCCGTTTTTCCGGTTCCGGTCTGAGACTGACCGGCCACGTCCTTGCCCTTGAGGGCGACGGGCAGGGCCGCCTCCTGGATCGGCGTGCACTCCACGAAGCCGGCGCCGCGGATTCCGGCGAGGACCGGTTCGGGCAGGTTGAGGGCGGTGAACAGAAGGGCCAGGACTAGCTCTCCTCGCCGATCAGCTTCGCCTTGACCAGGGCCGCCTCCAAGGCCCCCACGGCTTTCTTGAGCGCGGGGAACAGGTCGGGGTTCAAGGTGACCCCTTTCTTCGTGGGCCCGGGCTCACCCTCGGGGGGCTTCCAGTAGACGCGGATGTCGATGAAGGAGTGCCCTTTGTACTCCCGCAGCGAGACGCGGATCTCCTCGTCCGCGCTCTTCTCGATCGTCGCGATCACGTGATCCATGGTGGTCTCCCTAGGGAGCGGCCTCCGGAACGGGCGCGGGCGCCGGCTTGGGCCGCCGGCCGAAGATCCGGGCCGAAATGATCCCCAGCTCGTACAGGAGGATCATGGGGCCCGCCATGAGCGACTGGTTGAAGACGTCCGGCGTGGGCGTCAGGATCGCCGCGACGACGAAGGTGAGGAGCACCGCGTACTTCCGGTTCTTCGCGAGGAACTGCGGCGTGACGATCCCCACGCGCGACGCGAGCGTGATCGCCACGGGCAGCTCGAAGATCGCGCCGAAGGCCACCGTGAACTTCAGCACGAAGTCCACGTACGAGCCGACGGAGATCATCGGCGTCAGGTCGGGACCGGGGAACGACACGAGAAACCGCATCGCGAACGGGATCACCACCAGCTGGGCGAAGGCGGCGCCGATCAGGAAAAACAGCGAGCCGACGAAGACGAACGGCACCGCGAACCGCTTCTCGTGCTTGTGGAGCCCCGGGACGACGAACGCCCAGACCTGGTAGAGGATGACCGGCAGCGCCAGGACGATACCCGCGATCAGGGCCACCTTCATGTACACCCAGAACGCCTCGGTGGGAGTCAGGAACACGAGCTTCGCCCCGGGAATGGCCGCCTCGAACGGGCGCCGCACGAACTTCATGAGGCGCTCCGCGAAGCCGAAGGCGATGAGGAGCCCCACGAGGACGGCGACCACGCTCCAGAGGATACGCTTGCGGAGCTCGCCCAGGTGCTCGAGGAACGACATCTTCTGATCGACGGCGTCGCTCATCGACCTACCAGTCCGTGATGAAATGCCGCAGGACGCCGACGCCCTTCCCGGGGGCGAACCCCTCGTGGATCGCCCGGGTCACGTAGGCCTTCGCGTCCCGAACCGCCTCGGGGAGCGGGCGGCCCCGGGCCAGCCCCGCGGCGATGGCCGCCGAAAAGGTGCAACCGGTGCCGTGGGTATTGGCGGAATCGATGCGCGGCGCGCTGAACGCCGTGAATTCCCGGCCGTTGAACAGCAGGTCCAGGGCCTCCCCCGTGAGATGGCCGCCCGTGACGAGGACGTGCCGGGGCCCGAGCTTGGCGATCCGCCGGGCCGCCTCCTCCATGTCCTCGCGGGTCGTGACCGTCATCTCCGCCAGGGCCCCGGCCTCGTCGAGGTTCGGCGTGACGACGAGCGCCAGCGGCAGGAGCTCGCCGGCCAGGACCTCCCGGGCGTCGGGCTCGAGAAGCGGGTCGCCGGACGTGGCGATCATCAGCGGATCCACGACCAGCTTTTCCACCCGGTGCGCATTGAGCGTCGCCGCGACCGCGCGGACGATTCCCGCGGTGGCAAGCATGCCCGTCTTGGCGGCGTCCGTGCCGAAGTCGGAGAGGACCGACTCGAGCTGAGCCGCCACGAACGCCGGGGGCAGGGTCACCACGCCCTGGACGCCGATGGAGTTCTGGGCGGTGACGGCGGTGAGGACCGACATCCCGAAGACCCGGTAGGCGGAGAACGTCTTCAGGTCCGCCTGAATTCCCGCCCCGCCCCCGGAGTCAGAGCCGGCGACGGTCAGGGCTCTCGGAATGGTCATGCGCGCTCAGTATACGCCGGGGGTGGCACCCGGACAACCCCGCGGAATGACCAGCGTGAACTCTCCGCGCACCGCGCCGCCGCCGAAGTGGCGGGTCAGCTCGGCGGCCGTGCCCGTGCGGATCTCCTCGAACTGCTTGGTCAGCTCCCGCGCCACCACCAGCTCCGCGTCGCCGAACACTTGCCCGATCGCCTCCAGGGTCCGGAGCAGCCGGTGGGGCGACTCGTAGAACACGACCGTCATGTCGAGGTCGCGGAGGGCCTTGAGCCGGTTGAGCCGCCGCCCGGGCTTGGTGGGAAGGAACCCCTCGAAGACAAACCTGTCGGCGGGCACGCCAGCGGCCGACAGGGCGGCCACCACGGCCGACGGCCCGGGCACCGGCACGACCGTCGCCCCGGCGGCCCGCGCTTCCTTGACGAGGAGGAACCCGGGATCCGACACGCCCGGCGTGCCGGCGTCCGTCACGAGCGCGATGGACTTGCCCTCGGCCAAGAGCCCCAGGAGCTGCCGCCCCTTCTGGCGCTTGTTGTGCTCGAAGTAGCTCGTCACCGGCGTCGCGACCCCGAACCGCGCGAGCAGGGTCCGCGTGCGGCGCGTGTCCTCGCAGGCGATCAGATCCACCTCGCGGAGCGTGCGGAGCGCCCGCGGCCCGAGGTCCTCGAGGTTGCCGATCGGGGTGGCGACGACGTAGAGGATCCCGCTCATACACTCGGAGGGGGGCTCCGCCCCCCTTCCGATTCCTCCCCCCGGAGACAGAAATAAAACGCGCCCCGACGGGGGCGCTGCGACAGGCCGGGCTTCGGCGGCTGGGGCCTCAGGCCGACTCGGCCTTCTGCTCCATGATCAGGATCGGGCGCTCGTGGTTCAGGATCACTTCCCGGGTGACGATGCACTCCTTGAGCCCCTGGATGGAGGGCAGCTCGTACATGACGTCCAGCATCACCTCTTCCAGGATCGCCCGGAGCCCCCGCGCCCCGGTCCCGCGCTTCAGCGCCTTCTTGGCGATGGCGGCCACGGCATCGTCGGTGTACTTGAGGCGCACCTTCTCCAGGTCGAAGTATTTCTGGTACTGCTTCATGATGGCGTTCTTGGGCTCCCGGAGGATCTTGATCAGTGCGGCCTCGTCAAGATCATCGAGCGTCGCCATCACCGGCAGGCGCCCGACGAACTCGGGGATCAGCCCGTACTTCAGGAGGTCCTCGGGCTGCGCCAGGGCCAGGAGATCGCCGATCTGGCGGTCGTCCCGGCTCCGCACCTCGGCCCCGAACCCCATCCCGCTTTTCCCTACCCGGCTCTCGATGATCTTGTCGAGCCCCACGAACGCGCCGCCGCACACGAACAGCACGTCCGTCGTGTCCACCTGGATGAACTCCTGGTGGGGATGCTTGCGCCCGCCCTGGGGCGGGACGTTGGCCACGGTCCCCTCCAGGATCTTCAAGAGCGCCTGCTGGACCCCCTCGCCCGAGACGTCGCGCGTGATCGACGGGTTCTCGGACTTCCGCGCGATCTTGTCGATCTCGTCGATGTACACGATCCCCCGCTCGGCCCGCTCGACGTCGTAGTCGGCCGACTGGAGGAGCCGCAGGATGATGTTCTCCACGTCCTCGCCGACGTAGCCCGCCTCGGTCAGCGTCGTGGCGTCGGCGATGGTGAAGGGCACGCGGAGCATCTTGGCCAGGGTCTGCGCGAGGAGCGTCTTCCCCGACCCGGTGGGACCGATCAGCAGGATGTTCGACTTCTGGAGCTCGACCTCGCCGACCTCGCCGCCGGCCTCGATCCGCTTGTAGTGGTTGTGGACGGCCACCGCCAGGATTTTCTTGGCGCGCTCCTGGCCCACGACGTACTGGTCGAGGACGTTCTTGATCTCCGTCGGCTTGGGGAGGCGCCGGATCTCCCGGCTCTTTTCCTCCTCCCACTCCTCCGCGATGATGTCGTTGCAGAGCTCGATGCACTCATCGCAGATGTACACGGTGGGGCCGGCAATGAGCTTCCGCACGTCGTTCTGGCTCTTGCCGCAGAACGAGCACTTCAGCACGCCGTTGGTCTCGCGGGTTCGGGCCATGGACGCGTCCTACCCTGCCGAGGCGCCCGCCATCGCCCCCGCCGCCTCCGCGACGGCCCGCGGGGTCGGCTTGGAGGAGATGACCTCGTCCACGATCCCGTAGGTCCGCGCCTGCTCGGGGGTCATGAAGAAGTCGCGGTCCGTGTCCCGCTGGATCTGTTCGAGGCTCTGGCCGGTGTGGTGGACGAAGATGCGGTTCAGCTCGTCCCGGACCCGGAGGATCTCCTTCGCCTGGATGTCGATGTCCGTGGCCTGCCCCTGCACCCCGCCCAGCGGCTGGTGGATCATGATGCGCGCATGGGGGAGCGCGAAGCGCTTGCCCTTGGTGCCGGCGGCCAGGAGCAGCGCGCCCATGGAGGCGGCCTGCCCCATGCAGATCGTCGAGATGCTGGGCTTCACGTACTGCATGGTGTCGTAGATCGCCATCCCCGCGGTCACCGAGCCGCCGGGTGAATTGATGTAGAGGAAGATATCCTTGTCCGGGTCCTCCGCCTCGAGGAAGAGCATCTGGGCGATGACCAGGTTGGCCAGCTCGTCCTCGATGTAGGTGGGCAGGAAGATGATCCGTTCCTTGAGGAGCCGGGAAAAGATGTCGAACGCCCGCTCGCCGCGGGGCGTCTGCTCGACCACGATGGGAACCAGCGCCATAGCGCCCTCTCCTACCTGCCCATAGTGTACATCAGGATTCAATCCGCGCGTGCTGAATCAGAAAATCGAGGGTCCGGGCCTCCCGGAGGGAGTACCGGAGCCCCTCCAGGTCGCCGCTCTTCTCCATGAGTCGCCGAACCGCCGGCGCCGGCCGCTGGCTGGCTTGGGCGATCTTCTCCACCTCGGCCTCCACGTCGGCGTCGGCCGGCGCCACACCCTCCCTCTCGGCGATGGCTTCGAGCAGCAGCGCGCGCCGCACCGCGCGGAGCGCCCCGGGGCGGAGCTCGTCGGTCAGCTTCTCGTAGTCCCACTTGATCTGGTCGGGATCCACCCCTTGCCGCCGCATCCGCTCGCGGGCGTGCTCGATCAGGTGGGCGACCTGGCGGAGGACCATGGCCTCCGGCACCTGGAAGTCGTGCGCGGCGAGGAGCGCGTCCACCACCTTGTCCTCCAGCGCCCGGCGGTTCTCCCGTTCCCGCTGCGCCTCGAGCTCCTTCCGAACCGCCGTCTTGAACTCCTCGAGACTCTGGTACTCGCCGAGCCCCTTCGCGAGCTCGTCGTCCAGCGCCGGCAGCGCCTTCTCCTTCACCTCCACGACCCGCACCGTGGCGCCCCCGCCCTTTCCCCGGAGGTCCTCCCGCCGGTGGTCGTCGGGAAAGCGGATCCGCGTCTCCCGTTCGCCGCCCGCGACGAGGCCGATCACGGCCTCGTCGATCTCCGGGAGCACCGCCTGGGAGCCCACGAGAAACGCGTACCCCTGCTCGCGCCGCGGCTCCATCCCCTCGGGCGTCAGGGTGTAGTCCACGATGACCAGGTCTCCCGCCGCGGCGGGGCGCTCGACGCTCCTGAACTCCGCGTGCTGCTCGCGGAGGTGCTCCAGCGCCTTCTCGAACTCCTCGTCCCCCACGGGGACCGGCGCGTGCTGGACCGCCACGCCCGTGTAGGTCCCCAACGCGATCGCGGGCTTGATCTCCACCACCGCGGTGAACTTGAGCGGCGCGCCCTCCTCGAGCGTCACGTCGCGGAAGTCCGGGTCCTCGACCGGCTGAAGCTTCGTCTCGGCCAGCGCCTGCCGGTACACCTCGGGAATGAGCCGCTGGGCCACCTCCCGGCGCACCTCGTCGGCGAAGTGAAGCTTCAGGAGGTTGCGGGGCACATGGCCCTTCCGGAACCCCGCCAGCTTCGCCTGCCCCCCGACCCGCCCGTAGGCCGCCTCCCACGCCTGGCGGACAAGGTCCTCTGGCGCTTCCACCTGGAGGCGGCGCTTGCAGGCCTCGATCTCTTCGACGGCGACTTTCATCGCGAGAGGGTGATTCTCGGACAAAACACGGATACCGTCAAGTCGGGCCGAGCGGCGGAGACGTTACGGGCTAGAGGAGCAGGATGAGGTAGGCGTTGGCGATGCGCTCAAAAAACTCCAGGGACCACGGCAGCCACGTTCCACTGTTGGCGTAGACCAGGCCCGCGGACGCGCTGGCCACGAGGAGGAGAAGGGCCCAATCCGGTAAACCGAGCATACGACCGATGGGCCCAAGGGTCCCCGCCAGGACCACCCACACGAACAGGAGCAGAAACAGGGCCACGACGGCGACGATCGGGGTCAGCAGCAGCAACGAGACGAGGCCGAGGAGGCCCTCGCCGCGGGCGAGGCCGGGCGGTTCCATCGAAAACTGCCTGATCGCCTCCTCGACCGGATCCCAGGAGAGTAGGCCCAAGTACGTGGCGAGGAACATGGGTCCGACCAGGAAGAGAAGCCACTGGCTCCATCGCCGCGGGAACAGCGTGAACATGGTTGTCATCGGTCCTCCTGCCCAGTCGAATGATGCAGGCCCCATGCCGGGGCGCGAATCGTCGCAACAAGCTGAAATCATTTGGTATTGCGCCCAAGAGGGTGGCAGAGGACGGTCAGCCTGGCACGTCCGGTAACCAGAGTGACACCCCGTGGAAGTGGTGCGAGAGGGGGGAGTTGAACCCCCAAGGAGTTTCCCCCACTGGATCCTAAGTCCAGCGCGTCTGCCAGTTCCGCCACTCTCGCATGGAGAAAATGGTGAGCCGTGAAGGAGTCGAACCTTCAACCTACTGATTAAGAGTCAGTTGCTCTGCCAGTTGAGCTAACGGCTCGCCGAACGTTAATGGTACGCCTGAGAGGATTCGAACCTCTGGCCTTCGGATCCGGAGTCCGACGCTCTATCCAACTGAGCTACAGGCGCACCACGCTGTATCGTCTTTCGTCATCCCCTCAATTCTGGTACGCCCGGAAGGAATCGAACCTTCGACCTTCGGATTCGAAGTCCGACGCTCTATCCAACTGAGCTACGGGCGCACGAATTGGGGTGAGCGAAGGGAATCGAACCCTCAACCCCTGGAGCCACAGTCCAGTGCTCTAACCAATTGAGCTACGCTCACCGCGAT
>JACPSW010000123.1 GCA_016193045.1 Candidatus Rokuibacteriota bacterium | reverse complement strand
GGCGGGAATGAGCCGCTTGGCGAGCGCGATCGCCAGGCCCACGGTGAACTCCGCCACCGAGACGGCGTTGGCGCCGAGGGGCGCGTGGAGGGGAATGCCCGCCCGCGTGGCGGCGGGGATGTCGATGTTCTCGAAGCCGATCCCGTCCCGGCAGAGGAGCCGAAGGCGCCGGGCGCCCTCGATCAGGGCCGCCGGGACCCTGGTGAGATTCTTGAAGATGAGGACATCCGCCGCCCGGGCTCTCTCCATCAGGGCGTCCGGAGCGCGGTACAGACGCTCGTCGATCTCCAGCTTCCCGAGGCCCTCCCGGCGGATCGCGTCCACCAGAGAGGGATTGACTTTCTCGGAGATGAGCAGGATCGGGGCTCTCATGCCAGACGCTCAGGGGCCGCCGCCCGCGAGAGCCGCTCGGGGCTCACGGCGATCCCCAACCCGGGACCATCGGGGACGTCGGCGGCGCCCTCGCGCACCGGAACCGATCCCTCGACGAGATCCTCCGTCAGGCGGAGGTGTCCCACCATCTCTCCCGCGTAGGGGATCGCCCGGGTGGCCGCCGCGAGATGCAATTCGGCCGCAACGCCGATCCCCGACTCGTGACCGCTCCCGACGATCACCGGAAGCCCCGCCGCTTCGGCCACCGCGCAGACCTTGCGGGCCCGGTGGAGGCCGCCCGACCGCATGACCTTGATCTTGACGAGGTCCGCCGCCCGTTTCTCCACGATCCGCAGCACGTCGGCGGGCGTCGAGACCGGCTCGTCGGCCATCACGGGGACGTCCAGCGCGGCGGCCACCTTCGCGAGCCCGTCCAGGTCCCAGGCGGCCACAGGCTGCTCGATCAGGGCGGGCTCGTAGCGTTCCAGGCGTCTCAGCAGGGGGATGGCCCGGTCGGCGGTGTACGCCTGGTTGGCGTCCAGGCGAAGCTCGACATCGCGCCCGATGGCCTCTCGCACCGCCCTGACCGTCCCCTCGTCCCGGCCGCCGGGGTCGCCGATCTTGAGCTTGACGGTGCGAAAGCCCTCGGCAACGAGCCTGGCGGCCCGCTCGGCAGCCGCCTTCGGGCTCCCCAGGAGCCCGATGGGCCCGCCGGAGAGGGGAATCCGATCCCTGAACCGCCCTCCCAGTAGACGGTACACGGGCGCGCCGAGGAGCTTCCCCATCAGATCGAAGAGAGCCAGGTCGATCCCGGCCTTGGCGAAGAGATGCGCGGGCAAGACGGCGTCCATGCGGTCGTGGATCGCTTCGAGGTCGAAGACGTCCAGGCCCAGCACCGCCGGGACCAGGTGCCGGCGGGCCGAGGCGACGATGTCGGCCTGGGTCTCCTCGCTCTCCCCCTCGAAGGGCGCGGCCTCTCCGATCCCCCACTGTCCATCGTCGGTCTCGAGCCTGAAGACCACGTACTCCCCGCGCTCCTGGAGCGCCCGGGCGATCCGGTACGGCTCCTTGAGCGGGAGGCTCACCGGAATGACCTCGACGGCCTTGAGCGTGGGCATGGCCGGCTTTCCCCTACGGCACCGGAACCGCGAGCGACGGGTGGCGGATCGTGAGGACGGGGCAGGGCGAGGCGCGGACCACCTTCTCGGTCACACTCCCGATCAAGGCGTGGGCGAGCCCCGTCCGGCCGTGGGTCCCCATGACGATCAGATCGGCGCCGATCTCCCGCGCCGCCGCGATGATCTCCACGAAGGGCGTCCCGACCCTGACGAGAGGCTCCACCTCGAGCGGGGACACCCGCGAGGCCAAAACCTCGAGCTGCTGGGCCGCCCCCTCCCGGCCCTTCTCGATCAGGGCCTCGGGGGAAAACTCGCGGCCGTACACCGGCCAGCCGGGAAGCGGGATCTCGACGACGTGCAGGATCCAGAGCCGCGCGTCGAGCTGCTTCGCCAGCCTGACCGCTTCGTCCAGGGCGTGGTCCGAGCTGGCGGAGAAATCCACCGGGACGAGGATGCGCCGGAAGGTCATACGCGCACGGCCTCCCGCCGGGCCAGCCATCCCTTGAGCGCCGGCCAGAGGAGCAGGCCGGCCGAGGTGAGGAGCACGGCGGCGCTGACCGGGCGGGTGAGGAACACCGTCAGGTCGTTGCCGTGGCTCACCATGGAGGTCAGGAAGTACTGCTCGGCCAGCGGCCCCAGGATGACCCCGAGGATGAGCGGCGGGATGGGCAGGTTGTAGCGGCGCATGAAGAAGCCGAGGATCCCGAAGAGCATGGTCAGCCAGACGTCCGCCATGTCGTTCCGGAGGGCGTAGGCGCCGATAAAACAGAAAGTGATGATAAAAGCCGCGAGAATCGGCTCGGGGACCTTCATGAGCTGGGCGAAGGAGCGGGCGGCCAGGAGCCCCATCACGATCATGACGAGGTTGGCCAGGAGCATGCCCACGAAGATCGTGTACACCTCGTGGGGGCTCTGGGCGAAGAGGAGCGGGCCGGGCTGGACCCCGTGGAGGAGGAACGCCCCCATCATCACCGCCGTCGCCCCGCTGCCGGGGATGCCGAGCGTGAGGAGCGGGATCATCGCGCCGCCCGTGGAGGCGTTCACCGAGGTCTCCGAGGCGGTCAATCCCTCGAGCACGCCCGTGCCGAAGCGCTCGGGCTCCTTCGACACCTGCTTCTCCAGGCCGTAGGAGACGAAGGAGGCGACCGTGGCCCCCGCCCCGGGGATGGCTCCGATGACGACGCCCGTCCCCAGGCCCCGGACGAGGGATCCCCGGAGCGCCCAGAGCTGCCGCGGCGACGGCAGCCGGGCCCGTGACGTTGACGGCGCCGCCGCGTCCCCGCCCGCCCCGGCCTTCGATCCCGAGAGCTGGTCCAGGACCTCCCCGATCGCAAAGAGCCCGATGAGGACCGTCACGAAGTCGATCCCGGTCTCGAGAAATTTGATGCCGAAGGCGAAGCGCGTGATCCCGTACTGGGCTTCCGTCCCGACGGTCCCGAGGAACATCCCCGCGAAGAGCGACATGAGCGCGCCGGCGACCGAGACCTGGCCGATCACGACGACGCTGGCCAGCCCGAGCACCACCACGGCGAAGTACTCCACGGTGGAAAAGGTCAGCGCCACCTTCGCGAAGGGGGGCGAGGCGAAGGTCAGGATCAGGGCGGAGAGAAAGCCGCCGATGGCCGAGGCCATGATGGCCATTCCGAGGGCCAGGCGCACCTGCCCCTTCTTGTTGAGCTGGTAGCCCTCCCAGGTGGTGGGGACGTTCATCGGATCGCCGGGGATGTTGAAGAGGATGCCGGTGATGGAGCCGCCGAAGACGCCCCCGATGTAGATGGACGTCATGAGGAGGAGGGAGGGAACGATCCCCATGAGGTAGGTGAAGGGAAGCACCAGCACGATCGAGTTCAGCATCGTGATGCCGGGCAGCGCCCCCGCTACGATCCCGATGGCCAGGCCCGCCAGGATCATGAGGAAGTTCAGGGGCTCGAGCGAGGCCGCCAGGCCGGCCGCCAGGTTGGCGAGGGTTTCCCACATGGTCGGCGCTCAGAAGATGCGGAGGAGCCGGTAGAGGAAGATGGTGAAATCTTCCATGACGCCGGCGCCCTTCGGCAGAGGGAGATAGACGACCTTGACGAACACGTAGAGCAGCGCCACGGTCCCCAGGAGGGTGGTCGCGAGGAGGGGGAGCGGCCGGCGCATGCCGGCCAGGCGCATGAACGCCAGGAGGAAGAAGAAGGTCGTGAGCGGAAAGCCGAGGAGCGGCGCGAGGGCGGGATAGCCGAGGACGAGGGCCATCCCGCCCGCGAGCTTCGGCCGACTCAACGGCAGGAGCGCGGTCGGCTCTCGCCTGCCTTCCCGGCCCCGCGCCACCTCGAGGATCTTCAGGACGCAGGAGGCCATGAGGCCGATCAGGATCAGCCGGGGCCAGAAGTCCGGCCCCAGCTGGCCGGGGACCGGCACCACGGGGAGCCGTCCCGCGGCCGCGAAGAGCCCCGCGCCGGCGAGGAAGATCAGCGCGGGGCCGATCGCCCCGCGAAGGGAGCGCACGGGCGCGCCTCTAGCGCTTCAGGCCGAACTCCTTCACGTAGCGGTCGAGGATCCCGACCTGCTCCCGCACCCAGGGGCCGAATTGCTCGGGGCCCATGTGGCTGTCGGGCCGGAAGTACCACTCGCCCGCGAACTTCTTGTACGCCGGCGTCTCCATCCCCTTGCGGATCGCGTCGGCCAGGATCTTTACCCGGTCCGCGGGCACTCCCTTCTTGGCCACGATGCTCCGGAACTGGGGGAGCTGGATGTCGTAGCCGAGCTCGACGGACGCGGGCACATCCGGAAACGCCGGATGCCGCTTGTCGGCGAAGATGATCACGGGGCGGAGCTGGCCGGCCTTGAGGTACTGGAGGACGTCGCCGGCCTGCTCGTAGAGCACCTCCGAGTGGCCGCCGAGGGTCGAGGCGTAGCGCTCCCCGGGCTTCGGGTACGGAACCGTCGTCAGCTTGATCCCCTTCTTCTCGAAGAAGCGGACCGTGACGTCGTCCACCGTGCCGTAGCCCGTCGCGGCCACCCGGATCTTGCCGGGATTCGCCTTCGCCGCCTGCAGGAGCTCCTGGATCGTCTTGTAAGGGCTGTCGCTCTTGACGAAGAAGAACGAGTCGGCCACCTGGGTGCGGGTCACCCACTCGAGGTCGTCGACCGTCACCTTGGACAGCCCCATCGGGATGGTCGCCAGGGTGTCCATGATGTAGGTGGCGATCGTGTAGCCGTCGGCCTTGGCCGCCATGAGCTGGCCGAGCCCGGTGTTCCCCGACGCGCCGGGCACGTTCGAGACCGGGATGGCCACGCCCAGGATCGGCTGGGCGTGCTGGCCGATCGTCCGGGCCATGGCGTCGGCGCCCCCGCCGGTCCCCCACGTCACGATGAAGTCGACCGGCCGTGACGGATACTTCTCCTGCGCGAGGGCCGCCCCCGGAAAGAGCGGGGGTGCGGACGCCGAAATCACGCCGACAAACGCCAGGAGACCCAGAATCCTCACTTTAGTGCTCATGGCTCCTCCTCCCAAATGTAAGTCAACACCTGCTCGCGCAGGGCCACGAACTCCGGGCTCGACTTGACGGCCCGGCTCGACCCGTTGCCGGCCTGCCGGCTGAACGGGGCCTCGATCGCGGCCAGAACGCGCCCTGGCCGCGGCGACATGACGAGAACCCGGGTGCCGAGATAGCAGGCCTCCTCCACGCTGTGGGTGATGAAGAACACGGTCTTCCCGGTGACCTTCCAGATCTTGAGCAGCTCTTCCTGGAGATGCTCGCGCGTCAGCGCGTCCAGGGCGCCGAAGGGCTCGTCCATCAGCAGGATCCGGGGATCGTTGGCGAGGACCCGGGCGATGGCCACGCGCTGCTGCATGCCGCCCGACAGCTCATAGGGGGGCTTGGCGCGAAAGTCCCACAACCGCACCAGGCGCAGGTAGGACTCCGCCAGCTCTCCCCGCCGCGGCGCCGGCAGCCGCCGCATCTTGGGACCGAACTCCACGTTCTCCTGAACGGTCAGCCAGGGGAAGAGCGCCGGCTGCTGGAACACCACACCCCGCTGGTGATCCGGCCCCGCGATCTCGGCGCCGTCCAGCCGGACGCTCCCTGCGCTGGGCGGGATGAAGCCCGCGATGATCCGAAGCAGGGTGGTCTTCCCGCAGCCGGAGGGCCCGACGACGCAGACGAAGTCTCCCCCCTCGATTCCCAGCGTGACGCGCTCCAGGGCGGTGATCGGCCCATCGCTGGAGGCGTACTCCAGCGCCACGTCCTCGATCTCCAGGATGGGCCGGCTCACCGCGCCTCTCCCCGGCGTTACTTCACCGCCTTCTCCAGGTACGAGGGGTTGATCGCCTTCTCGATGGTTCCAATGGTCGCCGCCGCGCGGATCGTCTTCTGCCCCTGCAGGAAGTCCGCCGTGTCCTTCAGGGCCTTTGCAAGGGCGCCGCGCTTGGCCGACGTCCCCAGGTACTTGGCCGACAGCTGCTCCTTGCCGTCGGGCATGACCAGGGTCTTCATCTGCCGGGCGGCCTCGGCTTCGGGGATGTTGAACTCCTTCGCCACAGCCTTGACGGCCGACTGGGGCTCTTTCCGGTAGAGATCGACGGCCCGGTTCAGGCTTCGGAGATACCTGGCCACGAGGTCCGGGTATTTCTCGGCGAACCCCTTGCGCGCCACGGCCACGTCCGCCGTGAGGAAGCCCTTTTCGGCGAGGGCCCGGCTCGGCAGGATAATCTCCCCTCCGGCCTCCACCATCTTGATCAGGGTGGGCTCCCAGACGAATCCGGCGTCCAGATCGCCCCGTTGCCAGGCCGCCAGCATATCGGGGGGCTGCATGTCCAGGATCGTCGCCTTCTTGGGATCCACACCGAAGACCTTGAGGGCCACGAGGAGATGATAGTGGGTGGTGGAGCCGAAGGGGGCGGCCACCTTCTTGCCCACGAGATCCTTCACTCCCTTGATCCCCTTCCCCTTCTTGACCACCAGCGCCTCGTTGTCGGCGATGACGTCGTAGAGCCAGATCACCTCGTACGGAACGCCCGCCGAGATGCCGGCCGCTGCGGGGCTCGAGCCGACCAGGCCGATGTCGATGCTCCCCGCGGCCATGGCGGTGTTGACGTCGCGCCCCGAGTCGAACTGCCTCCACTCGATCTTGACCCCCATCTCCTTCTCGTGCCAGCCCAGGGCCTTGGCGATGATCTCGTTGTTGGGGATCACCTGGTAGCCAATGGTCACCTTGGCGGGCTTCGCCTGGGCCCAGAGGCCGGAGACCGGTGCCCCGGTCGCGAGGAGAAGGACGACTATGCCGATGAGCCACCGCCGCTGTCGCATGTCCGCTTCCTCCCTTACGCCCATCGATCGTTCAGGCCGCGCGCCGTTGAAGTCCGGCGCTCTCTCATTCAGAGACACCTTGACGGCAGACCTCCGCTCGGAACTACGCCTTCCCTTTCCAGGGGACTACGCGCCGCTCCGCGAGGCGGATCATCCGGTCCAGCGCGATGCCGGTAATCCCCATGACGATGTTCCCCATGAAGATCACATCGGAGCGCAGAAACTTGGAGGCGTCCAGGACCATCCACCCGACTCCCGAGGTGGCCGCGACCATCTCGGCGGCCACCAGCGTCGTGTAAGTGAACCCGATGCTCACCCGCATGCCGGTGAAGATGTCCGGCAGGCAGGAAGGGAAGATGACGTACCGGAAGACCTGCCAGCGACCGGCGCCGAGCGACCGGGCGCCCTGGATGCGCTCGGGGGTGACGCCTTTGACCCCCGCCATCGCGCTGACGGAGAGCGGCGGAAACGCGGCCAGGTAGAGCAGGGCGATCTTCGACTCGTTCTCGATCCCGAGCCAGATGACCAGGAGCGTGTAGTACGCCAGCGGCGGCAGCGGACGATAGAACTCGATCAGAGGGTCGAAGATGGCCCGCACCCTCGAGGAATACCCGATGGCCAGCCCGAGCGGCACTGCCGTCACGACCGCCAGGAGGAAGCCCACGATGACCCGGTACAGGCTGTCGGCAAGGTGACGGAGGAGTGTCTCCCCCCGGTACCCCTCCGTGAGGATGTCCAGGAACGCCTGCCAGACCAGCGCGGGGTGTGGGACGAACAACTCCGACACCAGCCGGAAGCGCGCGATCGCATACCAGGCCAGGAAGATCGAAAGCAACGTGAGGGCAGTCAGGATCGGCTCCGGGCGGAGCCCGGCGAACGCCGGCTGGAGCGCCCGCTTGGACACGGAACGAGCAGAGGAAGAAGCGGCGTGCCCGATGCGCAGCGGTGCCACGGTGCAGGGATGATAGCAGAGAAGGAGATGGCGAGAAAGGCTCGCTCACGGGCTCCCCGTCCCGGGCTCGGCGAGGACCGCCAGCACATCTACCGCCACGGCCCCCCGTCCTGCCGGAAGAACGAGGAGCGGATTCACGTCGAGCTCGGCGATCTCCCCGGCCGTGTCCGCGGCGAGCCGCGAGACCGCCAGCAACGCGTCGATGAGCGAGGGCACGTCCGCCGGCGGACGGCCGCGGACGCCCGCGAGAACCCTCGCGCCCCTCAGCTCGGCCACCATCTGCTCGGCGTCTTCGCGGCTGAGGGGCGCCGCGCGGAAAGAGACGTCCTCCAGCACCTCGACGAAGATGCCGCCGAGGCCGACCATGACGACGGGGCCGAACTGCGGGTCGTGGTGGACCCCGAGGACGACCTCCGTGCCGTTCCGGATCATCTCCTGGACGAGCACCCCGTGGATGTCCGCCTCCGGCGCCTGCCGGCGGGCTTCGGTCACGACCTCCTGGAATGCTCGGAGAACCTCTTGCTGGCCGGCCACGTCGAGCCGGAGCGCTCGCGCCTCCGTCTTGTGCCGGATGGCCGGGGACTCGATCTTGAGAGCCACCGGGTACCCGATCGCCTCGGCCGCCTGGGCGGCCTCCGCCGGGGTTCGGCTGAGGCGGGACCGGGCGACCCCGACCCCGTAGCGCGAGAGGAGCCCGAACGATTCGCCCGTCGTCAGGACCCGCCGGCCCTCCGACCGGCACGTCTTGGCCAGCAAGGAGAGCGCCTCCCCGCCGCCGGGCGCCCGAACCTCGCCCCGGCGGCGTTCCGTCCACCTCTGCCGGGCTCCCGCGTACTCCACGAGGCCGCGGACGGCGTTGGCGGCGCGGGTGGCGCTCGGCAGGGCGCAGATCCCGCACTCCCGGAGCGCGCGAAGCCCCGCCTCCGGGGCCCCCGCCCAGGCCACGAGGAGCGGCTTCGCCGCGCCGGCGTGCACCTCCCGCAGGTTCGCCACCACCTGATCGGCGAAGCGCTCCATGAGCCCCAGGTAGAAGATGGCCGCGTCCACACGGGGATCCTCGAGGACGATCTCGAGGGACGACCTGAGCAGGCCGGGATCGGCGATGAACTGGGCGGTGATGTCCACGGGATTCTTGGCTGAACCGAACGCCGGGATGACGGTGCGGAGGCGCTCCTTCGTTTCCTCCGCCAGCTCGGGCACCGCCAGGCCGATCTCCTCCGCGCGGTCGGCCATCAGCACGCCGGCCCCGCCCGACTGGGTGACGATGCCGAGCCCCCGTCCCCGCGGGAGCGGACAGTGGAGGAACGCCGACACGAGGTCCAGCAGCTCCTCCTCGTGCGCCGCGCGGACGATCCCCTTCTGACGGAAGACGCCCGAGTACACGCGATCGGAGCCCGCCAGAGAGCCCGTGTGAGACAGGGCCGCCCGCGCCCCGGCGGAGGACCGCCCGACCTTGGCGACGACGATGGGCTTGCCGAGCTCGAGGGCGCGCTCGGCAACGGCCAGGAGCTTCCGTCCGTCCTTGAGGCCCTCGATGTAGCCTGCGGCCACCCGCACGCGGGGGTCGGCCACGACGTAATCCAGCAGGTCGGCGAACTCCAGGTCCGCCTCGTTGCCGCTGTTGACGAAGTACCCGAAGGGGAGGCCGCGCTGCCGGGCGAGCGCGAAGATGGCCGTGCCGAAGGCGCCGCTCTGCGTGACGAAGCCGACGGGTCCCCCGGAGGCCTCCCCTTCTCCGGCCTGGCTGAAGGTCGCCATGACCCGGTCGAAGGTGTTCATGAACCCCAGCGTGTTCGGGCCGCAGAGCCGGACGCCGCCGCGCCGCGCCGCGTCGGCCAGCTGCCGCTCCAGCCGCCGCCCGTCCTCCCCGACCTCGCCGAAGCCGGAACTGAAGACGACGGCCGCCGGAATGCCCCGGGCCGCGCACTGGGTCACGGCGTCCACGACCGCCGCGGCCGGCAGCGCCACGATGGCCAGATCCACGGGTTCGGGGATGGCCGCGACGTTCGGATAGCACGGGAGTCCCGCCAGCGTGGTGTACTTCGGGTTCACGGGGAAGATTTTCCCCTCGTAGCCCTTGTCCAGGAGGAACTTCAGGGGGCGCCCGCTGATCTTGACGAAGTCCTCCGAGGCGCCGAGGAGCGCGATGGAGCGCGGCCGGAACAGGCGATCCAGCCCCGCGAGGCTCACGGCACCACCGGTCGGATGCCGTCGGCGACCTGGCGCGCTCTCAGCGCGAGAGCCCAGCGGAGCGCCGGCAGCAGGACCAGGAGGCACGCCAGGACCAGGAGCGCCCCATGCGTTGATCCTCCTCTGCCATCGCGCCCGCTCAGCGCGGGTAGGTGTAGAAGCCCTGGCCCGATTTCCGGCCCAGGAGGCCCGCCCGGACCATCTTCCGGAGGAGGGGGTGGGGCCGGTACTTGGTGTTCCCGGTCTCCCGCACCATGGCCTCCGAGTTCGTCACGTGGAGGTCCACCCCGACCAGGTCGATCAGCTCCAGCGGGCCCATCGGAAAGCCTGCGCCGAGCTTCATGGCCGTGTCGATATCCTCGGCCGTGGCGATCCCCTCCGCGAGGATGTCGGCCGCCTCGTTCCGCATCGCCATCATGATTCGGGACATGATCCCCCCCGGAGACTCCCGGGCCACCACCGGCGTCTTCCCGATCCGCCCCGCGAGCGCCTTCGTCGCCTCGACCGTCTCGGCAGCCGTGAGCAGACCGGGCACCACCTCCACGAGCCTCATGATCGGCGCGGGGTTCATGAAATGCATCCCGAGACACTTCCCGGGCCGGCGCGTCACGGACGCGATCTCCGTCGGGGAAAGGATCGACGTGTTCGTCGCGAGGATCGCCTGCGGGGGGCAGATCCGGTCCCACTCGGCGAACACCTTCTTCTTCATCTCGAGATCCTCGACCACCGCCTCCACCACGAAATCGGCCTCCTTGGCGGCGTCCTTGACGACGACCATCTGGCGCACCCGACCCAGCGCGGCGGCCGCCTCCTCCCTCGGGAGCTTTCCCTTGGCCACCAGCCCCTCGAGGCTCTGGCGCATCCGCTCCCGGCTCTTCACCAGGACGGCCTCGCTCACGTCCGTCTGGGCCACGGCGAAGCCGAACTGGGCAAAGACCTGAGCGATCCCGGTCCCCATGATTCCCGCCCCGACGACCGCGACCCGCTCGATCCACCCTCCCGCCATTGACGGCTCCCCCCCGTGGCCTTATCCGAGACGCTCGATCGCGATGCTCGCCCCGTGCCCGCCGTTGCCGCAGATCGCCGCGAGCCCGTAGCGGCCGCCGAGCGCCTCAAGCTGCCGGACGAGGTTCAGCAGAATCCGGGCGCCCGACATACCGATCGGATGCCCGAGCGCGATCGCACCCCCCCAGACGTTGACCCTTCCCGGGTCCAGGGCGAGATCCCGCAGGCAGGCGAGCATCTGAGCCGCAAAGGCCTCGTTGATCTCCACGAAGTCGAACTGTCGTATCTCCATCCCGAGCTGGCCGAGCAGCTTCCGCGTGGAAGCCACCGGGGCGATCGCGTAGTCCTCGGGCGCCACCGCCGCCACGGCGGTCCCCAGGATCCTCGCCAGCGGGCGCGCGCCCACGCGCCTGGCCCCCTCCGCCGAGGCGACCACCAGCGCTGCGGCGCCGTCGGTGATCCCGCAGGCGTTGCCGGCCGTGATGGTCCCATCCTTGCCGAAGGCCGGGGGAAGCTTCGCCAGGCCTTCCGGGGTGGCGTCGGCGCGGGCATGCTCGTCCTCGGCGAACGGCAGCGGCTCGCCTTTGCCCCGCGGGATCGGGATCGGCACCAGGACCCGGTCCACGTGCCCGTCCTTTTTCGCCTTCGCCGCGCGCTGCTGGCTCTCCAGAGCGAAGGCGTCCTGCTCCGGCCGGCCGATCCCGTACCGCCTGGCGAGGGCATCGCAGAGCTCGCCCATGTGCTTGCCCGTCAGCGGATCGATGAAACCGTCCTTGAACATCGCGTCCACCAGGCTCGCGTGCCCCAGGCGGGCACCCCAGCGCGCATCGAAGGAGAGGTAGGGGATGTTCGTCATGTGCTCGGCCCCGGCGGCGACGGCGACCGAGGCGTCCCCTTCCAGGATGGCGTACCGGACCTGGAAGACGGCAAGGAGCCCCGACAGGCACGCCTGCTGGACCGTGTGGGCGGGGGTCGTCACAGGGAGCCCGCCGGTGACCGCCATCAGCCGGCCGGGGTTCGGGCCGTTTCCCGCCTGCCGGGCGTGCCCCACGACGCAGAGGTCCACCCGGTCGGCGGCAGTCCCGGTGCGCGCTATCGCCTCGCGGATCGCATGGGCTCCCAGCTCGACCGCGGAGAGGGGGCGGAGGCTTCCGCCGAACTTCCCGATCGGGGTCCGAGCCCCTCCGAGAATGACCACGTCCTGCCTCATGTCCGTTCCTCCTTGATGGTTGGCTCCGCCCGTCAGGCGACCGGCACGGGCGGTTTCCCGATCAGTTTCACCGAGACGATGTCGCGGCGCGACGCGAGTTCCTTGACGAGCGTCGCCAGCGGCGTCCCGCCAACGGGGTAGTCGGTCTTGATCGGGCGCGCGTTCGCGAGCTTGAGGTACTGCTCCGGGTTGTAAAAGACAGCCAGCAAGAGATCGTCGTCGGAGGCGAAGGGTCCGCGCTCGCGCCGGACCCGCTCGAGCGCCGGGGCCAGCAGCGCGCCCGGCCGCGCCGTCACCGGCTGCTCCCGCCCCACGATCCGGTCCAGCACGTCGGGGTCGACCGGGGCGGGCAGCTGGCCGTAGTAGCCGAGGGCGTACTTCCGAATCTCGTCGGGGACCGTGGCGTACCGCTCCCCCTGAATGACGTTGAGGGCCGCCTGGGTCGCCACGAACTGAGAGAACGGGCTCACCATGATCGGATAGCCCAGCTCCCGCCGGACGCGAGCAGATTCCTCGAGGATCTCATCGAGCCGGTGCTCGAGGCCGATATCGCGGAGCTGGCTCCGGAGGTTCGAGATCATCCCGCCGGGGATCTGGTGCTCGTAGTGGAACGGGTCGTACTCCGCGACCCTCCCCAGCGGCTTGCCCTCCCGCGCGGCGATGTAGCGAAAGTGGTCGGCGACCGGTTGGAGCCCATCCACGTTCAGGGAGACCTCGAAGCCCATCCGCCGGGCGTTGCGGGCCACCCACTCCGTGGGCGGCTGGGAGGCGCCGTGGGCGAGGACCGATGTGGCCGTGTGGACGGCATCCACGCCCAGGCGGATGGCCTCCAGCGCGCAGATCGGCCCGAGGCCGGTCAGGCAGTGCGTGTGGAGCTGGAGCGGGACGGATCCCACCGCCGGCCGGAGCACCGGGATCAGCGTGCGGACCCGCTCGGGCTTGAGGAGCCCGCTCGGGTCCTTCAAGAACACGGCGTCCACGCCCAGCCGCAGGAGCTCGCGGAATTTCCCCGTGTAGTACGCGTCGGTGTGGACCGGGCTGATCGTGTAGACGACGCCCGCGGCGACGTAGAGCCCCGCCGCCTTCGCCGCCCGTACCGGGACCTCGAGGTTCCGGATGTCGTTCAAAGCGTCGTAGGGGGTCGTGTACCGGATCCCGTTGGCGGCGATCCGCCCGGCGGTCAGCTCCACGACGTCGTCGGGGAAGAGCTCGAACGTGAACAGGCTCTGCCCTCGGGTCATCACGATCAGGGGCGTCCGCGTGATCACCCGGCTCATGATCCGCATGCGCTCCCACGGGTCCTCGAGAAGGTACCGGACACAGACGTCGAAGACCGCGCCGCCCACGAGGTCGATGGCCTCGAATCCCAGCCGGTCCAGGATCGGCCCCATGGGACGCATCATCGCGGTGGTCATCCGGGTGGACCAGAGGGACTGGTGGGCGTCGCGGAGCGTGGTGTCGATGAAGGAGATCTTTCTCACGCTACGCTCCTGGCGGCCATCATTTCCTCCTCCACCCATCGGCTGTGGACGCGTCCCCCGAGGAAGTCCGGGTGGTCGAGGATCCGGCGGTGGAAGGGAATGGTGGTCTCGACCCCCTGAACCCGGAACGTCGCCAGCGCCCGCCGCATCCGCGCGATGGCCGCCGTCCGGTCGGGGGCGTGAGCGATCACCTTGGCCAGGAGCGAGTCGTAGAAGGGAGGCACCGCCGCCCCAGGCCCGACATGGGTATCCACGCGAATCCCCTCGCCCGCGGGAGCGACCCACTCCCTGATCACCCCGGGGGACGGCCGGAATCCCTCGTCGGGGACCTCCGCATTGATCCGGCACTCCAGGGCGTGCCCGTCGATCCGAACGTCGGCCTGGGTGAGCCGGAGCGGCTCCCCCGCGGCAATCCGCAGCTGCTCCGCCACGAGGTCCAGCCCTGTGAGCATCTCGGTCACCGGGTGCTCGACCTGAATGCGGGTGTTCATCTCGATGAAGTAAAAGCGAGGACTCCCAGCCTGCAGCACGAACTCGACGGTCCCGCCGTTCTCATAGCCGATGTGACGGGCCAGGGCCAGCGCCGCCTCCCCCATGGCCGCGCGCAGCTCGGGGGTGACCGCCGGGGAGGGCGCCTCCTCCAGGATCTTCTGGTGGCGGCGCTGCACCGAGCAGTCGCGCTCCCCCAGGTGGAGACAGTTGCCCATCTGATCCGCCAACACCTGCACCTCCACGTGACGCACCCGCTCCAGGAAACGCTCGGCGTACAGGGTCCCGTCCCCGAAGGCGGCCTGCGCTTCGGCCTGGGCCCCGGCGAACCCTTCGGCCAGCCGCGAGGGGGAGGCGATCACCCGCATCCCCCGCCCGCCGCCGCCGGCCGCGGCCTTGAGGAGGAGGGGATACCCGATGGACGCGGCCACGGTCGCGGCCTCGTCCGGGGAGCGGAGCGGTCCGTCGGAGCCGGGGATCACCGGCATCCCGATCCCGGCCGCGATCTGCTTGGCGCGGAGCTTGTCACCCATCAGACGGATCGCCTCGGGCGGGGGGCCGACGAATGAGAGGCCGTGCCGGGCACAGGCTTCCGCGAAAGACGCGTTCTCGGCCAGGAAGCCGTAACCCGGATGGACGGCGTCGCACCCGGTTCCCTGCGCGGTGGCCACGATGGCGGGGATGCTGAGGTAGCTCTCGGCCGCCCGCGCCGGGCCGATGCACACGGCCCGGTCAGCCAGCCGGGTATGGAGGGCGCCACGGTCGGCCTCCGAATACACGGCGACCGTTTCGAGCCCGAGCGCCCGACACGACCGAATCACGCGAACGGCGATCTCTCCGCGGTTCGCCACGAGCACGCGCTTCACGGCGCAGCCCCGGAGGCCGGATCGGCCCTCGCGCCGACGGCGCGGCTCAGGCCATCCTTCTTGAGATACACGGCGGACACGTCACGCCGGGCACAGAGCTCCCGGATGAGGTCGACAAGCGGCAGCGCCACGCTGGGCCCCACCGGCCTCATCGGGCCCGCCGAGCGCATCGCCTCCACGTGCTCCTCGGGAAACATGACGCGCAAGAGCAGCTCCTCGTCCGAGATGTGGCCCCCGAACCGCGCCCGGACCCGCTCCACCAGCGGCGGCAACGGCTCCCGCCCCGCGTACTGCCGGGCCGCCGGCGCCGCAAGGATCCGGTCCAAGACATCCGGATCCAACGGTGCCAGCGGCTTCCCGTAGTACCCCAGCGCGTACTTGATCACCTCATCCGGCACCGTCCGGTACCGCTCTCCCTGCACCACGTTGATCACCGCCTGTGTCCCGACGAGTTGGGAGGTGGGGGTGACCATGTTCAGATAGCCGAGCTCCTCCCGCACCCGCGCGACCTCCCGGAGGACTTCCTCGAGCCGGTGCGCCAGCCCGATCTCCGCCAGCTGGGCGCGGAAATTCTCCATCATGCCCCCGGGGATCTGGTGCTCGTACTGCCGTGGATCGTACTCCGCCGGCTCCCCGAGCGGCTTCTTGGCCGCCACCGCCGCCTCCCGGAAGTAGGTTGCCATCCCCTCGAGCCCGGCGGTATCGAGTGCGACCGTCCGATCCATCCGTCGGGCGAACATGGCGATCCGCTCCGTCGGCGGCAGCGACGGCCCGTTGGCCAGCGGCGAGATCGCCGTGTGGACGCAGTCAACGCCGAGCCGAATCGCCTCGACGTAACAGACCGGCGCAAGCCCGGTGGTGCAGTGGGAGTGCATCTCGAGGCACCGATTCCCGATGGCGGATCGAATGGCCGGAACGAGGGTGCGGACCCGCTCGGGGGTCAGCAGCCCGCTCGGGTCCTTCAGGAGGACGGCGTCCACCCCGAGGGCCACGAACTCCCTGGCCTTCTGGACAAAAAGGGAATCCGTATGCACGGGGCTGAGCGAGTACACGAGCGCCCCCACCACGTACACGCCGGCCTCCTTGGCGGTCCTGATGGACGGGGCCAGATTATCCAGATCGAAGAGCGCATCGAACATCATGAGGCGACGGATCCCGTTCGCGGCCAGCCGTCGAACCCAGAGGTCGATCACGTCGTCCGGCAGCAGGTTGAAGCTCACCAGGCTCTTGCTCCGAACCAACCCGCTGAGCGGTGTGCGGTGAACCAATCCTCGCAGAAGCCGGATCCGCTCCCACGGGTCCTCGCGAAGGTACCGGACGCACGCGTCGAACTGGACGGCGCCCATCAGGTCGATCGCCTTGAAGCCGACCGTGTCCATCCGCGCCGCGACGGGCAGCATCATGGCCGTGGGCATACGGGTCGCCCACAGACACTGGTGCCCATCCCGGAGCGTCACGTCGACGAAGTCGAGCGGGCTCGTGCTCACACCCTGATCTCCCTGAGCTCGGGGCTCACGGTGAGCTTCGCGCCGGTCTCGGCCTGGACCTCCTGAGGGGTCACGCCAGGTGCCACCTCCTTCAAGACGAGCCCATCCGACCCGACCTCGATGACCGCCAGGTCCGTCACGATCAGGTCAACGCACTCACGACCCGTCAACGGATAGCTGCAGCGCTCGACAACTCGCGGCTTCCCATCCTTCGTGACGTGCTCCATCGTCACCACGACCCGCCGGGCTCCGTACACGAGATCCATCGCGCCGCCGATGCTCCCCACGCCCCGTTCCGGAATCATCCAGTTCGCGAGGTCGCCACGCGCGGAGACCTGATACGCCCCAAGGATCGTCATATCCAGGTGCCGGCCGCGAATCATCGCGAACGACTCGGCGCTCGAGAACAGCGATGCCCCCGGAATCACGGTCACGGGCATCCGGCTCGCGTCCACGAAGTCGGGATCCTCTCCTCCCGGCGGCGGTGGAGGGCCCAGCCCGAGAATGCCGTGCTCCGACTGCAGGAATACCGTCAGGCCCGCCGGGACGCACCGGGTCACCAGCGTGGGAATGCCCATGCCGAGGTTGACGTACATCCCCCCCCGGAGCTCCTGAGCCGCCCGCTTGGCGACCTCCTGGCGCGTCAAGCCGCCCTTCATGAGGCCTTCCCCACGGCCACAATCCTGTCCACGTAAATGCCGGGCGTGATGACGGCTTCGGGATTCAGCTCGCCGACCTCGACCAGCTCCTCGACCTCCGCGATGGTGACATCCGCCGCGGTCGCCATCTCCGGACCGAAGTTTCTGGCGGTCCCCCGATAGATCAGGTTCCCATAGCGGTCGCCGCGGTACGCGTGGATGAGCGCAAAGTCCGCCCGAAGGGGCAACTCCAGAACGTATTCCACTCCCGCGATGACGCGCCGCTCCTTGCCTTCCGCCAACGGGGTCCCGACCCCCGTCCTGGTGTAAAACCCTCCGACTCCCGCGCCGCCCGCCCGGATTCGTTCGGCGAACGTCCCCTGCGGCACGAGCTCCAGTTCCACCTGACCGGCCAGGTACTGCTCCTCGAACGGCGTCGGTTCCCGCTGGGCAGGAAACGTGGCCACCATCTTCCTGATCTGCCGGTTCCTGACCAGGATGTCCACGCCCCTGCCGCCGAGGCCGCAGTTGTTGCTCATTCCCGTCAGATTCTTGACTCCCCGCCGGGCCAGCGCGTCGATGAGCCGCTCCGGTATCCCGCAAAATCCGAATCCGCCGAACATGATCGTGGCGCCGTCACCGATATCCCTCACCGCGGCGTCCGCCGACGGATAGCACTTGTTGACCATTTCGCTACTTGTCCTTCCAGCCGACCTCTTTCATGGCCTCTCGGAGGATGGACTCGTCGATGTGCTTCTCCATCCAGCCCTCGATGGCGCGGTCGTCCGGGATGAGCGACTTCGGGATCTTGCCCGCGTCGCGCGCCGCCGCGATGATGATCTTGGTGGTCTCCCTATCGGTCACCGGATTCTCGCCCGAGATCATGTCCCGGTCGAGTGTGATATTGCGCACCACGTCCAGGTCGAGCTTCTCGCGGTCCGCCAGCCAGCGAGCGAACTCCTGCGGATGCTTCTGGAAGTACTGGATCCCGCGGAGGTGCGCTTTCACGAACTTCTTCGCGACATCCCGGTGCTTCTGGACGAAGGCGCGCGGGACGATGATGCCCAGGCTCTCGGCCCCGGGGATCACCGCCTTCGCGAGGTAATGGGCCCCGATCTTCTTTCTCGCGAGCTCCGCCGGCGGTTGCCAGGAGATCAGCCCAACCACCTCGCCCTTTTCCAGATACGTGAACAGGTCGCTGATGCGCCCATAGACATGCTGCGTCTTGATTCCGTGCCGCTTCTCGAAGACGCTCAGGAGCGTGTCGTGGATCGTCCCGATCCCGGGGGTCCCCACGCGCTTGCCCTCCAGGTCCTTGATCCCTTTGATTTCCGGGCGGACGACCAGGGGCGAATTGTTCTTGGCGGTGGACGCGAGCCAGACCAGGTCCACGCCGCTGGCCACGGCCTGGAAAAAGGGAGCGATGGCGGTGGAAATCGCCACGTCGACGTCGCCTGCCACCATCTTCTGGAGCGTGACGGGGCCGTTGATGTTGTAGGAAAGCACGGGCTCGAGCCCTTCCTGCTGGTAGTAGCCCTCCTTGAGCGCGGCATAAGGACCGATGGTGTCCACCGCGTCCTGGGTAATCGCCCCCACCCGGATCTTGACGCGCTCCTGGGCCCCCGCCCCCTCGGGAAGCCACGCGAGCAGGATCAACGCTGCTAAGACCGCCGTGAGCCACCAGCCTCGCTTCACGATTCTCATCGCCGTTCCTCCTTGTCTTGACGTCAGGCCAGCATCCCCCGCAACTCGTGCCGAAGGTCGACGAACTCCCGGGAAACGGGATCACGCGGCATCGCCAGGCGGACCTCGTAATCCATCTGGACGGTTGCCGGCCGTTTGCCCAGGACCACGATGCGTGTGCCGAGAAGAATCGCCTCCTCCAGATTGTGGGTGACGAAAATCACCGTCTTCTTCCTGCGCTGCCAGAGGTCTTGCAGGTCGCGCTGGAGACTCTCCCGCGTCTGGGCATCCAGGGCGACGAACGGCTCGTCCATGAGGAGAATGATCGGGTCCACGATGTAGGCGCGCGCGATGGCAACCCGGTGCTTCATCCCGCCCGAGACCTGGTGGGGATAGTACTTTTCGAAGCCTTGAAGCCCGAGGAGCCGCAGAATCTCGACCGCCTGTCGGTTCCGCTCCGCCTTCGCGATCCGCCGGATCTCGAGACCGAGCGTGACGTTGCTGACCAGGTCCCGCCAGGGCATCAGCGCCGGCTCCTGAAAGACGAACCCCAACCGGTGCCGGCCGTGAAGATCGGGCGCCCGACCGTCGATCAGCACCTCGCCCCGGCTGGGGGGCTCCAGGCCGGCCGTGATCCGGAGCAAGGTCGACTTTCCGCACCCCGACGGTCCCAGCAGAACCACGAACTCCCCCTCACGGATGCTGGCGGTGAAGTCCTTGATCACCACCAGGCTTCCCGCCTCCGTGTCGAACGACTTGTGGACGTTTCGGTACTCCAGCATCGTCCGGCCTAGACCTTCACCTCCTGCCGGTACCGGAACAGCGCGCGCTCCACGGCCATGAGCGCTTCGTTCAGGAGAAGGCCGAGAATACCGATGGAGATCATGCCGACGATGACGATGTCCATCCGCAGCAGTGTGGCGTAGTTATTGATCAGCTGGCCGAGGCCAACGAGCTCGGCCGCCACCATCTCGGCCGCCACGATGCACATCCAGGCCGGGCTCATCACGGCCCGCATCGCCCCGACGATCTGCGGCAGCGCGTTGGGGATGATGATCCGCAGGGCGATGAAACTCCGTGACGCGCCCAGGACGCGGGCCACGTCGACGAATGTCGGGCTGGCCGTGCTGACCCCGTTCATGGTGAGGATGAAGAGGGGAAAGAAGACGCCGACCCAGATGAGAAACACGTAGCGTCCCAGGCCGCTGAAGAAGAGAATGGCCATCGGGATCCAGGCGAGGGGCGGAATGAAGCGGAGCGGCTCGCTCACGACCCTCGTCCCGAAGTAGACAGGCCGCCAGAGGCCCAGAATGATCCCCAGCGGGATCGCCGTGAGGCACGCCGCCCCGAACCCCAGGAGGACCCGATACAGACTGACGTAGGCGTGATAGGGGAGGGTGTATCCCTGGATATCACCCTCGACGAGGAGGACGACGAACGTGCGCGAGACGACCAGCGGACCAGGGAAAAAGACCGAATGGAGCAGCCGGCTGGAGCCTTCCCACAGCAGAAGGAAAAGGAGAAGCGAGAGGGAGTTGAACCCGATGACTCGCCGACGGTCGCGCGAGAGCTTCTGCACCCGCTCGCGCGAGACTGCCGCCGTCATCTCGCCGATCTCAACGACCGGTTCGACTTCTCGCATCTTCGCCATTGCTTTCCTCCTTTACGGTGTCACCCGAAACTTAACGCGCGGGCGCGTCCAGTAGGTCGGCGCCACGATGACCCGTCCGTGAGGACCGACGACCTCACGCGCCACTGCCCACGCCGTCTCGAAGTCCGAGGTCACCTCGATGCCCAGGCAGCGCGTGAGCGGCGACTCCCGAGCCCCGGCAAAGATGATGCGCCCCGCCCGGGTGAGGACGTACTCGTTCTCGTAGAAGAGCCAGAAGGGATGCGCGGGATGGAAGCCCCGCCCATGCCGGTAGCTGGCCAGGTATCCGCGGTGGGTCGAGTATCCGGCCTCGTAGGTCGCGAGGTCCTTGATCGAGCCCGCCTCCGCGTAGAGGCGGATCACCTCTTCGAACGAGGGATGGCGCTCGTGGTCGACGACCCCCCGGCTTTCGGTGACCCCGATGAGCACCCCGCCGTCCCGGAGCACGGGAGCCCCCTTCCACATCCTGGCGGCGAACCCGAGCCCGGTCAGGGCAATCAACGGGTTATCGGTCTCCCCGTACAGGAGGCGCTGCGGCAGGCCGACCACCAGGACGTCCGCCTGAGGGACCGGAACGTCGAAGGCGCGGTCGGCCGCCTCCCACCCGGGGTCCCGGATCGCGCTGAAATGCCCGGCGAAGACATCCAGCAGGCGCGACCCGTCGGTCAGCGATTCGATGTAGAAGATCGGTCGATTCGAGGCCTGCTGCATCTGCCAGGCCGCCGCCTCCTTGTGGCGCTGGTACAGCATGTCGCGCTGGTCGCCGTGGCAGGACTCGGGAGCCCCGATGACGCCTCGCGCGTGATGATGGGCGATGCTGTCGGCGCTGGCCAGGCCGACCACCGCGCCCATCCCGCCGCACCCGCCCCACACGTTGGGCGCCACGTTGCCCACGTACACCAGGAGGTCGCTCTCGACCACGGCCCGGTGGTGCGCGACGGGTCCACCATAGGCCGAGAGCCCCAGGGAGACCAGCGAAGTCTCATCGGTGCAGTCGTGATTGAGGACCCGCCCCGGCCCCACGGCATCGGCCGTGGCAGGCCCCAGGTACTGGCGAAACTCCTCGAATGTGAAGCGCCCGTGCATGCCGTTGGCGCTGATCAGGGTGAGCATGTCCGGGCCCACTCCTCGTCGGGCCAGCTCCTCCAGGAGCACGGGGAAGACCGTTCGGGGGGTGACGGGGGGACGGAGCGGGTCGTCAAAGGCAATGGTGATTCGCATTCCCGGTTTGACGAGCTGGGCCAGCGGAGGCATCCCGAGAGGGTCCGCGAGCGCCTGCCGCACCGCGGCCTCCGGGTCGCGCGACACGGAAACGTTTTTGAACTCGGCCACGCAGGCCTCTTCCGGAACGTCGATGCGGATCTTCCGCGTCCCGGAATCGACCTCCACGCCCTTTCGTCGCATCCCTCCGGCTCCGCGGGCCCCCGTCATCGGGCCAGCCACCCGCCGTCGATGTGGAGAATATGGCCGGTGACCATGGCGGCAGCGGGCGAAGCCAGATACAGAACTCCCGCCACCAGATCGTCCGGGACCCCGACGCGCCCGAGGGGCGTGAGCTCGCGGATCTTCCCGTGGTAGTCCGGGTTCTCCAGACGCTCCCGGGTCAGCGCCGTCCGCGTATAGCCGGGCGCGACGGCGTTGACGCGGATGCCGTACCGCGCCCACTCGACGGCGAGGGCCCGGGTCAGGTTGACGACGCCGCCCTTGCTGGCGGCGTACGCCACGGTGCCCAGGAGCGGGTTGCCGACCTCGCCGTAAATGGACGCGACGTTGACGATCGCCCCGCCTCCGTGGCGGATCATGCTGCGGCCGACCGCCTGGGAGCAGAGAAACACCCCGGTGAGGTTGACGTCGAGGACGGACCGCCAGTCCTCGAACCCCAGCTCCTCTGCAGGCGCCGGACGGTTGATCCCCGCGTTGTTGACGAGGAGATCCACGCGGCGAAACGTGGCGAGCGCGACCTCCGTCATGGCCGAGACGGCACCCGGGACGGCCACATCGGTTTCCACCGCGATCGCCCGGGACCCCTCGGCATCGAGCAGCCGCGCCGTCTCCTCGGCGGAGGGCGAATTCGTGTCGGCCACCACCACGGAGACGCCGCAGCGCCCGAGAGCGAGGCAGACGCTCCTCCCGATCCCGGCTCCCCCACCGGTCACGATGGCGACGGAGCCGGAGAGATTGAAAAGATCCGCCAGGTATGCCGCGCCCGGACGATCAGACTTCGTCACGAGAGCTCGCTCGACGTGCATACAAAGCCCATCAGCCCAGGGGCTCGATGACCGTCAGCGTCTGGCCGAACTCGACCATTGCCCCGTTCTCGACGCAGATCTCCACGACGCGCCCCCGGCAGCCCGCTTTGATCGAGTTCATGAGTTTCATGACCTCGATGATCCCGACCGTATCGTCCTCGGTGACGAGGCTCCCGAGCTCGACGAAGGCCGGAGCTCCGGGGGCGGGGGCCCGGTAGAAGGTGCCCACCATCGGCGCCTTCACCTCGTGCCCTCCCTGCCGGACCGGCCGCGAACGAACCTCCGCGCGCGCCCCGGCCACCGCCTTCGCCCCCGCGACCGCCGCCGGCTCCGCGCCCTCGGGCCATACCGACGCCGGTTGGGCCGCCCGTTCGGCTGCGCCGGCGTCCTCCGCCGCCGCGGTGAGCGATCCCTCCACGGATGTCGTCGCCCCCTTCTTCTTCACGACCAGTTTGAAGTCCCCGATCTCCAGGTGCAGCTCCTCGACCGAGGAACTGTCAATGATCTTCAGGATCTCCTGCACGTCGTCGTAGCTCAGGTCCATGTCTCTCCCCTAGCCGAGCGTGCGGCCGCCGTCGACATAGATCGTTTGGCCCACCACGAAGTCCGACGCCCGGGACGCCAGGAACACCGCCGCGCCCACCACATCCCGCGGCTCGCCGAGCCGCCCCATCGGGATCTTGCCCAGCACCTGCTCCCGCCAGCCTGCCCGCTCCAGGTAGGGGCGCGTCATCGAGGTCTCCGTGAAGGCCGGGCCGATCGCGTTCACGCTGACGCCCCCGCGGCACCACTCGACGCCCAGCACTTTCGTCAGGAGCGCCACCCCTCCCTTGCTCGCGGCGTAGGCGGCATAGCCGGGGTTTCCCACCTGGCTCGAGACGGAGGCGAGGTTGATGATTTTCCCCCGGCCCTGGCGGAGCATGACCGCGCCGACCGCCTGGCTGACGAGGAACACCCCGGTGAGGTTGACCTCCAGGGTCTTCGCCCACGTCTCGGGGGTGAGCTCCAGGGCCGGCGCCACTGCGAAGACGCCGGCCGCGTTGACGAGGACGTCGATCCGCCCCTCCTCCGCGGCCACGGCGTGGGCGAGGGCGCGCGCGGACGACGGATCGGTCACGTCCACCTCCAGCGCCCGCGCCTTTCCCCCCGCGCCCTGGATCTCCCGCGCCGCGGCCTCCGCCAGGCCCGGGGCCAGATCGGCGATCACCAGCCGCGCCCCGAACCCGGCGAGCCCACGGGCGATCTCACGGCCCAGCCCGCCGCCTCCACCCGTCACGATGGCGACCTGGTCGGCGAGGTCGAAGAGCGCGCGGTATTCGTGGGAAGTCATCGGCCCGGCTCCCTCTCCCGGACATGCCCTTCCGCCGCGGGCTCCACGAGGGCCGGCCGGACCTCGCCCCGCAGGGCCCGGCCGCCCAGGACCCAGAGCACCATCGCGCCGCCGGCAGCCACGAATACCCACAGGTAGAAGGGCTCGGGATTGACGAGGTAGACCACCCCCGGCACGCCCGCCAGGACGAAGACGCCCCGCTCCAGGAGGCTCAGCGGGCGACGGAAGAAGCCGTACAGCACCACCGAGCAGACGAACTGGACGCCGATCACCGCGGCGATCGAGATCAGGACGGACGGTGGGGGGCTCGGGAAGGTGAGCAGCGCGGGGTGGTAGATGAAGGCGAAGGGGACGAAGAACGCCGGGACCACGAGCTTGAAGGACTCGACGGCGGTCGCCCAGAACGGCGCCCCAGCGATCTTCGCCCCGGCCAGGGAGGCCAGGGCGACCGGCGGGGTCACCGCCGAGAACACGGCGAAGTACTGGATGAAGAAGTGCGCCGGGACGGGCTTGATGCCGAGCTGCTGGAGGAAGTGGCCCAGCGTGAGCGCGACCAGGACGTACGCGGCGGGGGTCGGGAGCCCCATCCCGAAGAGGAGCGTGAGCACCATCGCCCCGAGGAGGAGGACCAGCGAGCTGTCGGGCAGCACCTGGACCAGCAGCGCGCTCAGGCGGCCGGCCATGTTCGTCGTCACGAACGTCTGGGTCAACGGACCGATCGCCACGAGCAGCAGGCAAAGCTGCATCGCGATCTCGAAGCCCTCCTTCAGCGCGACGATGAGTTGATACAAGGAGGGCCGGAACGGACCCTGGAACGCGCACAGCGCCAGGACCGCCCCGATGCCGGCGAGTCCCGCGACCGAGGGCGAGTAGAACCAGAGCAGCAGGACCACGACGATCGTCACGGGGAGGACGAACGTCGGGAGCAGGCGCCGCAGGATCCCCCAGTCGAAGGGCTCCCGGAGCTTCGGGAGATCGTCGGCCTCGGATTTGATCAACACGGCGATCGTCACGCCCGCCATGTACAGGAACGCCGGGATCACGGCCACCAGGGCGATCGTGATGTACGAGATGTTGAGCAGGGCGGCCATGATGAACGCGGCCAGGCCCATCACCGGCGGGATGATCTGCCCGGCGGTGGAGGCCGACACCTCGACGGCGGCCGCGAACTCCTTCCTGAACCCGTAATTCTTCATCATGGGGATGGTGAGCTTTCCGCTCATGACGACGTTCGTCACCGCGGCGCCCATCACCATCCCCTCCATCGTGCTCCCGATGATGGCCGGAAAGGCCGCGCCGCCGCGGACGAACCGGCCGACCCCCTTCCCCATCTCCGTCACGAGGCTGATCATTCCGCTGCCGATCATCACGGCGGCGAAGAGCACGAGGAAGTAGAGCTTCTCGACGCCGTCGGGGAGGAACGCGAAGACCCCCTCGGTGCCGTTCAGCCCCATGTAGGTCATCACGAAGGGGACCTCGTACGGCGGGTGCCGCAGGATCACCGGCTGCGCGATCAGGTGTCCGAAGAAGAAATACAGGATGACGGTTCCGATCACCGTCGTGAGGATCGTCCCCCAGTGAAACCAGTTGGCCAGGAGGATCGCCG
>JACPSW010000100.1 GCA_016193045.1 Candidatus Rokuibacteriota bacterium | reverse complement strand
GAAAGATCGCCTGCTGTCGGTTGCCGCGGGCGATGACATGGTAGCAGGCCCCGGGGAATTCGACACGGGATCTTCGGGCCATACAGGGATATTCCTGTCCACAGCGGGGGAGAAATCAATGCCCAGAATCTGATACAGGGCCCGCGCAACGCAAATACGCATGCCTGACCCCAGCTATCCGAGGATGTCGTCGACGGCGAGGCCGATGTCGGGGAAGGCTTCGGGAGTCAGAACTTCTCCCCGTCCGAACTTGCGAACGCTCGCGTATCCGTTCGGGGTGGGCTGGCGATGCGCTTCGACGGCCTGAGCCGGGAGGTCGACAAGCCAGGGTTCCCGGACGCCGGCCCGCGCATACATCGGCATCTTCCGCGCGCGGTCCTCCTCCACGGAGCTCTCGGCGACTTCAATGACGAGAAAGAGGTCGGCAGGCCCTGGATGACGCTCGGCATAGCGCGCCAGGGGAGGACGGAAGAGGGCCAGGTCCGGCTGGGGCTCGGAGTACGGTCCCAGAGAAACAGGGCCCTGTGTTCTCACGATCGCTCGATCTGCAAGTCGGCGCTGCAACGCCTGACTCAGTCGATCCACACACACCGCGTGGCGAGGGCCAATGGGGACCATTTCGACGATCTCTCCCTCGATGAGCTCGACGCGGTCATCCTCCTTCAGGATCCCCGCGTGGACCATCTTCCGGTACTCGTCGACCGAGAATCGCCGGGTGCGGACCCCCACTGACATGGTCTCCCTCCTGGCCCCATTCTACTCCACCCAACGCTCGAAGGACGCGGCGATGTTCGCCCGTTGTGCAAGGGAAATCAATGTCCAGAATCGGATACAGGACCCGCGCAACGCAAATACGCATGCCTGACCCCTGAACTCCCTCGTAGCCGGGCGCATGGGAGTGCGGTAGAATAGGTAGCGAAGGAATGGTACCCGGCCGATCAGGGGAGGCGACGATGCCGAAGATCATCGAGGCGGTGTTCGAAAACGGCGTCATCAAACCGCTGGAAGCTGTGGCACTCGAGGAACATCAGCGCCTGCGGGTGATTATCACGCCCCTCCCTGGGGTCGTGGCCGAGAGTCGGGGAATGATTCCAGCCTCAGCTGAGGTCGTTGAGGAGGTGGCCGAGAGCGACGAGTTCCTCCCCTCCTGACGGCACTTCGAATGGCCGCGGCCTCCCTCGCCGAGATCCCCGACGGGGCGGCAATCTTCATTGACGCAAACGTCTTCATCTACCACTTCTCCGGTCCCAGTCCCCTCAGCCCTGCCTGCTCCGCCTTTCTCCAACGAATCGAGGACGGCGTCCTTCGCGGGCTCACGTCCACGGTCGTCCTGATCGAAGTCCTCCACCGGCTGATGATCTTGGAGGCGGTGGGCGCGCTTCGGCTGCACCCGCGAGAGGCGACCCGCTACCTGAAAGAGCACCCTGAGCACGTCAAGAGCTTGCACGCCCACCACCGGGCGCCAGAAAGAATCCACCAGATAGGGGTCGAGGTGGTCAGTGTCGGTCTTGAGGAGATCGAACGGAGCCAACAGGCGAAAGCCCGCTATGGGCTCCTCACCAACGACGCTCTCCTGGTGACGAGCATGCAACGAGCTGGCCTCACAGCGTTGGCATCGAACGATCCAGACTTCGACCGAGTGGAAGGGATTACCCTCTACCGGCCGTCCCCGTCCGGGTAATTGCGTCTTCCTCTGTTGGCTCTCCGCTTCCCGGCAGGGCGGTAGAGGGAGATCCCGTTCTGGCGGGCCGCCAGGGAGAAATCAACGTCCAGAATCCGATACGCTCATCGCCCGTCGCCCCCGCAACGCAAATACGCATGCCTGACCCCAGCCGTGTAAAATACAAGTATGCGATGGTTCTATCGTCTCTGGCCGGGGCGGCATGAGCCCGGCAGGCGCGCGCTCGTGCTCTCGGGCGGGGGCGTGATCGGCGGGATGTACGAGGTGGGGGTCTTGGCGGCCCTGGACGAGGAGCTCCAGGGCTGCTGCGTCAACAACTTCGACATCTTTGTCGGCTCCAGCGCGGGCTCGGTCGTGGCCTCCCTCATAGCCAACGGGGTCCGGGCGCCAGACCTCTACCGGATCCTGGGCGAGGAGCTGCCCGATCCGATGAACTTCTCCCGCGGCTCCGTCTATGACCGCCGCGCCTTCTCGAGCGCCGCGGGTCGGCTCGGCCAGTTGGTGTGGGCGGTCGGAAAGAACATCCTGACCGGTCTCCGGGGCTCCTGGCCGGACATGCTGGCCAAGGCCCAGGGATCGCTGCCCGCCGGCTTCTTCACGGTCCAGCAGCTCGAGGCCTACATGCGCCGGGTCTTCGAGCAGAAGGGGCTCTCCAACGACTTCCGCACGCTACCTAAGACGCTCCTCATCCCGGCGGTGGACCTGGACCGGGCCGAGCGCGTGGTCTTCGGGGCGGCAGAAACGGCGGAGGTCCCGATCTCCCGGGCCATCGCCGCCTCGTCGGCGATCCCGGGGTTCTTCGAGCCGTACACTATCGGGGAGCGGGACTTCGTGGACGGCGGCGTAGGCTACACGGGGCACGCCGATCTGGCGGTGGAGCGGGGGGCCGACGCGGTGGTGGTGGTCAATCCGACCGTCCCGCTGATGGCGCTGGATGGAGAGCGGCCGGCCCTCAAGGCCCGGGGGCTCTACACGATCATGGAGCAGGCCGGCCGGATCACCAGCCAGCACCTCCTGGAGCTCGGGCTCCGGGACCTCCAGCAGAACCACCCGAAGGTGGAGTTCTTCCTCTTTCAGCCCGAGGCGAAGGAGTCGCCCCTCTTCGGCCCTTCGATGGGGTTCGACGCGAGCCGCGCCGCGCTCCGGTTCGGCTACGTCACCACCAAGGAGTGGCTCCAGACGAAGGGCGCGGTCTTCATCCGCCGCTTCGCCGCCCGCGTCTCCCCGCAGCGCGCCTCGGCGTAGCCCCCGCCGCTCGGCCGTCTCGCGCCGATTCTCCTCCTGCGCTTCTACGCTTGTATTACGTAAGATTAGAGGATAATTCACCGTACTCATTCACCCAGGAGATCAAGCGATGGAGACCGCTTACCGGCGGGAGGAGATCGTCTCCTCTTCCAGGGCGTCGAAACATTTAGGGGAAGTGCTGAACGAGGCCAAACGGAAGGGACGCATGGTGCTGTCCCGCAATAATCGCCTGGAGGCCGTGATCCTCCCGATCGAAGAGTACGAAGGCATCGTGGAGGACCTCGAGCACCTCCTTACGGCGCTCGAAATTGAGGAAAGGAAAGGCCGGGGTCGAGGAAGAAGAATCTCCTGGGAGTCTCTGAAGACCAAGCATGGGCTGTAAGGTCGAGTTCCCTGCCGGAGGCCGCGCGGGAGTTCGAAGCGGTCAACGGCCCACTGAAGAAGATCGCGGCCAAGCAGATTGACAAACTTGCGGAGCGGCCAGGACTTGGGGAACCCCTCGGGAAGAGGATGGGAATCGACCTCACGGGGTATCGTACGATATACTTCGGCAAGAAAGGGTACCGGATCGTTTATGAGATCCAGCGACAAAAACTCGTAGTCCCCCTTATCGGCATTGGTAAGCGAGAAAGAGCAGAGATCTACAAAGAGGTCGCTCGGCGCCTGAAGCGATCGGACTGACGGCGGCGTGGGTGGAGTGGCTCTAGAGGCGAAGCGGGCGGTCTTCATCCGCCGCTTCTCCGCCCGCGCCGCCGCCCAGCGCGCTTCCGCGTAGGGCCTATGTGAAGAACTCCGCCAGCTGACCCCGGACGTTTCTCCGCGCCTCCTCGGTAGCCTCAGGGTTCCAGCCGACTGTCGCGCCCTTGCGTATGCACTTTCGGAGCTCGAAGAGGTTGAGGATGGGTCCCTTCATGCTGGCGAGCTGTGGCGTGCAGTCGGCTGCGTTCTCGACATTGGGGCTGCGCTGGACGGACAGCCCCAAGCTGTCGAAGCCGTGGAGGGCATTCTTATAGACCGTGATGTCCGCATTGGCTCCGGCGCTCCGGGCGGTCGCCACGAGGGACACACACGTTCTGGCCGGCGTCCAGTCGTCGAGCTCTCCGATGTGGATCCTGACGGGGGCGAACCCCCATGTCATCTCGGGGATGACCGCGTTGCAGTACGGATAGAACGGGAGGAAGGCGCGGAACGTGGCCTGGCCGTCGATCGCGTAGGTGCGCCTCGCCCACTCGGTCGCCGCGCCGAGCGTCGCGATCCCTCCGTGCGAAAAGCCCATGAGCACGATGCGGTCGAGATCGATCTTCGGGTGAGTCGCGAGGATCCTGAGCGCGCCGTAGGCGTCGGGGATGCGGCGGTTGGCCGTCAGAGCGAGGGCGTTGGTGCAGACCTCCTGGAGTCCTCGGCCGCGAAAACTGTCCAGGACGAAGGTCGCATACCCCCACGACCGGAGCAGCGGATCCCACCCGCCGATGGCCCGCGACGGCAGGCCGCTACAGCCGTGCATGAGGACGACAGCCGGGAAGGGCCCCAGGCCGGGCGGAAACGTCAGATCCCCTGACAGCACGTCGCGTTCGTCGGTCATGAACCAGGCGGTGCCGGAGTCGGCAGCGCCGAGGGTCGGCTTGAGCCTGTCCGGGCTGGGTGCGCAAGCTGCGACGGTCAGCAGGGCGAGGACGGCAACCCGCCGGCTCATATCGGCAGCGGCTCTTTGGTTTCCAGCCCGACGCTCCCGTCGGTGATGTTCCGGACCTGAGCCAGGCAAGTGAACTCACCCTGGCGGTCGGTGCCGAGGTCGAGGCGGTAGGACTTGCCGACTTCCAGGAGAGCCGTGGGAACGTCGGTGAGGCGGATCCCATGGAGGCTCGCGTCCACGGCGCGCCCATCGAACGACTCGTCGCCGATCCACAGGCGGACGGGCCAGAACACCGGCCTGCGCGGGTGGCGCCGGCGCGCCGCGAGAGCGGGCTCACGGTCGGCGGGGACGAGCCGGAAGACCCGAATGGGTTGCGCCACGTTCTTCAACGACTGGGGCCCGAGATCGTCCGCCTCGAACCCGTCGCCGAGCCGCCGCCGAGTTTCCTCGCTAATGACGACGGCCCCGCCTTCGCCGAGGGCCGAGAGCCGGGCCGCGATGTTCGTCGTCGGTCCCGAGGCGGTGTAGGTCCAGCGCGTGCCGGCCGCCCCCTCGATCTTGGTCGCGCCTACGGCGGCGATCCCGGAGTTGACTCCAACGTGCATCTTGATCGGCTCGAAGAGGCCCTCGAGCGTGGCGTTGACCTCCCGGGTCCGCCGCTGGATTCCGAGCGCGGCGAGCACGGCGGCCGTCGCATGCTGCCGAGGGTCCGGATCCCGGAAGATCACCATCAGGCCGTCCCCGGCCGTTTCGTTGACGTCGCCACCGTACTTGACGATTTCATCCAGGAAGGCGCCGAAGTAGACCTCTACCAGCTGGTTGACCCGATCCAGGTCCATCTGGGCGCTCAGCCGCGTGTAGCCCGTGATGTCCGCGAAGAGGACGGAGAGGTCGGCTTCCCGCTTGTCCAGCGACGGGGCCTCCGGGGACTCCTCGATCAGGTCCTGGACGGTCTTCGGGACAAACTTGGCGAGGTTGGTCTTGATGGATTCCAGGATCTGAATCCGCTTGAGGCTGGCCGCCAGCTCCTCCGCGTAGCGGACGACCTCCTCGTGAGCGGTGGCGTTCTGGATCGCAACGGAGGCCTGGTTGGCGAGGATGGTCAGCAGCTCCAGGTCGTCCGGCGTGTACGGCTCTCCCGTCATCTTCTCTCCCAGCCCGATGCCGCTCTTGAGATGATCTTTGATCGTGAAGGGAATCCAGACCCGCAGGTCCAGGGAGGCGAGGAGCTCCTCCGCGGGGGCGCTCGCGCTTTGGGAGGAGGCCCCGCGCCCGCGCACGAGCTCGATGGGGCCGCCGTGCCGCATGACCTCGGTGAAGCGCCCCGACTGGACCATCTCCGCCAGTGTCCTCATGGACTGATCGTCCAGCCCCCGCTGGGCGACCGCCTCGATCGAGGCGCGCTCCGTGTCGATCAGCAGGATCACGCCGCGGAAGGTCCCGAACGTGCCGATGACCATCATCAGCAGGTTCGTCATGATGGCCTGGGTGTCGATCAGGAAGCCGATCTCGCGGCTCAGGTCGTAGAGGGTCTTCAGGTGGAACATCCGCTTCTCGAGCTCTCGCTGGGCGCGGGCGGCTTCCCGCAGGCGCTTCTTCAGGCGTTTGATGTCCGTCTGCTTCACGGCGGGGCCGCTAGAACTCGGCGAGGGCGGCGTCCTCGGAGGGGAAGAGCTGGGCGTACTTGGTGATGCCGACCATGGCGAAGATCTTCTGGAAGTGCGCCGACAACCCGGTCATGCGGACGACCTGCTCTTTCTTCTTGCTCTCGGAGACGATGCCGATTAGGATGGCGATGCCGCCGCTGTTGATGTAGCAGTCCGAGGCGAAGGTGAAGAGGATCTTCTTGGCGCCGCCGCCGGTGACCTTGTGGTACGCGTCCTCGATGGGCTGCCCCGTGGGGGCGGTCACGTCGCCCTTGATGTCGATGACCGACACCTCGCCCTTCGGCCGGATCGAGACTTCCAGGTCCTTGGCCATGCGGCGACCTGCGCTCCCTATTTCTTCAGATGAATGATCATCTTGACGACGTTCCGGCCTTCCGGCGTGGACTCGAAAGTCACCTCGTCCATCAGATTCTTGATGAGAAAGATTCCCCAGCCCCGGGGGTCGGTCTTCCCCTCGATCTGGCTGTCGATGTTGGGCGCGGGAACCTGGCCGATCCCGGCCCCTTCGTCCTGAACGGCGACCTGGAGGCTGCCTCCTGCCACGGTGAGGCTTATGCCGACCTTCATGCCGGCGTCCATCTTGTTGCCGTGCTCGATGGCGTTGATACAGGCCTCGGCCACGGCCGTCTTCAGATCCTCGACGCGGTCGGCGGGAAAGTTCATGCTTTTGGCCACGGAGGCCGCGAACTCCATGGCGACCTTCTCGCAGCCGAGCACGCTTGGCAGGTGCAGCTCGAACTTCTTTTCTGACGTCATAGCCCCCTCATTCGACCCTCGCCACGATAATGGTTATATCATCGTGCTGCTCCGTGCCGCCAACAAATCTGGCGACGTCGTCGAAGAGCTTGTCCAGGAGCGATGGGGCGTCGAGGTGCCGTCCTTCCTCGACGGAACGGAGGAAGCGGTCGAAACCGTAGAGCTCCTCCTGGGCGTTCATGGCCTCAACGACGCCGTCGGTGTAGAAGACCACCACGTTCCCCAGGGACAGGCTAACTTTGGTTTCCTGGTAGTCGCAATCGGGGACGATGCCCAGGGGGAAGGTGTCCCCCTCGGTGGTGATGTAGGATGGGGCGGCGCCGGCGGCGCAGAGGACCGGCTGGGTCTGGCCGGCGTTGGAGAGGGTGAGGGTCCTGGCGCCCGGATCCAGCACCGCGTAGAGGAGCGCGACGAACATGCCCTTCCGGATATCCCGCTGCAGCCGCTGGTTGGCGAGTGTCATGACTTCGCGGACGGGCGGGTCGGCGTCCAGCAGGACGCGGTAGGTGCTGCGCGCGCCGGCCATCAGGAGCCCCGCCGACACGCCCTTGCCGGAGACGTCCGCGATGATGATGCCCAGCCGCCCCGGCGAGCCATCGGCGGAAAACTCGACGAAGTCGTAGAAATCTCCGCCCACCTCCCGCGCCGGGATCGTCCGGGCGACGACCTTGAGGCCCTCCAGCTGGGGGGCCTTGTCCGGCAGCATGCTCATCTGGATGTCGTGGGCGATCTTCAGCTCCTCTTCCATCCGGCCCTTCTGGAGGTTCTCCTTGAAGAGCCGGGCGTTCTCCATGGCGATGGCGCTCTGGTTCGTCAGGGTCCGGAGGAGGTCCAGGTCCTCCGGCGTGAAGAGCTTGCCCGACTTCTTCCGGCCGAGGGAGAGAATCCCCCGCACTTCGTCCTTGTACGTCATCGGGAGCACGACCTCCGAGGAGAGGGACTGGAACGCCTTCTGGAGCTCCTCGCGGTTCGGCTCGTACAGCGGATTCATGGCGACGTCGTGGCGGAGCAGGGCGTCCTTCTTCTCCTTGACCGCTCCCACGAGCGCGTCGCCTTCCTGGAGCTCGGACGCCGGGAGCCGCCGCGCGTCCATGCCCTCGACGACCTTCACCTGGTAGCCGCCGGCACCGCCCTCCTGGAGCAGCAGGGCGCCGTTCTCGAGGAACATCTCCTTCACCACGGAGCCGATGAGGGTCCGGGAGATTACCTCCGGATCGAGGATGCTCGTCATGGCCTCGCTGAGGCTCCGGATGGTCTTGCGGTAGTCGTACCGCTGGCGGTAGAAGAGCCGGTCCACGAGGCCCTGGAAGCGCCTGTGCAGGGGCTCGAAGAGAAAGACCACCAGCAGGGCGAACCCGATGGAGAAGAGCGGCGACCGGGCGACATCGGATCCCTGGAAGGTGACGTTCAGCAGCGAGACCATCAGCGCGTAGGCGGCCACGACCGTGCCCGTGGACAGCACGTAGCCGTAGGTGCGGCGGACGATCGTGTCGATGGCGAACAGATCATGCTTGACGATCGTGTAGCCGATGGAGAGGGGGAAGGTGGTCAGGACGACCCCGAAGCCCAGCGTGGGATTCGGGAAGAGGTAGACCTGCCAGAGTAAACGAATGATCAGGTCGGTTCCGGGAATGAAGAGGCCGAGCATGATCCCGACGAAGATGACGCGGGACTGGAGACGGACGATGATGGAGCTGCCCTTGAGGGAGTTCCAGATCGTCGAGGTCAGGAACACGAGGACGGCGACCATGAGGTAGACCAGCCAGATGAGGAGTAGGGATTTGGGGATGTTCCAGTAGGCCGTGGCGAGCGTTTTCTCGAGAGTCACCAGGACAGCGGTGGGCACGTAGGGAAGGATGGCGAACCAGGGTTGTTTGGTGAGGAGCGCGCGCTTTTTGGGGAACCGGAGGGCCAGGTGGATCATGGAGGCGGGCATGAGCATGTGGAAGAGGAATCTGACATCGTAGAGCCACGTCGGGTGCATGAGGTCCGAAGGACCCGCAAGGCTTACGGTCATGCCGATCGAGCAGGTGAGAACGAAGAAGATCCAGCTTTCCGTGGCCTTGGGCTTCATCAGAAAGACGAGGGCCCCGATGAGAACGTAGACGAGGCCGAGGACGAAGAGTGGCGTGCTGCGCCAGAGGACGGTCTCGAGGCCGAGACGGCCGGTCGGGATGCGGATCTCTTCGGTCCGGCCCTCTCGGAGGACGCTGTAGGTATTGATCGAGCCCAACTCTTCTTGGCGGATGTTCCCGAAGAAGAGCTCTTCGAACGTGGAATAAGGCCGACCGTTGATGGCCAGGATGCGGTCGCCGGGTCGAAGTCCGGCTTTCGCTCCAAGCGGGAAGACCTCGGACACCACGTTGGGTCCGGCGTTGTACATGATGCGCCAGCCGAAGTCGGGGCTCTTCTGCCAGCGGACAATGTTGATCACGAAGAGCACGCAGAGGGCCGCGATGAACGTCAGGGTGAGGACGTAAGCCACCCAGTGGACGATGGCTCGGGAGGACGATTTCTGGGGAATCATTTCACGTCATGGAACCCGGACCCGAGCTCGGGAGACGATCGAGGCTCCGAGGACCAGTGCCGCCACGCCGATCACAGTATACGCGAAGACGTCGCCGGCGACCGTGTAGAAGGTCCTGGTACGCGACAAGGGTACATCCCTGACCAGGATGCCGGAAACGAAGAGGTCCCTCCCGTTGGCGTCCTTCACCCGGTCGAGGATCTCTCCCTTGGAGCTGATGAAGGCCGAGATTCCTGTTGTGGCGGCGCGGACGACCGTGACCCTGTTCTCCACGGCCCTGAAGGCATTCATGGCCAGGGTCTGGTAGGGGGCCGAGGTCACGCCGAACACCCCCTCGTTGGTCACGTTTACCATAAAATGCGCGCCGTCCCGAACGAAGCGGCGAAAGATATCCGGAAACAGGCTCTCCCAGCATATCGGGGTGCCGAACCGTGCGTGTGAGACCTGGAAGAGGGTGTAGGAATCCCCGGGCACAAAGCTCTTGGGCAGGGCGGTGATCCAGGGTGGCCACTTGATCCTTCCATCGAGCGGTAGGTACTCGGTGAAGGGCGTCAAGTGGACTTTATTATATTGGCCGCCGAGCCGTCCAGAAGGAGTGATCAAGAATTCGGTGTTCGCGTGCGGCGGCAACCCATCCTGCGGAATGGGAAACTTGTCGCCACCTGATCCTCCCACGACGAGAGGGGTGCCGTACTGACGCGCGAGAAGACCGACGTAAAAGCGGACGTGTCCGAAGCTATAGGGAGCGGGCAGGGAGGACGATGGCCAGATGACCAGATCGGGCTTGTGCTTCGCGGCCTCCATGGTCAGCCGCGCGTACGCTCCGAGGTGCTGCATTTGCTCCTGGACGGACATCCGGTCCCGCGCGAGAACGTTTGCCTGGACCACGGCGACACGCAGGGATCCCTCGCCCTCGGGGGCGGCCAGTCTGAACCATCCGTAGGCGAGGGTGCCGACGAGGAGGAGGCCCAGGGCCAAGAGATGTGTTGGCCAGTTGATGCGAAGACGCCGACTGGCCAGAACGTCGGGTATCTCGCTTACGACTTGGTTCGCCGTGACGATGAGGAAGGAGATCCCATAGACCCCGGTCATGTCGGCGATCTGAATCAGGGGAAGGTACCGGTACTGGGAGTGAGCGATAAGGTTCCACGGGACGGCGAGGAAGAAGAGGCTGACCCGCGCGTACTCGAGAGCGACCCACAAGGCTGGAGCCGCCAGGATGACCCACGAGCCGATGGCGGCGCTGGTGAGGTTGTAGAGAAGCGCGAAAACCACGGGGTACACGCTGAGGGCAGCGATGAGCATCAGGAACCTGGAGGGGGTGACGTCGGGAACCGCGTTGAGCCAGTAGAAACAGCTACCTGTGAAAGCCAACCCGAAGAGAAACCCGAGACCGAGCGCCGCAAATGGCCCCTTCTGCCGCAGGCAGAACAAGAGCGGCGACAGCGCCAACCACGCCAGAAAGCCGAGATCGAAGGACGGGAGCGAGACGGTCACGAGAAGGCCGGAGACGATCGGCGCCAGCCAGAAGAGGATACTGGTGGCCATCCTTCGGGTCATGATCGAATGACCCCCGTGATCTCTCCGGCGACGCGGAGCCCGGACTCGAGCGCCCCCTGCATCCAGCCGGCCCAGGGGGAGGTATGCTCGCCCGCGAAGTGCACCCGGCCCTCCGGACTTGCGAAGTGGGGGAGGAATGAGCGCATCTCGCCGGGCCGGAAGTACGCGTAGGCCCCGCGCGCCCAGGGGTCTTCATCCCAGCACTTCGTCGCCCCGCGCTCGAAATTCCCGCGGGCGCCGGGAAAGACCTGCTCCATCTGGTCGAGGGCGAATCGGATCCGGTCGCTCTCCCTCATCTGCATGATGCGGCGGGCCTCCGCGCCGACAGCCTGCCCCTCGAGGACCCCGCGCGGACCGGGTTGGGTCCCCGTCTGGTCGAAGATCCACATGATCGGGAGGTCGGTGTCCACGTAGACATAGGGATTTGCATCCAGCCAGAATCTGCGCCTGGACTGTAGATAGACTCGCGCGACAGAGGTGTACGGCAGTTGTTCGATGGCGAGTTGTTTCGCCCTCGAGAGCGGGGGAGAAATCTCGATATGCCGGAGGACGGAAAACGGCACGGTACAGACGACGTGATCGGCCGTCAGCCGCTCGTGGCCGCCGGCGTTAGCGACAACGACGCTAGCGGACCTCTCGCCGGGCTCGATGCGGACCACCGGCGAGTTGTAGCGGATCCGCGGCGCCAACCTCGTCGCGAACGCTTTGGGAAGAAGGTCGTTGCCGCCTCTGAAGGAGTAGACCTGCTTCTCGGTCTGGCGCAGGGCCAGATTGCGCAGCATGAAGAGGGCAGAATAGCTGTCGATCCCGTCCCCGATCAGGTCCAGGTAGCCGAGTCGAACGAGCGCGATCGCGCCCGCTGACGCCCCCTGCGACCGAAGGAACTCTGCCATGCTCATTCGATCGTACCCCAGCTGCGCCGCCGCCGGCCAACCGGGCCCCTTGATGTCACCCAGGGTGGTGAGGGCCGAGGCGATGTATTTTTCCCAGATTCCGACCCGCCCCAGGTTCCTTTCTTCGCCCGTGAGGTCGAGGGGCCAGTCGGTGTGTCCACGAGGAGCCGGGACGAGGCGTTTCCCGCGCACGTAGAAGAGCCTAGCTGCGGCGAGGGGCATGCTTGGCCGGAGGGGCAGGTTGAAGAGCCTGGCGTATTTGAGGACGAGGCGATGGTTATCGGGAATGAAGAGCGCCCCGCTTTCGGCGTAGAGCCCGTCGGCAAAGGGCTCGCGAATGGTGTGGACCCTGCCTCCCGGCCAGGGACGTGCCTCCAGAATCGCGACATCGTGACCCGCCTGGGACAGCTCATCACCAGTGGCGAGGCCGGCGAGCCCCGCACCGACGATGATGATCTTCTTGGGCTTACGTGCTTGCCCGGAGGAGCCTGTGGGGAGGGGCTGGAAATTCAGGGAGCATGCCGCGAGGCTTCCTGCGGCGAGCCCGGCACCCGCCAGGAATTGTCGGCGATTCATCCAGCGTTACGTCTTCCTGTTGTCCTAAGCGCCCTCCCTTGGTGGAATCCCGGTCCCACGGGACGGAGAGGGCTCCTATCTCAAGGCGAGTTCGATATCCATACTGACGGCGTTTTCTGCGTTGAAAATGAAATCGGTCACAGATTTCACCGTAGCGTCTGTAAAGCCGAACGCCAGAGGCACCTCGGCATCCACAAGGCCTTGGATGACCTGCGCGATCGTAGCAAAGTCGGTGAAACAGACATTTGGTATTGGTCCAGTGCCGAACACCCTCTCATCGTTACCTTTCCTCAATCTCAAGACGACCGTGATATTTCCTTCGCCTAGGGGACATTCGACCGTAGGTTCTGGTTGGAGGTTCTGGTAGAAAAGGCTCAAGGGGCCGGAGACTTTTGTTCCGGACGCGTTCTGGTCTATCGCGAGACCGGGGATAGCGCCCGCATCCGTGACCGCGCATACAGCCCACGCCGGCAACGGTGCTATCGTGAGCATCAATGCGACCAGAACTGGCAGAACTACCAGTGTACGGGTTGTTCTTCTCATGAAGGTCCTCCTTGCCGTTATCCTTCGCGAGTGTGACTCGCAGTCCGATTACTTGAGCAGTAGATTCGCCGTGTCACTGTCGGTCCAGGCCGCGGGGGGGATCTTCCATGTCACTATGTTATTTTTCGTCGTATAAGTGACGCACTGCTCCATAGTGACGTTGGACCCGCATTTGTAGTGATAGCCTCCGAACCTCGCATTGTATAGGGATTGGTCTACCAAGCCCCCCAGCGTGTGCCCCCCCTCGTGCTGGATTATCCAGGTCCAGTAGGCGACATAAACGAAACACTCGAGGCGCGTGTCTCCAGCGCTGTTACAGACGGAGTCGATGAAGTTTTTGGCTTTGAGGGTATAGATAACGCATCCATCGAGATCTAGGGGGGTCCCGTAGTTGCAGATACCCACATAGTCCACGTTGGTATTCTGGCTTTCGGTAAATTTTATGGCTTTTTGGGTGGCGGTCACTTGCCGGCCCGAACCGAGCAGTTCCGGTGGGACCACATGGGGGGTGACGCCAAGGGGAGTCAGTCCTGCGAAGGGATCGAACGTGGAAGTGGAATTGAAAACGGGATCGAAGGGTGCGGAGAGGAGGCTTGGGGGCGTCACGGTTCGGACGAGAGCGACGAAGACATCCTTCGAATCAGGATCGACGCATGCTCGTCTCGCCATCAACCCCGAGCACAGCGGAATCGTGGTGGTGCCAAGAGTGATTCCGTTACACTCCTGAAAGTCGGTAAACCCGTCATTGTCGGCGTCCGTCCCCGGGTCTGTCGCCTCTGCCAGAAGGAACGGGGTGCAGTCAACGACGGCCCACACCGGAGTCGGCGTGAGCCCCGGGACCAGCGCGACCACTGCGATCAGGCCAAGGACCGATATTAGCTTCGTGTGTAGGCTCTTCTTCATGGCTCTCTCGGTGCTCCCTTTGCTTGCCGTTCCCATTTTCTACTCCTACTCCGAACCCAACACGAGCCGCAGAGTGTCCGCGTCGGTGAAGGGAGTGTTGAGTATCCCATTCACCGTTGCCGTGCCCTTCAGGATGGCGTTCACGGTGAACGAGCTCTGGCCTGCCGGGATATCGGCACAGCTGAAGCCGGTGTCCCCGAAGCGGAAGTGGAAGATCATGTCGAGCAAACCATCACCGTTCAGATCTTTGGGGGGGTGGGCGACCGGCTGTCCGGTCTTCTTGTCCTTGTGTATCTCCTGGGCTTCAGTTCCAGTCCTGCCGAAACGCACCGAAGTTACGTCGATGGTAGTGGCGTCAAAGCTCTCGCTGCTGAGGACCCCCACTGGGAGGCCTTTACTGAGGGCCTTACAGCCCCAGCTGTTCGGGAAGCTTGTGGGCTTGACGTCCACCATGTCGGGCTCCCTGAATAGATCAGCTCCCGTTATGCTCAGATCACACGTGCCGGAGGTGGCCTCCCCGATCCAGAGGTCGAAGCATGGCTGCACTGCGCAGGACCCCGTGGTGGGGTTGAAATCGGGATCCTGGACGTCGTTCGCAAAGGTTGCCTGGCTCTGGTACGTGATCGAGCCACCGCCGGACGTCAGCACCGAGATATCGAACATTTCGGAGAGGTCGCAGGTGATGGAGAATGGCCCGCTGATAGTGACGACGTCTGTCGGAATCCCTCGGGCTACGGGCTCTCTGAAGCGCGGGGCGAGGGGTGGGCCAAACGTGCCGCTGCCGGGGGAAATTTCCTGGCGGAGCGTAAAGGTGGTGTTGAAGCAGTCAGGCCTGATGACGTCAATGGACGGCGGGGCGTTAGTACCTTGCCCCGTGACTGTGAACGTCACGTCAACGACCATGGGTTGCCCAGGTCGGAAAGTGCCACTCGGGCTAGTCGGGCAGCTTACGTCGAGGACATAGTGCTCGGCGCAGCTGCTGCCGTCGTTGACTCCGTCGGAGACGAGCGGGCACTTATCGCAGGCGTCACCGAACGCGTCCCCATCGCGATTGGCCTGGTCAGGATTGTAGGTCAGCGGGCAGTTGTCGGGAACGTCCAGTACCCCGTCGCCCTCCCAATCGGGCTGGATCGTGAAGGCGTTAGGAAGGGTTGCCGATCCGCCGCCTTCGCGGGTCACCGTGACATCAAAGATTTTCACCCCCGTGAGTTGCTGCTCCGTGAGTTCGGACGGGGTAGGTGGAAGTGCCGTTACGTTCGCGACCAGGGTGGTACCGTCGACACGCGTGACCGAGTTGACCCGAACCCTATCAGCCGTGCCAAAGCTGGCGGTGTAGGTTCCCTCAGGGAAGGTGCCGGTGATCATGATGTCGGCCGTCTGGTGCTGCCGCAGAAACGCCGGGGTAATGGATGCGATGATCACCTCCGGTGCAGGGGGGACGCCCCCGCCGCCACACGTGCCGAAGGGGATCTCAAAGGCGTGAGCACGGGCGGGAGAAAACGCCTCCTTGGACCACATGACGTGCTTGCCCTGCCCAGCAAAGGTGTTCGTGTCGCATTCCAGGTCCTCTGAGTGAAAGTTAGGGTCATTAGCAACCGCAGAAGAGAAGCTGAACTGGACCGCCTTGGTGGTCTTGTCCACAGCGAAAATTGTCTGGCCGAACAGATCGGCCTCGAAGAGGAGCTGGCCGCCGATCCCCAAGCCGCTGTTGTGTGCGTTTTGTTGTCCGGGAGTGAATTGGGCGGCGAAGGACTCTACCGGGTTCTTGTTCTCGCCGGCGGTGAGGTCATAGACGGTGATTGTGGTGGTGAAGCAGTCATCGCTGTAGTAAACGACGTCGTCGTTAGGGTCGGCCAGGTTGCGGGCGTCAAAGGCGAGTCCGTCAATAATGCCGCAGCTATCGTTGACCGAGAATACCTGGGCGGAACTGACGACGTTCTTGCTGGCATCCAGGTCGATCCTCCAGACCTGGTTGGGGGCGACGGCGCCCCAGATGACGTTGCGGGTGGCGTCGTACGAGAGGGCGCCCAGCCCGGATGAGATGTTGTACGAGGCACTCACGACGCCGGTGATGGGGTCGGCCCGGCGCAGATTTCCCGTCTCGGTGAGGCACGAGTACCAGAGGTTGGTGCCGTCAAAGGCGATGCCGACGCCGGTGCTGCAGTCAATGTCAAATGTTACCGAGTGAACGACGTCTCCGGTGGCAGCGTGCGCTGACGGGGTCAAGCCCGGCGATGCGGCAAACAGTACCGCCAACATTGCCAGGAGAGCGAGAGCGTTCAGTTTCCGGAGCATGGCAATCTCCCTCAATCTCGCGTCAAGGGAGACGACGCCCTTTATGCCGGCGCGCGACGTGCATTGGCCGTAGACCGAAGCCGGGTGGGTGGCCCCTGCAGGAAACCACCCGATGATTCGCGCATTCGGCGTAATAACGAGAACCGGGCTCCGAATGCCAGCGTCTGCGCGACCCAAAGATCGCGCGCTTCGACTGTCGAGCACGCTCGGCTCTCCCGTCCCTTCCTGAGGGCGCTGTTGCTCAGGCCGTTTCACCCGGTCGTTGTAACTGTCGCCTCATGGCTGAGGATGCGGGCAACGGGCGCCGGCAAGGTGTCGTCCGCCTCATCCACGGTGCCATGACCCCGCTTTACGCTCGCAGACATCGGGAGGTCGCCAATGCTCTGTCACTTTATCGCTAGCGTACCCGTCACGACCGTGCCATCAGCGGCGACCGCGGTCGTGACGATGGACACGTTTCCGTGCGTATACTCGTTCCAGGTCGCCGCAAGTGGAAGCGGCGGCAAGGAGGCGAGCAACCGCCCCAGATAGTAAAGGTCGTAGCGAGGCCAGCGGTCGGCAAATCCCTTGAATTGAAGCGCATAGTCTCCCATGGTGACCGATTGTCCGACTGCCAAAGTAAAGGTTGTCTGCTGGGCTTCTATCCCGGGTGCCATCATGAGGAGGATGACGCACCCTGTCAGTAGTATGATGACTAGAACGCGAGCCTTCCCAATCATCGCCTCACCCCGTTTCTGGCGAGCCGCTTCAGAGGATCCGGAAAGACCTGGGCGGAGCCTACCGGTGCGCGGATCTTCCGAACAGAGCATCCCCCGCTGGCCCAGGTCACCTGAGTGAGAGATGCCTCGATTCCAGGCATCAGGGGTGTGATTCTCATCTAGCCCTCCACTTGCTCGGTCGGGCTCGGCGCCCGACTGGCGCACCGCAGGCCAGCTTGAGCGCCGTACCGGTCTGGGGGAGGCCCAAGAGAACGGACACCTTCGCCCCCGGACATACGCAGAGGCTTGGGATGACCGGTCGTGGCTGACCCGCTGCCAGGCGCCTACGGCTCGCCTGAGCAGGAGACGATAGTGCCGAGAAGGCGAGAGAGGACAGACGTACGCCGCGCCATCCTTTTCGGAGAGAAATCGCACTGCCCTCGCCCATCCGCCTGATTCGCTGCTCCTCGCTCTTCTGGAGGAGCGCTGTTCATCGCGGGCGCGGGCCGGGGGTTCCCGGCCACTCGCCGCCGCGGGCCGTAGAGGGCAAACCCCGTACTGCATACGGGCTGGGGGCCGAAAGGTGGAAAAACCAGCCCCGTCGTTGCCCTTGACATACGGGAATACCTGATGCAATGTCCATACGCCGTTTGGCGTACACAACGGGCGGTCCCCTGGCAGAAGGAGCCTTGGATGGGGCGGTTGAACCAGCGAGACCTGCGGGTCCTCCTTGATCGCCTCCGGGAGATCTATGCCATCCCGCGTCCCGGCGCCTTCTCCACCCAGGTCATCTCCGCCAACAGTGACGCGAACCGGCCGAAGAGGCGGATCACGTGGCTGAAGCCGGCCTTGGAACGGCTCATCTCCGATCACCCATTCAACCCGAGCCGGCGGGGCCTGACCGAGCGCGACCGACTCTACCTGAACCTACTCCGCCCCCATCTGGTTCAGGCCTACCGGAACGCCGAGGCGGTCGCCCAGATGCAGCGGGAGTTAATGCTGGTCAGGAAAGGGATCGAGGATCTGGGTCGAGGGGTGATTCTCCTGGGGCGAAAGGGGCTCGTGAGGCTCATGACTGTGCGGGCCCGGCAGTGGCTGGCGGAGCATTTCGGAAGCCAATCCTGGCAGGTGGAGCGCCTGCCCGAAGCCCTGCGTCAGTGGGTCAGGCACCAGGAGACCCTCCTTGGGCGCCAAGGCGACGGGCCTCCCTCCCGTGAGCCGCTGGTGGTGGAGCGGCAAGGAAAGCGGCTCGTGGTGCGGCTGCTCGCTGCGGGCGGTCAGAGCCTCCTGCTCTTGGAGGAGCAGCCGACGGCCCTTCAGCCCGCGTCCCTGGAGCGCTTCCGGCTTACCCAGCGGGAGGGCGAAGTGCTAGTCTGGGTGGCCGAGGGCAAGACCAACGAGGAGGTTGCGACGATCCTCGGGCTCTCCCCGCTCACCGTGAAGAAGCATCTGGAGCGGATCTACCAGAAGCTGGGCGTTGAGACCCGAACGGCCGCCGCCCGGGCGCTCCAGGCGACTCCCTGATCAGGACCTTCGAGGGAGTCAAGACGATTCGTGGAGGCGGCCCCCCTCCTCGAGTGCGAGGCTGACGATGCCCACCTCGCGGCGCTTTCGGGCGAACTCTTCGGGCGTGTAGCAGAGCACATCGGTGGGGAGGGCGAGATCGAGGTCGGCGAGGAGCGTCGAGGCCCGCTCGACGAACGGGACGCCGCGGAAGCGTTCGGAGACGACCAGAAGATCCAGATCGCTTTCGGCCAGGGCCTCGCCCCGGGCGCGGGATCCGAACACAAGCACCAGGTTCGGTCGGTAACGCCGCTGGAGGCGGGGAAGGTACTGAGCGGCGAAGCGCCTCAGGAGCGGATCAGCGATTCGACCCATCGGGCGATCTCCTCGGCCGCTTTCACCTTTGCCCGGGCTGTGGCCTCGTCGTAGAGCTCGTAAGGCACGCCGTTGGCGGCGTCGGGATACCTGGTTACGGTGTAGTCCGGATTCAGGAATGCCAGGTGCCAGACGAGGCGGTTGGGAATCCTGAGCCCTTACCCGAGTTCTCTCAGATAGTGCGTCGCCACCCGGCGGGCCCGCTTCTTCTGAATCCAGACGCCTTCGAGATACTTCTGGACGGCTTGGTGGCAGAGGAAGGCGACCACCTCGTAGGCCTCGATCCCGATGATGTTTCGCGCGTGGGCGAGATCACGCCGAGCCTGAAGGATGAGTCGCTCCGCCTCCTTGCGCAGGATGCCATTGTACGAGGTCAGGTCTTGCAATCCAACATGTCTGCTGTTGCTGACACTCAGACCTATGTGGGGGCTGTCACGGAGGGGATGAGCTATCAGCGCTGGCGCTCCAGCTCTTCGTCGATCATCCGGGCGAAGCTCTCGAACGGCTGGGCGCCGGAGAGCAGGCGCCCGTTGATGAAGAAGGTCGGGGTGCCCGTCACGCCGAGGCGCTGGCCCTCCTCCACGTCTCTCTGCACCGCCGCCCGATGCTTGCCGCTCGCGAGACACTGCTCGAAGGCCGGGACGGCCAGCCCCACCTCCTGGGCGAAGGCCTTCAGCTGCTCCGGGCTGGCCTTCGGCGCGTTTTCGTAGAGCTTGTCATGGTAGGCCCAGAACTTCCCCTGCTCGTTCGCGCAGCGCGCGGCCTCGTGCCCCTTGCGCGCCTGGGGGTGGAGCTGGTCGATCGGGAAATCTTTGTGGACGACCTTCACCTTGTCGCCGTAGCGTGCCAGGATCTCGGCGACGGTCGGCTGGACGCGCTTGCAGAAGGGGCAGTGGAAGTCCTGGAACTCCACGATGGTGACCGGCGCCTCGGCCGGCCCCTTGAAGGGGGCCCCGTCCGTCGGGACCTCGGCCCTGAAGACGGGCGGCCGCGGGACGTTGACCACCACCTTGGCCTGGGCGCGGAGCGTCCTGAGGAACGCTTCCCGCCGGGTCTGGAGCTTCTGGTTCTGGAGGTGGGCGCGGATCTGCTCGCGCGCCTCGGCCTCGTCGCCCCGCAGCCGCGCCTTGTTGGCCTGGTAGACGCGCTCGAGCTCCTGCTCCGTGACGAGGCCGACCTTCGAGGTCACCTCGGCGTCCAGGAGGGCGGGGACTGAGACGCCGTGGCGCGCGGCCTCTTTGGCCAGGAGCCGCTCGTTGATGAGCGCCTCGACCTTCTGACGCTTCAGCGCGTAGATCTGCTCGTGAAGGCGGTTCAACTGGGGGCCCAGGGCCTTCTCGACCTCCTCGGCCGTGATCGCCTGGCCGTCCACCTGGGCCAGCGGCGCCTCGCTCCGGGCCGGCGCCTGTGCCCCCGCGGGCGCGGCCAGCACCTGGAACAGGACCAAGCCAGCCACGAGCCGTCTCGCCATGGTGACTACATACAGGCGCGCGTGCTGGATTGCAAGACCTGACCCCAGTTACGGCGTTGAATGGGTTACTGGGGAGCGGGCTGAGAGGAGGGTTCGGGAGGCCTGGGTGGCCTTGAGGGCGGGCGCGGCGACTGCCGGATAGACTCCTGAATCCCAGGGGTGATGCGCTTCATCTCTTCGGTGAGCCGGGCGGCGTCCAGCGCCGTGCCCAGGACGCGGGGCGTGATGAGGATCACGAGCTCGGTCTTCTCGATCTTCTCCTCGATCGAGCCGAAGAGGAGGCCCAGCAGGGGGATCCGGTTCAGGAGCGGGATGCCGGATCGGGTGAGGGTTCGCTTGTTCTGGATCAAGCCGCCGAGCGCCAGGGTCTGGTTGTTGGTCAGCACGGCGGAGGTCTCCGCCTCTCGCTTCGTGAAGCTCGGAGAGCCGGGCGGGGTGATGGTCGGGCCGACCTCATTCACCTCTTGTTTGACGTCCAGGGCGACGGTCCCCTTCTCGCCGATCCGGGGCGTGACGGTGAGGATCACGCCGGCGTCCCTGTACTCGATCGTCTGGGTGCCGACGGCTGTGGGCGTGGTTGTGTCGGTTGTGGTCACGCCGACGATGGGCACTTGCTGAGCCGTGACGATCGGGATCGACCGGGACACGTTGATCACGGCCTTCTTGTTCTCGGTGGTGAGGATCGAGGGACTCGAGAGGATGTTGACCTTGCTGTCGGCGGCCAGCGTGTTGAGGGCGGCGAAGAAGACGTCTGTAGCGAAGGTGAAGAAGTTGAGCCCTTGGGCGAGCCCGCCGATCGTCCCCAGCGAGGGGATGGAGAACGTCGGGCGGCCGGTGAGCGTCGTCGTCGTAGCGGTTCCGCCGGGCGCGGTCGGGGCGTTGAAGACGTCGAAGCGCCCGGTCCGGACGGCCCACTCGATGCCGAGCCTCAGGTCATCCGAGAGCGTGATCTCGGCGACCAGCACCTCGATCAGCACCTGGCGGGGCATCCGGTCCAGTTTCTTCAGGGTGTCCTCGATGTCGGGCCAGTTCCGCGGGAAGGTGGTCACGATCACCGCGTTCGTCACCTCGTCGGCGATGAAACGCACCTCGCCCTCGGCTAGTGCCCCTTCGGCGACGCCCGGCGGCGCAGCGGCTCCCGGAGGACGGGGCGGCGGGGGAGGCGTGTAGGGCGCACCCGGCGCCGTCGGGGGCCGCGGGGCCGCCGGGGGCGCGGCGGCGCCGTCCGCCCGGCCGTAGATGGCATTCATCGTCGCCGCCAGGTCCTTGGCCTTGGCATTCTCGGCGTAGTAGATGAAGATCCGCCGCCCGCCGTAGATGTCCACGTCGAGCTGGTTCAGCAGGCGCCGGATGATCTCCAGCTCGGTCTTGCGCGCGTGGACGATCAGCACGTTGATCCCGCGGTAGGCCACGATCAGCGGGGGGCGCTCGGCGGCCCCCTCGGTCGGCGGACGCACCGCCGGTGGGGCCCCCGGGGGCGGCGCCGGGATCGCGGCCGGGACGGCCACGGGGCGGGCCCGGCCCGGGGCGAAGATCTGGTTGAGGATTTGGGCCAGCTCCTGGGCATCGGCGTGCTTCACGGGGATGACCTGGAGCTCCTCCAGCGCCACCTCCACGTCCACCAGTTTCACGATCTCCAGGAGCCGGCGGATGTTGGAGGCCGAGTCGGTGATGATGAGCAGGTTGGTCTCGCGGTGGGGGATCAGGCTGCCGCGCGCCGACATCAGCGGCCGCAGCAGGCTCGACAGCTCGGCCACGGAGGCGAAGCGGATCGGCACGATCTGGGTGATGATCTCGTCGCCGACACGGCCCGGGTCCGGGACGGCCCCGACGATGGTCGGGACGGAGCGCTCCCGGGCGCCCTCGAGCTTGATGATCTTGTAGAGCGTGTCCGATTTGACGGCGGTGAACCCGTGCACCTCGAGGATGGCGAGCAGGACGTTGAAGACCTCCTCCTGCGGGATCCGGCTGGAGGTCTGGACTGTGACCTTCCCCCTGACGTCGGGGGCCAGAACGTAGTTGAAGCCGACGATCTCGCTGACGGCGTGGATCACCACCTCGATGTCGGCGTTGTCGAAGTTGAGGACCACGAACCTGGCGCTCGGTCGCGGCGGCGGAGGGGCTGGAGGGGACGGGGGCCTTGGAGGGGGAGGCTGAGCGGGCGGGGCCTGGGCGACGGGCACTTCCTTCTTCGCCTCCGCCGGCGGGGGGGCCGGCGGCGGCGCGACGGGTTCAGGGGGCTTCGGGGCTTCGGTGGTGACTTCGACCTTGGGTTGAGGAGCGGGGGGTTTCGAGGGAGACAGAGTCGTGCACCCGACCAGGGAGAGCATCAGGAGTCCCCTGAGCCAGATCCCCTGCGGGTACCGGGTCATCATCTCCTTTCGTCGTCAGGAGCCGGGGGCATTCCTCACCGGGGGCGCCACCGGCAGCTGAGGCCGCCGGAAAAGGGTGGGCGCAGGCTGTGGCGGCGCCGTGGGCGTCGGCTGCGGCGGCCGGACCGCGGGTCCACCGGGCTGTTGGGGCCGGGCGCCGGGTACTGGAGGCTGAGCGGCCGCCACCGCCCTGGGCTTTTGCGGGTCTCGGAGGAGCACCTCGAACGTGCCCTCGCCGCGGCGGATCACGACCCGATCCGCCGCAATCCGTTCCAGCTGGCCTCCCGCCACCGCGTCACCGACCTTGTAGCTGGTCACCTTTTTGGTCACCGGGTCTTCCAGGAACGCTGCGGGCGCGCCGTCCCTCAGCACGATCCCGTAGAGAAACGGCTTGGTGATCGGGGCGACGGAGGCCGTCCCGCCTTCGGAGCGGCCCGGGTTGAAGAGGTTCTTGCTCGCGACGACGTCGTACGCGGCGAGGGGAACGGGAACGCGCGCGCGTTCATCGGTCGGGGGCGGCGGGGCCGCTTGCTGGGTGGGAGCGCCGCGCGGCGAAGGGAGCGTGGGCGCGGCGAGGAAGGTCCGAACGAGCTGCACGGAGAAGACGACTACGCCGCTGACCAGCACCAGATTCAGCAGAAGCAGTCGCTTCGACATCGTCTATCCCTCGGGCTTCTTCCCCTGTTTCTGCGTCGGACCGCTCGGCAAGATGTATCCAGACACCGTTAGCGTCGTCAGCAACTCTTTCGGCTGACCTACGCTGACCACTCTAACTTTTAAGTCCTGGAGGGTCAAGAGTTTTGTCGTTCCTTCAAGACGATAGAGCAAGGTCAGCACGTCGCGGATCCCTCCGGCGACGGTGAGCTCGAGGGGAATCTCGAGGAGGCTGCCGCGCTCGACCGGCGGAAGGATCCTCTCGCTCCTGACTTCTACGCTGGACTGCCCCGCGAGCTCTTTGACCAGCTTCTGGAGCTCGGAGGCCGCCAGCGGGGGCGTGGCCCCCGGGAGCAGACGCGCGGCCGCCTGCTCGGCCGCCTGGGAGACCTCTTCGAGCCGGACCGCGTGGTCGACGCGCTGGGCGACGAGGGCGCGGCGCTTGGAGAGCACCTCCTCGCGGGCCGGGATCAGCGCCGCCTGCTCGCGCGTGCGGGCGAGGGTCGGTTCCACGAGATAGACGTATCCCGCCGTCAGGATCACCACGCCGGCGGCCACGCCGATAAACGTGCGCTCCCGCTTGGACAAGGCCGCCATGACTATCGGGCTCCTCGCGGCGTGGCGGCCGGGGTCGCGGCGGGCGGGCCCGGCGGCCTGGCAGCCGCAGCAGTCGCCGCCGTCTCCCACGACGCCCTGATCCTGAACTGCTCCTTGTCCCGCCCCTTGGTCACCGGGGAGGCGAATTCGACCTTCTCGAGCCTGGGGGAGCCCTCCAGAAGCGGGATGAGCTGGTTGGCCGCAGTGGCCTGGCCGGTGATCTCGGCGCCCTTGGTGTCCAGGGACATGGTGGTGAGCCAGGCATCCGCCGGGACCAACTCGGTCAGCTCCCGGAGGAGCGGCAGCGGGCGGAGCGCGGAGTCCTCCGCGCTCCGGAGCGCGGCGAGGAGCTGGCGCTTCTTCTCCACGTCGGCCATGAGGCGCTCCACCGCCTTCACCTCCGGGTCGAGGGTCCGGATGGCCGCATTGAGCTGGCTGAGCTGCCGCTGGCTCTGGTAGCCCTGGGCGAAGAGGAGCGCGATGCCCAGAAGCGCCGCCGCCGCCCCGTTGGCGGCGGTGACCCACTGCCCCCAGGTCAGCCGGCGCGGGCGGAGGGCGGGCGGCAGGAGATTCAGCGGGCGATGGCGCGGCGCGAGGGCCGCGGCCAGCGCCAGGACCGTCAGCCCGCTCGCGGATTCTCCGAGGCTCGCTACCGCGGCCCGGGCCCTCGGCGACAGGGGCGGGGGCACTGGCGCGGGTCCGAGCCCCGCCAACTCTCCCGATGCCAGGACCTCCCGGGCGCGATCCCCGGAGACCCAGAGCCCGGCCAGCTCCTCCCAGCCCAGGTGCATCAGGCTCTTCCGGATCTCGTGGCCCAGATCCGCGTCGGCGGGAACGCTGCGGCTCAGGTGGAGGCGTGGCCCCCTCAGGAACAGGAGCTCGGCGTCATCGCCGACGAGATGGGCCCAGACGGTGGGTTTTCGCTTCGACCGGCTCCCGAGGAGGAAGAACAGGTCGTGGCAGGCCACGGTGAGGGAACGGGGGGCGAGGCGCGCCTCCTCGAGCAGCCGGAGGGCCCGGTCCACGGTGCGCCGCTCGCACGCGACGACGAGGACGCGCTGCGGGGCCCCGCGGGCCGCCGGCAGCGGGAGGAAGTCGAAGGCGGCGTCCTCGGCGGGGAACGGCACATGGCGCTCGAGCTCGAAGGCGACCATCTGGGCGAGACTGCCGCCCACCGCCGGGGGGAGCTCGAGGCGCTTGACCGTGGCCAGGCTCCGCGGCAGGGCGAGCGAGGCGCGGCGGACCTTGAGCCGCCGGGTTTCGAGCTCCCCACGCAGGACGGCCGCCGGATTCTCCTGTTCCTCCAGCGTGAAGACCTGGCGCGCCCGGTTCCCGGCCAGGGCGACGACCGCCAGCCGCTGGTCCTTCAGCACGATGCCGAGCCGGAGCCCGCCGGTCACGGTCGCCCTCCGGCCATCGGGTTCCAGGAGAGGATGACACCGCTGGGCTGGCCGCTCGCCTCCACCCGCTTCTGCACGATGGCGGTGGCCTTCCCGGCGAGCTGACCCTCCACCCACCCCCGGGCCTCGATCCGGAAGGTCCGGGTGGAGATGGTGAGCCCCCGGCCGGCGAACCGGGCCGGGACCGACGGGTAGGGGGCCACACTTCGGGCCTGGACGATCTCCGAGACCTCGGCGTCAGAGAGGCCAAGGGCCTTGAGGACCGTCGGGGGGGCGGTGTTGAGGTTCACCTGATTCACCTGGCCGGCGCCGTGCACGGTGACGAACTCCGCGAGCCCGGGCTCCCCGCCCCGCCCGAAGTAGATCTCGGGCGTCGTGCCGCGGACCTGGAGCAGCTCCGCGACGTCCTCCAGGTTGGCGTTGCGCGCCCGGTACGGGACGGGCAGCTTCAGGTAGTAATCGCTCTCCGCCCCGTTGATCCGGTGCAGGTCGTTCGGATCCTTCCAGTCCTGGAGCGAGTCGTTGATGATGTCGCGCGCCTGCTTGTCCACGCCGAGCGTGGCGAGCAGGCGGTCGATGCGGTCGGGCGGCGCGGTGTTCAGGTTGATCCGGGCCTCCTCGTCCGTGATCCGGTAGGAGAACGTGCCCCGCCCGAGCGGGACCTCAGACCGCGGCAGGCGCGGCAGCGGGCGGGCGGGCAGCCGGAAAAAGGTGAGGAGCTCCCCCTCGGCAAGCCCCACGACCTGGGAGTCGGTCAGGATTTCCCGGATCGCCTGCTGGACGGCGGCCTCCACGAGGTGGCGGCCGACGATCTCTTCCCGGTAGCTCTTGACCATCGTGGCTTCCAGCCGCATCGCGAACGCGAACTCCCCCACGACGACGCCCAGGAGCGCCAGCACCAGCATCACCGCCAGAAGGGCGAAGCCCCGCTGCCGCTCGCGTCCCGCAACGCAATAACGCATGCCTGACCCCAATTTCACCTCGCCGGGATGGAAATCGTGAGCGGCGGGAGGGTCTCGGTCCGGCCGCCGAGGCTGGCTGTGAGGCTGATCTCGACCGCCCGGGGGAGTTCTTGCTTCTCTTGACTGTCCCAGCTGCCGTCGGCACCCAGGCAGCGGAAGGTCAGCCCGGTGACCGAGGCATCGACGAAGATCGGCTCCGTCTCCTCGAAGGGCTCGAAGTTCGGGAGCGCCTTCTGCCGGATGGCGAGCCCTGGACGCTCCCCCTCCTGGCGCGCGAAGCTCACCGCCGTGAACGCCACCGGGTCGGGCAGCGGAAAGGGCGGCGCGAATGTCACGAGGGAAAGGTGCCCCTCCTCGCACTTGAACTGGAGTTGCGGCTGGCCGCCCTCGGGGCCGCTCTGGCGGTATGGAAACGCCGCCGCCACTGAGCGTGCAAGTAATTCCGAGAGGCTCCTGAGATGCGCGTGGGCCTCGGCCCGCTCGTCGCCCTGGCGCCAAGCGGCGAGGCCGACGCGGAGGCTGCCGAGGGCGAGGGCGAGCAGCGCTCCCACGATGGCCAGCGCGACCAGCAGCTCCAGGAGCGTGAAGCCCCGGCGCCGGCTCATTGGAGCACCCAAACGCAAATACGCATGCCTGACCCCGTTCACGGCAGGGGCTCCCGCGCGGTCCGGAGCGTGGCGACCTCCACGCTCCGGCCGCCCCAGCGGACCTGGACGGTGACCCGGTAGAGGCGAAGGGGAGCCAGACCGGACACGGTCAGCTCCTCCGGCACTGGGGTGACCGTGGCGCGGCGCTCCCACTCGAAGTCGCCCTCCCGGCCCGCTTCCACCCCCTCGCGGACCGTTTCCACTTCGCGCGCCTTCTGGTCCGCCAGGAGGACGGCCTGCTGGTAATCGCCCGACACCTTGAGCAGGCGGAGCCCCTGGCCGAACAGCTGGATCATGCTGACGACCGCCACGCTCAGGATCGCGAGCGCGACCAGGACCTCCAGGAGCGTGAAGCCGCGCCGGCGCCCCATCAGCCCGCCCGCGCATGGCTGACGCGTCCGGTCAGCGGATTGACCCCGACCCGGTAGACCCGGCCGCCCGGGCCCACGAGCCTGAAGCTGCCGCCGCTGGAGACGCCGCCCGGAGAGAAGGTGATCGCGAGGCCCGTGGGCGACTCGCCCCTGATGGAGATCCGAGGCGAGAGCCGGCGGCGCGCGCGCGCCTCCTCCGTTCCGGCGGCCCTGAGAATCAGGAGGCGGGTGTCGGCGTTGATGGTGACCTCCTGGGCTTCCCGCCTGGTGATCGCCTGCTCCCTGGCGTAACGGAGAAAGGCGGCGAAGGTGGCCACTTCGGCCCTGAGCTGGAGCGCGTCCACCCCGCGCCCCACGGCGGGGAGCGTGACGACGGCCACGAGGGCGACGATGAACAGCACAATGATGAGCTCGACCAGCGTGAACCCCCGCGCTCTCCTTCCGGTGCCGGGCCAAGTGGCGAGCCAGACAAGGCCCGAGGGAGGAGCCGGCCGGAGGCGTACGCAGTTGTACGTTGAGGACCGGCGACGACCGACGCTGATCAGTGGCCGAAGGCCATCCCTGGCGGGCACCCACGAAGTGGGTCGTGGCGAAGTCAATTGGCCCGGCACTATTTGACGTCCCAGGAGGTCACGTCCGCGTTCTCCCCCTCGCCGCCCGGCGCGTTGTCGGCGCCGTAGCTCCAGACATCGTAGTCCCCATGGTCGCCGGGGCAGCACTTGTAGTGGTAGGGGTTCTGCCACGGATCCCTGGGGATGGCGGGCTTCTTGAGGTACGGCCCGCTCCAGTTGGGGGCGCCGGGGTTCCTCACCAGCGCCTCCAGCCCCTGGCCCGAACTGGGGTACGCGCCCACGTCCAGCCGGTACTGGTCGAGACCGGTGCCCAGGAGCTCGATCTGGGCCTTGGCCGTGGCCTGCTTGCCCTTGCCCACCCAGCCGAAGAGGCGCGGTCCCACGAGCCCCGCCAAGAGGCCCAGGATGATGATGACGACGATCAGCTCGATCAACGTGAACCCCCGCTCGTTGGCGAAGAACGGGGCCGAGCGGGTGGCGCGGCGATGGGGACCCCGCGCCGCCCGCAGCGTAAGGGGTTCCCCACGGGGGGATGGGTGGAGCGAGGACGGCGCGGGGTAATCGCCGTGACAGGACCCGCCGGACCCGTTCACAGCGCGATCTCGTTGATGGAGAAGATCGCCATAGCCATCGCGACCACGATCAAGGCCACCATGACCGCCATGATGAGGACGACGGCCGGTCCCAGGAGGCTGATGATCCGCTTCAGGGCCGTCCGGACCTCGCCCTCGAAGGCGTCGGAGACCTTGAGGAGCATCTCCTCGAGCCGCCCCGTCTCCTCCCCGACCCGCACCATATGGAGCGCCAGCGGCGGAAAGACGCCGCTCTCACCCATGGGCGCGGACAGCCCCGCGCCGCGCTTGACGCCGTCCCCGAGGCGCTCCACGGCCAGCGCCAGAAGACGGTTCGACACGATCTCCTTCACCACGGCCAGCGCCCCCAGGACCGGGACTCCGCTCTTGAGCAGCGTGCCGAGCGTCCGGCAGAAGCGGGCGACCTCGGCCTTGCGAATCACCTCACCCACCAGCGGAAGCCGGAGCGCGGCGCGGTCCCACATGAGCCGCCCCGCGGGCGTCGCCAGGAGGATGCGGGAGCCGAGGACCGCCGCCGCGACAGCGAGGGCCAGGGCCCACCAGTACTGCACGAGGACGGCGCTCAGCGTCAGGAGGATCTGGGTCGGCAGCGGCACCTCCTGGTGAAGCTCGTCGAAGATCTGGGCGAAGCGCGGGATGACGAACGTGAGGAGAAAGACGATCGCGCCCCCGCCGACCGTGATCAGGAAGGCGGGGTAGATGAGGGCCGACACGAGCGCCTCTCTGAACTCCTGCGCCGCCTCCAGGAATTCGGCGAGGCGGCGGAGCGTCGCCTCGAGCACGCCCCCCTTCTCTCCGGCCCGCACCATGTTGATGTAGAGGCGGGAAAAGGGGCGCGGGTGGTGCTTCGCCAGGGCATCGCCGAACGACGCCCCGCTCCTGACGCTCTTGAGGAGGTCGCCCACGATGACGCGGATTCGGGGATTCGGGGCGAGCTCCTCGAGGACGGTCAGCGACCGGTCGAGGGGAAGGCCGGCCTCGACGAGGGTGGCCAGCTGCTGGGTGAAGGCAACGAGGTCGCGGGTGCCGATGCCGCGGGTGCCCAGGCGGCTCCAGAGCCCCGGGCTCTCCGTCTGGGGCACGACCTCGATCGGGTAGTACTCCTCGCGATGGAGCCGCTCGACGACCGCCCGGGAGTCCGGAGCCTCCATCACCCCGGCGATGGTCTTGCCCCGCTGGTCCGCCGCCCTGTACACGAAGACCGGCATCCGCGCTACTCCTCTTCCTGGGTCACGCGGAGGACCTCGTCAATGGTCGTGATGCCCAGCTTGGCCTTGGCCCAGCCGTCCTCGCGCAGCGTCACCATCCCCAGCTCGGCGATGGCGTGGGCCCGGATCTCCCCGGTGGGCGCCTTTCGCACGATCAGGCCCCGCACGTCTTCGTTGATGACGAAGAGCTCGTAGATCCCGGTGCGCCCCCGGTAGCCGGTGCCGCGGCACTGGTCGCAGCCGGCGCCTTTGTAAAGGTTTTGCGGCTCGTCCAGCGCTTCGGGAATCCCCAGCGCGCGCAGATCGGCCAGATCGGCCGTGTGCGGGGCGCGGCACGCCAGGCAGATCCGGCGGACGAGGCGCTGGGCGAGGACGCCGTGGAGGACCGAGGACACCAGGTAGGGCTCGCAGCCCATATCCTGGAGCCGCGTGATGGCCCCCGGGGCGTCGTTGGTGTGAAGCGTGGAGAAGACCAGGTGGCCGGTGAGGGCCGCCTGGATGGCGATCTCGCCCGTCTCGAGATCCCGGATCTCGCCCACCATGACGATGTCCGGGTCCTGTCGCACGATGTGCCGGAGCCCGTTGGCGAAGCTGAGCCCGATCTTCGGCTTGACCGCGATCTGGTTGATGCCCTTCAACTGGTACTCGACCGGGTCTTCGATCGTGATGATCTTCTTCTCGGGCGAATTGATCTTGTCCAGCGCGCCATAGAGGGTGGTGGTCTTGCCGGAGCCGGTGGGGCCCGTGGCCAGCAGCATCCCGTGGGGCCGGGCGATGAGCCGCTCGAAGAGACGCCGCGTGTCGGGGGAGAAGCCGAGCTTCTCGAGGGGGAGGAAGATGGAGGAGCGATCGAGGAGCCTCATGACGATCGATTCGCCGTAGACCGTGGGAATGGTCGAGACGCGGATGTCCACGCGGCGGCCGCCGAGGGTGACGCGGATCCGACCATCCTGCGGGAGGCGCCGCTCGGCGATGTTCAGCTCGGCCATGATCTTGATCCGCGACGTCACCGCCGCCTGGAGGCGGCGGGGGGGCGCTTCCTGGTCGAACAGGATCCCGTCGATGCGGTAGCGCACGCGGAGCGTGTCCTCGAACGGCTCGATGTGGATGTCCGACGCCTCCGCCGTCACGGCGTTCTCGATGAGGAGGTTCACCAGGCGCACCACGGGGGCCTCGAAGGCCATATCGCGGAGCTGGTTGATGTCCTCCTCGCCCTCGCCGCCAGCGACGCCCTCCTCCCGGATTCCCTCGACGATGCGCTGAAGCGGGCTCGCCGCCCCCGCCCCGTACGTCCGCTCGATGGTGTCGAGGATGGCGTCTTCCGGCGCCACTGCCAGCTTGATCTGCAGCCCGAGAGCCTGGCGGAGGTCGTCCTGGAGCAGCGGGTTGGCCGGGTCGGAGGTGGCCACGGTGAGGGAGGATCCCTCCATCGCCACAGGGCAGACGCGATACTGCCTGAGGTACTTCGGCGAGAGATTTTTCAGGACGGGGACGGAGGAGGGGAGCTCGTCGCGCGTGAGGTAGGGGAGACCCTGCTGCTGGGCGACGGCCCGGAGCACGTCGTCCCTGCTGACGGCTCCCATCGCCACCAGGACTTCGCCGATGTGAGCCCGGGTCGTCTTCTGCCGGGCCAACGCCTCGCGCAGGATGTCCGGGGTGATGGTCCCGGCATCCAGGAGGAGTTGTCCCAGGGGTAGTTTCGCGACGGAAATTGCCATCCGCTGTCGGGGCGTCTCCCGCAGATTCAACACTACCGAACCTCGCCTAAACCCACAAGGAAAAAAGCTGCCTTGACACGCGCGGTCTCACGCATTAGCCTCCTGCTCGCGATGAGTGCGTACTGGTGGAGCGTCGTTCTCGGATGCGTGGCCGGCCTGGCCGACGTGCTGGGCGCGCTGATCCTGACCGGCCGGCGGCGGTGGGACCCCACCCTCCTCAAGTACTTCCTGGCCATCGGAGCGGGCTTCATGCTGGCGGCGGCGTTCATCCGCATGCTCCCCGAGAGCGTCGAGAAGCTTCCCCACGCCTTCTTCTTCGTCCTGCTGGGCTACTTCGGGATCCACCTCTTCGAGCACACCGTGGCGCCACACTTCCACTTCGGCGAGGAGGTCCACCCTGAGGCGCTCGTGCATCCCTCCGTGGGCTACCTGGCGTTGCTGGGGCTGGGCGTGCACACGATCTTCGACGGGGTGACCATCGCCTCGGGGTTCATCATCAGCCCCGGCCTGGGGCTCCTGCTCTTCTTCGCCGTTCTGCTCCACAAGCTGCCCGAGGGGTTCGCCATGGCGTCCGTGATGCTGGCCGCCGGGCAGAGCGCGGGCGCTGCCCTGGGAGCGGCTGTGTCGCTCGGGGCGCTCACCGTCGCCGGCGTCCTGCTGACCTCGCTCTTCGCCCAGTTCGTCGGCTACGCCCTGGCCCTCTCCGCCGGCGTGACGATCTACGTCGCCGCCTCCGATCTGATTCCCGAGGTCAACCGGGAGCGCGGGCCGGGCGTGGCCTGGGCGGTGTTCGGAGGTCTCGTGCTCTTCGCGGGTGCCGACGCGCTCATCTCCACCTTCGGCCTCCACTGACCCCCCTGTCTTGCCGTTCGCGCCCCGGTCGGTGTATTCTGAGGCGCCGTTAGCCCGCATTATTCGCGAACTGCGATGGGACGACCGGGCGGGTGGCGCAGGGTGCGGTCCCCGCGGGGCCTCGCGCAGTGGGCCCCCCTCGTCCCGTCCGCCGCGCGCAGCGCGGCGTTCGGGCGAGTGGGTGACGGAGCCGGACCCGCGGGGGCTGCGCCCTGCGACAAGACCCGCCCGCCGCAGGCGACGATCGTTCGTGAATAATGGGGGTTAGAGGTCCTTTTCACTTATTCGGGGGGGGGCGAAGGCGGTGAGACGGTCGATTGCGCTTCTGGCGGGAAGCGCGGGGAGCCAGGAGGCGAAGATCAGGCGGGCTCTCGCCCGGGCCGGCTGTTCCCTCAAGAGCGTCAGGCCTGACGGAGATTTCGTTCGAATCGTCAAGCGCGCCCGGCCGCAGGTGATCCTGGTGGGCGCGGTGTCGGGGAACCCCGGGCGGTCGGCCCTCTGCCGCATGCTGAAGAGCGACGTCCAGGTCCGGTCGATTCCCCTTCTGGCCCTCCTCGATTCGCGCCCGACGCACGCCCAGTGGAGCCAGGTGGCGCTGGCCGACGAGGTGATCGCGGGAAGGGCCACCGACCGGGAGCTGGCGCTGCGCCTCCGGTCGCTCCTGAAACTCTCCCGGCTCAACAACGAGACCCGACGGGCGCTCAAGCTGATCCGCGAGCAGTCACGCCTGGACGACCTCACCGGCCTGGCGACCCACGGCGCCTTCAAGGAGCGCGCCGAGCGCGAGTTCCAACGGGCCACGCGCTACCGGCGTGCCCTGTCGGTCCTGATGGCCGACGTGGACCACTTCAAGCACTACAACGACCACTGGGGCCATCCCGCCGGCGACCGGCTTCTGCGCCTGGTGGGCCGGATGGTGGCGGGGGTGCTGCGGCGGGTGGACTTCGGCGCGCGCTACGGGGGCGATGAATTCTCGGTGATCCTGCCGGAGACGCCGAAGATGGCCGCCGGCATCGTCGCCGAGCGCATTCGCTCGTCCATCGAAAAGCACCCGTTTCCGTACCGCCAGTCCCAGCCGCTGGGGCGCGTGACGATTTCCATCGGCGTGGCCACCTATCCCGAGGACGCCGGGGCGGCGGACAAGCTCGTCGAGGCCGCAGACCGGTTCCTCTACCAGGCGAAGGCCGACGGGCGCAACCGCGTCCGCGGGAGCGAGGTGTGAAGCCTGCCATCTTGGTCCTCCACGGTCCCAACCTCAATCTCCTCGGGAGCCGCGAGCCCGAGATCTACGGGCGCCTGACGCTGGCGGAGATAGACCGCGAGATCAAGCGCCACGCCCGGGCGCGCGGGGTCCGCGTCGAGTGCCGCCAGTCCAACCACGAGGGCGAGCTGATCGACGCGCTGCAGACCGCGGGGCGCAAGGGCTTCGCCGCGGTCGTGTTCAACCCGGGCGCCTTCACGCACTACTCGATCGCCCTGCGCGACACGGTGGCGGCGGTCCCGCTCCCCGTGGTCGAGGTCCACCTGTCCAACGTCCACGCCCGGGAGGAGTTCCGCCGCCACTCCGTCATCGCGCCGGCCGCTCGCGGGCAGATCTCCGGTTTCGGCCTCCAGAGCTATCTCCTGGGGATCGACGCCGCGCTGGGGGTCCTCCAGTCGCGCCGCGCCGCGCGGGAGGCCGCGCGGTGAATGGGCCGTCACGCTCCGGCGTCTAACCGACAGAGCTGCCGCCGGGGCGGAGCCGATGAGTGCCCCGCGTGAGCCCGGACGACGGCGAGCTGATCGAGCGATGCCGGGCGGGGGATCTGTCGGCCTTCGAGCCGCTCGTCGAGAAGTACCGCCAGCGGGTCTGGCGGCTCGCCTATCAGATCCTCAGGGACCGCGAAGAGGCGTGGGACGTCGCGCAGGAAGCCTTCGTCCGCGCCTACCAGTCCCTTCCCGCCTTCCGCCGTCAGTCGGCCTTCTACACGTGGATGTTCAGGATCGTCGTGAACCTGGCCACCGACCGGCACCGCCAGCGCGGGGCGCGGGCGCGCGCCCTGGGCGGCGAGCCCGTTCCGGAGGAGGAGTGGGAACGCAGCGTCCCGGACCCGGCTGCCGACCCCGCGGGGCTGGCGGCGCGGGCGGAGCAGCGCGAGATGATCCGGCGGGCGCTGGATTCCTTGCCCCTCAACTATCGAACGATTATCATGCTGAGTGATGTCGAGGGCCTCACGTACCGGGAGATCGCCGAGGTGCTGAAGATTCCCCTGGGCACGGTGATGTCGCGGCTCCACAACGCGCGCAAGCGCCTGCGCGGCCTGCTCGGGCCCCTGCTGGTCCTCGTCCTGGCGCTGCTGGCCGTCCTCGTCGCCGCCGGGGCCGAAGCTCAGCAGGTCGTCAGGTTCGGATCACGGGTCCTCCTCGCCAGCGACACCCCGCCACCGTCCGCCCAGCGTCTCGCTCCGGCCGCCCCGGACGAGCGGCTGGAAGCCTTCCTGCCCAAGCTCCGCCAGCTCTTCCGCTACAAGGAGTACACGACGCTCGAGCGGTACCGCGCGGAGGTCCCCGTCGGCACGACGCAGCGCTGGGCAGTGCCGGGCGACCGCCAGCTTGAGGTCACCCCGGAAGGCGTTCGTGGGAGCACCGTGCGTTTTCGCGTCCGTCTCTTCCGCGGCAACCGCGCCGAGGTCACGACGAACATCCAGGCGCAGTCGGGCCACCCCGCGGTGATCGGCGGGCCGCGCCACGGCGACGGCGTCCTCATCATCATCGTCTGGGGACACCCCATCCCGTGACCGGAGCGTAGGGTGAGCTCAGGCGAAGAGCGGTATTTCCAGGAGCGGGCCCGGATCGAGCAGGGCCACGTCAAGTATCGGGACAAGCTCAAGGAGGAGGGCAAGCTCTTCGTTCGCGACCGGCTCAAGCTCCTCCTCGACCCCGGCAGCGAGTTCGAGGAGGATTGGCTGTTCGCCCGGAGCCAGGACCCCGACACGCCCGCCGACGGGGTCGTCACCGGCGTCGGGAAGGTCGGCGGCCGCAGCGTCTGCATCATGGCCAACGACTACACGGTGAAGGCCGGCTCCTGGGGCGAGAAGACGGTTCAGAAGATCGCCCGCATCCAGGAGAAGGCCCAGCGGCTCCAGATCCCCCTGCTGTATCTGGTGGACGCGGCGGGCGGCAGGATCTCGGAGCAGATCAAGATCTTTCCGGGCCGTTCCCATGCCGGCCGGATTTTCTACAACGAGGTCCAGCTGTCCGGCGTCGTCCCCCAGGTCTGCATCCTCTTCGGCCCGTCACCCGCCGGGTCCGCGTACCTGCCCGCCCTCACGGACGTGGTCATCATGGTGGATGGCAAGGCGTCGCTCTACGTGGGGTCGCCGCGGATGGTGGAGATGGCCATCGGGGAGAAGGTGACCCAGGAAGACCTGGGCGGCGCCCGCATGCACTGCACGGTGTCGGGGTGCGGGGACGTGCTGGTGGGTTCCGACGAGGAGGCCATCGAGGCGGCCAAGGGCTACCTGGCCTACATGCCGCAGAATTTCAGGGAACGGCCGGCCGCCGGCGAGGCGGCGCAGCCCAAGCTCGGGCGACCGATCGACGAGATCGTGCCGTACGACCAGCGGAAGTACTTCGACATGTACGAGGTGATCGATCGGCTGATCGACGCCGGCTCGTGGTTCGAGCTGAAGCGGCTCTTCGCCCCCGAGGTCATCGTCGGCCTGGCGCGGCTCCGCGGGCGCGCGGTGGGCATCGTCGCCAACCAGCCGAAGGTCAAGGGGGGCGTCCTCTTCGTCGACTCCTCGGACAAGGCCGCCCGGTTCATCTGGCTCTGCAATGCCTTCAACATCCCGCTCGTCTACCTGGCCGACATCTCGGGCTTCATGGTGGGCTCCAAGGTGGAGCGGGGGGGCATCATCCGCCATGGGGCCAAGATGCTCTTCGCCACCGCCCAGGCCACGGTGCCGAAGATCTGCGTCGTCGTGCGCAAGTGCTACGGGGCCGGCCTCTACGCCATGTGCGGTCCGGCCTACGAGCCGGACGCGGCGCTGGCGCTGCCGCAGGGCCAGATCGCCATCATGGGACCCGAGCCCGCCGTGAACGCCGTGTACTACAACAAGATCATGGAGCTGCCGGAGGCGGAGCGGGCCGAGTTTGTCCGCCAGAAGCGCGACGAGTTCCAGGCCGACATCGACGTCCACAGGCTCGCCTCTGAGATGCTGGTGGACGACATCGTGCCGGGCTCACTCCTGCGCTCCGAGCTGATCAAGCGCCTCCAGTACGCCGAGACGAAGCAGCACGAGTTTGGCCCCCGCCGCAACGGCGTCTTCCCCGTGTAGTGCGAAAAGACTGGCTCGGCGTGTCCGTCATCGCGCTGTCGCTCCTGAGCCTCCCGTTTATCCTTCCCCACGTGGTGGGCGATTACGTCGAGGGGATCCGCGGCGGCCGCTCTCCCGCCGTGCCTGCGTCCGTTCTCGGCGCCTATCTCGCGCTCCAGTCGCTCGGGCTGATATTGGTCGCCGTCGGCCGGCGCGGCGGATTCTTCCTGACTTTTTGGATCGGGCTCATCTGGGTCGGGGGGGCGCTCGGCTACCACGCCTATGCCGTCCTCCAGGGCGGCTTCCGGGACGAGGCGCGTGCCACGGTCTGGCTCGTCGGACTCGTGGTCATCCAGGCGGTCACCTCCGCGCTCGCCGCGTGGGGAGCCTGGGGCCGCCGCGGCCGGGCGGGCTGACCATTCGAGGGCTGGTCACCGCCCTCCGGTTTCTCACGATCGTTCCGGTTCCCGGTCCGGCCCTCGAGGGTCCCGAGGCCCTGGGACGGTCGGCCGGCTGGTTCCCGCTGGTCGGCCTCGCCGTCGGGGGCGTTCTCTGGCTCGCCCACCGGCTGTTTTCACTCGCGTTTCCGTCCCTCCTCGCCACGCTTCTCGTCCTGGTGGCGTGGAAGCTGCTCACCGGGGGGATCCACCTGGACGGTCTGGCCGACACGCTCGATGGCTTGACGGGACGGGACCCGCAAGAGCGCCTCGCCATCATGGGGGACAGCCGCATCGGGGTCTTCGGAGCCCTCGGCCTGATCGTGGCGCTGTTGATCGGCTTCGTCGCGCTGGCCGAACTGCCCGGGACGGTCCGGGAGAGGGCGCTCCTCCTGGCTCCCGTCGTGGGTCGTGACGCCCCACTCTTCCTGGCACGCGCCTTCCAACCCGCGACTGCCGGCCGGGGGTCGGGGTCGGCGTTCATGAAGGCCGTGACGCTTCGGTCGGTGAGCATCGGGGCGCTTGTCGTGGGCGTGGCGGCGGCCCTGATCCTCTGGCCGTGGGGGCTCCTCGCCGCGGGAATCGGGATCGGCGTGGCCTGGGCGTTGGGTCGTTTTCTTTCGCGCCGGTTGGGCGGGCTCACGGGCGACGGCCTCGGCGCCGCCGTCGAGGTCGGGGAGATGGGCGTGCTTCTGGCCTTCGCGGCTTTTTCTTTTCTGCGCTGGGTCTGATGTCCTCGACGTGGGTCTACCTGATGCGCCACGGCAGCGTGGTCGGGGGCGAGACCCGGCGCTTCATCGGCAACCTGGATGTGGGCCTGTCGCCGGTCGGCGAGGCCGAGATGGAGCGGCTGGCGGCGCGGCTCGCCGCCGTGCCGCTGGCGGCGGTGTACGCCAGCGACCTGGCGCGATCCCGGCTGAGCGCCGAGATCATCGCCCATCCTCACGGGCTCGCGCCGCGGATCGTCCCGGCGCTGAGAGAGATGGCAATGGGACGCTGGGAGGGGCTGACGGCCGACGAGATCAGCGCCCGGGAGCCGGGGGCCTTCGAGACGTGGACGGCGCGCATCGTGGAGTTCCCGTTCCCCGGGGGGGAGAGCGTGGCCGACTTGCGCGGGCGCGCGTGGCCGGCGTTCGAGAAGATCGTCGCCTCCCACCCGGGCGAGCGCGTCGCGATCGTCGGCCACGGCGGCACGAACCGCGTGATCCTGTGCGGCGCCCTGGGCCTGCCGCTCGACCGGCTGCTGGTCTTCGGCCAGGACTACTCGGCCCTGTCGCTCCTGGAATGGCGGAAGGATCGCTTCGTGCTCCACTTCCTGAACCAGACGACCCCCTGAGGGGTCACCCCCTGAGGGGTCAGGTCTTGCAATCCAACACGCCTGGATCCTGAAAGAGACTGTGTGATTGCAAGACCTGACCCCTTCGTGGGAAGATGCGCTGCGACGATGCAGGCGCCCGGACCCGATCAGCTCCTCGAGATGTACGCCGCCATGCTGCGCGTCCGCCTGTTCGAGGAGCGCGCGCGGGAGCTCTACGCGGGCGGCCGGATCCCCGGCTTCATCCATCTCTCGGTGGGCCAGGAGGCGGTGGCCGTGGGCGTGTGCGCGGCGCTTCGCCGCGACGACTATCTCCTCTCCACCCACCGCGGTCACGGCCATCTCATCGCCAAGGGCGGCTCCCTGCGCTCTTTGATGGCCGAGCTCTACGGCAAGGCCACCGGCTGCTGCAGGGGCAAGGGCGGGTCCATGCACATCGCCGACGCCTCCGTGGGGTACCTGGGCGCCAACGGCGTGCTGACGGCCGGGTGCGTGCTGGCGCCGGGCGTGGGGCTCTCCATCCAGATGAGGAAGACCGACCAGGTCGTGGTGGCTGTTTTCGGCGACGGGGCCGCCAACCGCGGCCCGTTCCACGAGGGCGTCAACCTCGCGGCGCTCTGGCGGGCGCCGGCGGTGTTCGTCTGCGAGAACAACCGGTGGGCGTCGACGACGGCGCAGGCCGTCTCAACGGCAGGAGGCAGCATCGCGGGGCGCGCCGCCGGCTACGGGATCCCCGGCGTCACCGTGGACGGCAACGACGTCCTGGCGGTGTTCGAGGCGTGCACCCAAGCGGTGGCCAGAGCGCGGCGTGGCGAGGGCCCGTCGCTCGTGGAGGCCCGGACCATCCGGTGGCTGGGTCATTACGAGGGCGACCCCCAGCTCTATCGCGGCAAGGACGAGGTCGCCGAGGGGCGGAGCCGCGATCCCGTGGCGCACCTCCGGCAGATCCTCGAAGAGCGGACCCTGCTGGACGCCGCTGACGCCGAGCGCGTCGAGGCGGCCGTGAGAGACGAGATCGACGACGCCGTGGCCTTCGCCGAGGCAAGCCCGCTTCCCGACGCGCGTTCGGCCTTTGAGGATCTGTTCGCCCACTATCCCTGGCGCGACTGATGGCAACGGTCGAGTACGCGGCCGCTCTGAACCTGGCCCTCCGCGAGGAGATGAGGCGGGATCCGCGCGTGTACGTGATCGGCGAGGACATCGTCCTGGGGGTCCCGTTCGGCGTGACCAAGGGGCTGGCGGAGGAGTTCGGACCCGAGCGGGTGCTGAACGCTCCCATCTCAGAGGCGGCGATCGTGGGCTCGGCGCTCGGCGCCGCGATGACCGGGCTGCGGCCGGTAGTGGACATGCATTTCGCCGACTTCGTGACGTGCGCCATGGACGAGGTGGCGAACCAGATCGCCAAGAGCCGGTATATGTTCGGGGGACAGGTGGACTGCCCGCTGGTGCTGCGCATGCCCTACGGCATCGGGAAGTCCGCGGGGGGCCACCACTCCAACTCGGTGGAGGGGTGGTTTATCAATATTCCCGGGCTCAAGGTCTGCATCCCCTCCACGCCGCGGGACGCCCGCGGCCTGCTCAAGACGGCGATCCGCGACCCCGACCCCGTGATGGTCTTCGAGCACCGCGGGCTCTACCGGGCCGTCGGGGAGGTGCCCGAGGAGGAGGAGCTGATCCCTCTGGGCTCGGCAGACGTCAAACGCGCCGGGAGCGACGTTACCGTGATCGCGACGGCGCGCATGGTCCACGCGGCCCTGGAGGCCGCGGAGCTGCTGGCGCGGGAGGGGATCTCGGCGGAGGTGGTCGATCCCCGGAGCCTCGTCCCGCTGGACCGGGAGGCGCTGGCCGGGTCAGTGGCGAAGACCCACCGCGTCGTGATCGCCGAGGAGGGGCCCATGCGCGGGAGCGCGGGCGCGTGGCTCGCCTGGGTGGTGACGGAGGAGTGCTTCGACGACCTCGACGCGCCGATCGCGCGCGTGGCAGGGCCGAACGTGCCCATCCCCTTCAGCCCGCCGCTCGAAGCCGCCTGCACCCCCGATTCGGAGGCCGTCGCCGCGGCCTGCCGCCGCGTCCTCAAGTAGGGTCAGGTCTTGCAATCCAACACCTCTCTCTGAAATCAGACGGGATTGCGTGATTGCAAGACCTGACCCCGCCTACTGGTCGCGGGTGATCGCCAAGGCGCCCCCGCCGGTGAGGATTAGGGTCACGCAAGCACCGAGCAGGAGCAGCTCGAACTCGTAGCCCGCATGCATGGCCCGGCCCGCGGCCGCGTCCACGATGATCCCCTTCAGCAAGAAACCCTGCGGGAGCTTGACCGTCACAAGAGCTCCCACCATGTGCACGACGTTGGCCGCCGCGGCCACGCGGGTCCAGAGCCCCACAATCAGCATGATCCCGCCGACGCCTCCGATGATCATGACGACCCAGGCCACGACGGTCGGGGCAGGGAGCTTCGCGACCTTCTCCATGTACCCGGCGACCCCGGCCGGTGTGAAGACGAAGAGCTGCTGGTACAGGTGCATCACGAAGATGACCCCCACGAAGATCCTGAGGACCGTCGGGCCGTAGTCCTTCATCGCGTCGCCTCCGGGTTCGGGGTTCACGTCACAAACCGCGGTCCGCTCGGGAACGGTGGGCCTGGTAGGCGTCGAACACCTTGAGGTTCATCTCGCGGCACGCCTCGCGCGCGCGCCGCTGTTGCTCGGGGGTGTCGGCGAGGAGGAGCAAAGCCTGGCGGCCGATGGCGGCGTGCCGGTACTCGTCGGGGAGGATCTGGGTGCGATAGAGCTCCGAGGTTTCGGGGTCGAGGTCGCGGGCCAAACGGATCAGAGTCTCGAAGCCCTCGCAAGACTGGGCCTCGCCCGCGAACTGGAACAGGGCGAGCTTCTCTACCGTCGGGCGCTGGCGGCAGGCGACCAGCCAGTCGAAGAGGGCCTGCCATTCGGGAAGGGGCTCGTAGGCGTCCGGGTCCTCGCCCACTTCCCTGAGCCGCCGGCGGAGGAGCTGGTAGTGCCGCTGCTCGTCCTCCAGCTGGCGGGGGAGGAGGTCCCGGATCTCGCGCTCCGGTACCCACGGGATCCAGGCGGCGATGAGCTCCACCGAGCGGAGCTCGTTGTAGACCCCCTGACGCATCCGATAGCGGATCTGGGAGCGGAGCGTCTCGGGAGGCGCCTGGGGGTCCAGCCGGCCGTCGCGGCCGGCCCAGAACGTCTTGTTCTCCCGGGCCAGCTCCCTGACGAACTCCTCGCTCGCCCTCAAGGCTTTCTGAAGAGGATCTTCCCGATGTAGGACTCGGCGCTCGACTTGGTGTCGTTGGAGTCGATGGCGATGGAGACGGCGCCCAGCTCGCCCGGCTCCTCCCCGTAGATCCGCTTGTAGTCCTCGTACACGTTGCGCGTTTCGGTGATCCAGCGGCCGAGATCCCTGGGTCCCGACCGCACGATGACATAGGTGACGAGGGAGGTCTTCTCGCTCTCGACGATGGTCCCTTCGGGCGCCGTGGTGTCCCAGACGTAGCCGATGATGCGCGAGCGCACCGCCGAGGGGAAGCGGGGGAACGTCACGTAGATCTGGGCGGCCTGATCGTCTGCGGCCTTCTTCCGGGAGTCGCCCCCGGCGGGCAGCGCCACCGCCTTCCACTGCCATTCGAGGACCGGCGTCTCCTTGACGTTGATCTTCACCTCTTTGACGATCGTGGAGCCCTCGTTCTGGCTCTTGAGGTGGAGGACCTTCGGGCTCCCCTCGATCACGGTCAGGTCGTAGGCGGGGCTTCCCCAGTTCTGGCCCTTCCACCCGTCCGGAATGCCCGTGACGCCCACGGACTGCTTGCTCCAGTCCTCCACCAGCACCAGCCCGGTCTGGGCGGACGCGAGGGCGGCGACCGCCAGGATCAGTCCGGGCAGGACTCGAAGGAACCTGATGTGTCTCGGCCGATCTTCGCTCATGTCAGGGACGCATCCCTCGAAATTTGGGACCCAGCCGCGTGGCCTCGTTCTCGTAGGCCAGGGCCGCCCAGTCCGTGAGCAGCGGGCGCGTGTCCCGCGGGTCGATGATCTCCTCGATGCCGAACGCCTCAGCGGTCCTGAACGGCGACCTGAGCCGGTTCAGGCGCTCCTCGATCTCCCTTCTAAGGTGCTCCCGATCGGGCGCGGCGTCAAGTTCGCGGCGGTAGGCGGCCTCGATGCCGCCCTCGAGCGGCAGCGAGCCCCAGTCCCCCGAGGGCCAGGCGTAGCGGAGGTTCAACGCCTGGACGTTCCCGTGGCCCGCGCCCGCGACCCCGAAGACCCGCCGGACGATGATCGAGACCCACGGCACCGTAGCCTGGTAGACCGCCGAGAGGGCCCGTACGCCCTTGCGCACGGTGCCGGCCCGCTCGGCGGCGACGCCGATCAGGAACCCCGGCTGGTCCACGAAATTCACCACCGGCAGGTGGAAGGTGTCGCAGAGGTCCACGAAGCGCGTCATCTTCTCCGAGCCGTCCGCGGTCAGCGCGCCGCCATGAAACTTGGGGTCGTTAGCCAGGACCCCCACCGGGTAGCCGTCGAGACGGGCGAGCACCGTCACGAGGGACCGGCCGTAGTAGGGCGCGATCTCGAAGAGCGAGTCGCGGTCCACCACGTGGGCCAGGAGGCGCCGCACGTCGTAGGGCTGGCGCCGGTTGCGCGGGATGATGGAGAGGAGCGCTTCCTCCCGCCGGGCCGGGTCGTCGGCCGGGGTCGCCCGGGACGGCATCTGCCAGACGTTGGGGGGGAGGTACGAGAGGAAGCTGCGGATCTGGCGGAACGCATCTTCTTCGCTCTCCGCTTCATTGTCCACCACGCCGCTGCCGCGGGCGTGGATGTGGGAGCCCCCGAGCGTCTCCTTGTCCACGTCCTCGTTGAGCCCGCGCTTGACCACGGGCGGGCCGGCGATAAACACCTGGGCGGTTCCCCGGACCATGATCGAGAAGTGGGAGCACGCCACGCGGGCCGCTCCGAGCCCCGCCACCGACCCCATGGCGGCGCCGACGACGGGGATCTCGTTGAGCGCCTGGGAGACGACGTCCCAGGTCGGATTCCCCGGCACGTAGGTGCGGCCGGTCATCTCGTAGGTCTTCACGCTGCCGCCGCCGCCCGTGCCGTCCACGAGGCGAACCAGCGGGAGGCGCAGCTCCCGCGCCATCCTCTCGCCGTACCCCTGTTTGCCTCCGATCGAAGCGTCGGCGGCCCCGCCGCGAACCGTGAAGTCGTCGCCCCCCACGACGACGCGGCGCCCGTCGATGCGCCCGGTGCCCATGACGAAATTGGCGGGCCGGAGGGCCGCCAGGTTCCCGTTCTCGTAGGTGGCGATCCCCGCCAGGGCTCCGGTCTCGTGGAAGCTGCCGGGATCCAGCAGACGCTCGATGCGCTCCCGCACGGTGAGCTTCCCGCCCTCGTGCTGGCGGCGGACGTTGGCCGGGCCGCCCATCTGCCTGGCCAGCTCCAGGCGGCGCTTCAGCTCTTCGATCTCGGGTTCCCAGACCATGGCTGAGTCCCGATCATCACGGTCGGCCTCCGGCCGTTCTCGGAGAACGGGCCAGGCAGGCGGCCGTCAGGGCCGCGTATCCCTCGACCAGGCGGAGTTGCTCCGCAGCCAGGGGTGCCGGGGTCCCGAGCTCGAGGACGCCGAGGAGCTTCCCGGCGGCGAGAAGTGGCAGCGAGGCGCTGCCCCGAATCCCCCGAGTCCTGTACCAGTCGAGATCGCCTGCGGCGGGATCCGCGTGGACGTCGGCCGTGACCCGCGCGCGCCGGTGAAGCGCGGTCCAGCCGGCCAGCCCCGCGCCATAGCTGACGCGACGCGGTCGAACAGGCGGTTGGCGCTCCGGCGGATCGGCGAAAAAGAGCGAGAGCCTCCGGCTCTTCCCCTCGGCCCTCCACACGGCGAGCCAGGTCGCGCCGGTGGCGCGCCGGCACGCCTCGGCGATCATTCCCAGGACCGCGCCGCGCGGCCGCCCGGCGTTGACGGCCTCGGCCACCCGGACGAGGCTTCCGAGCTGCTCGGCGTGAACCTCCTGGGTCCTCAGCAGGCCGGCCTGGCCGATGGCCAGCGCCGCATGATCGCAGAACGTCCCGAAGAGCGAGAGCTGGGGGGCCGGGAGCGGAGCAGAGGTGCTGACCGACAGAACTCCCACCAGCGCGTCCCCGAAGCGCAGGGGGAAGCCGTAGATGCTCCGGATCCCCAGGCTCTGCGCCCACCTCTTGGCGGCCACGCGCGGATCGGTCGGCGGATCCTCGACGTGGAGGGCCTCACCGTTCGCGGCGACCCACCCCGCGATGCCCTCGCCGTACGCGAACTGTGTCGGGCGGAAGGGTTCCGGCCCTTCCGGCGCGAGAAGCACGATTCGCCGCAGCGACTTGGCGACGGGATCGGCCAGCCAGACGGCCGTGGCCACCGCCCCCGAAAAGGACTTGGCCGCCTGGGCCACCATGGTGAGGGTGTGCTCCAGGTCGCGGGGCTCGGCGAGGATCTTCGCCAGCGTCAGGAGGCGGAGGAGATCGGTATTGGTGGACTGAAGGCTCTGGCGGACCCGGGCGTTTTGCAGCGCCGTGGACAGCTGCCGCTGAAGCGCCTCCAGGGCGGCGTCGGGGAGCAGCCGGGTCTCGCCACCCGCCCGGAACATCGCCATCAGAAGCCCGAGGAGCCGCCCGTCGCTGGAAAGGGGCAACAGGATTCCGCCGCCGATCCCCTCGGCGCTGAAGCTGGCCTGGAGCTTTTCCAGTCCCGGGAACGTTTCCTCCCCGATCCTGATGGGCCGGGTCACGTACTCCGATCCCCGCTCCACCTCCAGGCGAAACGCCTGCGGCAACGCGCGGGCCGCCGCGGGACGGATCCCCCGGATGGACACGACCTCCAGCGTCTTGCCCTCGGGGTCGGCCAAGCAGGCCAGACCGGCCGGCGCGCGGGTCACCTGGAGGAGCCCATCCATCGCCCGCTTGAGGAGCTCCTCGGGAGAGATCCCGAGATTGGCTGCATGGCTCAGCTGGCTGAGCACGGCCTCGATGCGGGCGTCAGACCGCAGGGGATCCGGCATGGTGGGGTGGGGGCTCCTTGCCAGGGATTATATACTGCACAGGGGGTCGTGCACCGGGGGTCCCCTGATCGCCCACCCGCTGTGCAACGGTGGCGCCGGCCTCTCCCGAAGTTGGCAATTTGCCTGCTGAAGGCACCGGGCATGAAAGTTGCCCGGGAAGGGGAAGGCTCCCTTCTCTCGGGCGGGTGTACCGGCGCAGGCGGGCAGGCCGCGCCGGCGAGCGCCAACCCTGGAGAAGGGAGTTCGGCCGTACACTCAAGATGACATGAACGAGGTGCGGGTGGACAAGTGGCTCTGGGCCGCGCGTTTCTTCAAGAGCCGGAGCCTGGCGGCGGCCGCGTGCGACGGGGGCAAGGTGGACGTCAACCGGAACTCGGCCAAGCCCGCCAAATTGCTCCGGGCGGGGGACATGCTCCGGATTACCCTGCCCAGGGGGAAGAAGATCATCAAGGTCCTCGCGCTGGCCGAGCGGCGGGGCTCGGCGCTCCGGGCCCAGCTCCTCTACGAGGATCTCACCCCCCCGCCCCCTCCCGAACTGGTTCCGACGCCTCCGCCCGTCTACCGCCCCAGGGGGAGTGGCCGCCCGACCAAGCGGGAGCGCCGCCTGCTGGACCGTCTGGGCCGCTGGTAGGCGTGTCGCGACACTGACACCGCTGCTCGCCGCCTGACACCCGTTGGGCCCTTCGGCATCTCTGTTTTCGTAGACATTCCAACATCTTCTCCCTCATCACCGCCTGGCATTGCCTTTGAACTCCGTACGCCATCGCGGGGCCGCGGCTACAATGGGTAGCCTACGCGGGAACCCCGCCGCCCCCTCCCACCGCACGCGGGAGGGGGTTTTCTATTTCGGAGGGGGGCTCCGCCCCCCTTCCGATTCCTCCCCCCGAAGGTTGCGCTGGCGAAAGCAAGGACCCTTCCGCCCGCTCGGGGTTTTTCCTTTCCGCGCCCCGCGCGCACGCAAGCCTGACCCCGCACAAGCCTGACCCCGCCTTGACAAGCCCGCGCGATCGCGGGTAGTCTCTGGCCGTCACAGGTGTCCGGGTGGCCCACCCGAGTGGGCCACAGGGAAGGCGGTGCGAAGCCGCCGCGACCCCGTCACTGTAATCGGGGACGAACCCCACGACGGCCACTGGTCCGGCTAGTCCCGGACCGGGAAGGCGTGGGAAGTAGGACGATCCGAAAGCCAGGAGACCTGCCCGGACGCCCGTCACCAAGCACCGGTCTTCGAGGGAGGGTCCGGGCTCATGCCTTCGCGCTTCAGCTTTCCCCTTCGCCCGTCTTCGCTCCTCATTCTGGGAGGCGCCCGGAGCGGCAAGAGCCGCTATGCGGTGTCCCAGGCCCTTGTCGGCGGCCCGCGGGTGAGCGTGGTGGCCACGGCGGAGGCGCTCGACACCGACATGGCGGCGCGGATCCGCCGGCACCGCGAAGACCGCCCGCGTTCCTGGCTCACCGTGGAGGAGCCGGTCGAGCTGGTGGGGGCGCTCCGCCGGCTCGCCGGCCAGACCGATACGGTCCTCGTGGATTGCCTGACGCTCTGGGTGGCCAACCAGCTCCAGCGCGGGCTGGCGGACGAAGCGATCCTGGCCGGTGGCGAGGCCCTCGCCAAGTTCGTGGACGAGCGCCCGTACTCCCTGATCCTGGTCTCCAACGAGGTGGGAGAGGGAGTGCATCCCGAGACGGCCTCGGGTCTTCGCTTTCGGGATCTCCTCGGCACCGTCAACCAGACCGTGGCCCGGGCGGCCGACCGGGTCGTGCTGATGGTGGCCGGGCTGCCATTGCGGTTGAAGGACCAGCCCTTCCATGAGACACCGCCGGTCAGCGCGCCTCCAGAAGCTCCTTAGCCGGATCGTCCCGCCGGACCCCGCGCTGGCCGCGCGGGCTCAGGCCCACCTGGACGGGCTCACCAAGCCCCCCGGCAGTCTCGGCAGGCTTGAGGAGCTGGCCCGCCGCCTGGTGGAGATCACGGGCAAGGAGCCCCCGCCAGCGCGGCGGCCGGTGATCTTCACCCTGGCGGGCGACCACGGCGTCGTCGCGGAAGGGGTGAGCGCCTACCCTCAGGTGGTGACCGCCCAGATGCTGGAGAACTTTCTCCGCGGCGGGGCCGCCGTCAATGTGCTGGCGCGTCACGCGGGCGCGCGCGTCGTGGTCGCCGACTTCGGAGTGGCCGCGCCGCTGGCATCCCACCCCGCGCTGGTGGCGAGGAAGGTCGCGCCCGGCACCCAGAACTTCTGCCGGGGGCCCGCCATGACGCGTGACCAGGCGGTGCAGGCCATCGAGGGGGGGATCGCTCTCGCGGAGTCGGAGGTCGCGTCCGGCTGCGACCTGATCGGCCTGGGCGAGATGGGAATCGGCAACACCACGGCCGCGAGCGCCATCACCGCCGTGCTCACCGGCGCCCGCATCGATGCCGTCACGGGTCGGGGCACGGGCATCGACGAGGCGGCGTGGGAGCGCAAGGTGGCGATCATCAGGCAGGCGCTGGCCGTGAACCGGCCCGATCCCGCCGACGGCCTCGACGTCCTGGCCAAGGTGGGGGGCTTCGAGATCGCGGGGCTCGTCGGCGTGGTCCTCGCCGGGGCCGCCGCCCGGGTCCCGGTCGTCGTGGACGGCTTCATCGCCGGCGCCGCTGCCCTCGTCGCGGTGACGCTCACCGAGGCGGCGCGCCACTTCCTCCTTGCCTCTCACTGCTCGGCGGAGCCGGGCCACCGCGTGATCCTCGAGCACCTCGGCCTCCGCCCCTATCTCGATCTCGAGATGCGCCTGGGCGAGGGGACCGGCGCGGCCTTGGCGTTCCTCCTGATCCAGGCCGCCGTGAAGATCTACGCCGAGATGGCGACCTTCAAGTCCGCCGGCGTCTCGGAGAGGCAGGCGTGATCCCGGCGCTCGTGATCGCCGGAGTCTCGAGCGGCGTGGGGAAGACCACCGTCACTCTCGGCCTGCTGGAAGTATTCCGGAGGCGCGGCCTCGCCGTGCAGGCGTTCAAGGTCGGCCCCGACTTCATCGATCCCGGCTGGCACGCGCTGGTGACCGGCCGCCCGTCCTACACCCTGGACGGCTGGATGTGCTCGCG